>NZ_JBEXFB010000003.1:0-388670 GCF_040606575.1 Streptomyces sp. NPDC005402
CCGCCCGCAGCGGCCGGCGTCCGTCACCGAGCCCCTCTGAAGCAGCCGAGCCGCCGGACCGAGGACGGACACCCCCCACCCCGGCCCCGACCCACAACGCACCCGCATGCGCTACACAAGCCCCCACCGAAGCCGAACCAGGCCGCCGCAGGCACCCAGGGGCGCGGGGAACTGCGCAAAACGCCCGCCCCCACCAAGCCGCACAAGAACCGCCCAACCGCCGGAGGCAACCGTGCACGACGATCTCATCGCCCGGGCCAGGACCTGGCTCGCCGAGGACCCCGACCCGGACACCCGCGACGAGCTCGCGGGGCTCATCGAGGCCGGAGACGTCACCGAACTCGCCGCCCGCTTCAGCGGCACCCTCCAGTTCGGCACCGCCGGTCTCCGCGGCGAACTCGGCGCGGGACCGATGCGCATGAACCGCGCGGTCGTCATCCGGGCCGCCGCCGGTCTCGCCGCGTACCTCAAGAAGCAGGGCAGCACCGACGGCCTCGTGGTCATCGGCTACGACGCCCGCCACAAGTCCGCCGACTTCGCGCGGGACACCGCGGCCGTGATGACCGGCGCGGGCCTCAGGGCGGCGGTCCTCCCCCGTCCCCTCCCCACCCCCGTCCTCGCCTACGCGATAAGGCACCTCGGCGCGGTGGCCGGCGTGGAGGTCACCGCCAGCCACAACCCGCCCCGCGACAACGGCTACAAGGTCTACCTCGGCGACGGCTCCCAGATCGTCCCGCCGGCCGACGCGGACATCGCCGCGGAGATCGCCGCGATCGCCTCCCTGAACGACGTCCCGCGCCCCGACACCGGCTGGGAGACCCTCGACGACAGCGTCCTCGACGCCTACCTCGCCCGCACGGACGCCGTACTCGCCGCCGGCTCCCCCCGCACCGCCCGCACCGTCTACACGGCGATGCACGGCGTCGGCAAGGACACCCTCCTCGCCGCCTTCGCCCGCGCCGGCTTCCCCGCCCCGGAACTCGTCGCCGAACAGGCCGAGCCCGACCCCGACTTCCCGACCGTCGCCTTCCCCAACCCGGAAGAGCCCGGCGCGATGGACCTCGCCTTCGCGAAGGCGAGGGAGACGGACCCGGACCTGATCATCGCGAACGACCCCGACGCGGACCGCTGCGCGGTGGCGGTCAAGGAGGACGGCGCCTGGCGCATGCTGCGTGGCGACGAGGTGGGCGCGCTCCTCGCCGCCCACCTGGTGGCCCGCGGAGCACAGGGCACCTTCGCCGAGTCGATCGTCTCCTCCTCCCTCCTCGGCAGGATCGCCGAGAAGGCGGGCCTCCCCTACGAGGAGACCCTCACCGGCTTCAAGTGGATCGCCCGCGTGGAGGGCCTGCGCTACGGCTACGAGGAGGCCCTCGGCTACTGCGTGGACCCCGAGGGCGTACGGGACAAGGACGGCATCACCGCGGCCCTGCTCATCACGGAGCTCGCCTCCGAGCTGAAGGAACGGAACCGTACGCTTCCCGACCTCCTCGACGACCTCGCCGTGACCCACGGCCTGCACGCCACGGACCAGCTCTCCGTGCGCGTGGAGGACCTGTCGGTCATCGCCCGGGCGATGAAGCAGCTCCGCGAACACCCGCCGACCGAGCTCGCGGGCCTGGCCATCACCCGGGCCGAGGACCTCACGCAGGGCACGGACAGGCTGCCGCCCACCGACGGCCTGCGCTACACGCTGGACGGCGCCCGCGTCATCGTCCGCCCGAGCGGCACCGAGCCCAAGCTGAAGTGCTACCTGGAAGTGGTCGTCCCGGTCGCCACCCACGCCGACCTCCCGGCGGCCCGCACCAGGGCGACCGACCTCCTGACCACCATCAAGCGGGACCTGTCGACGGCGGCGGGCATCTGACTCCGCCGCCAACGGCCATCAGCTGAACCGGTCAGCGCCCCCTTGCAACGGAACCCACCGACGGCGACCGGCAGCGGAACACCGGCGCTGACCGGCGGCCGACTGAACCCGCCGACGCCGACCGGCAGCTGAGCCTGTCGGCGGCAACCGGGATCTGCACCGACCGCCCTGCACCTGCACCCGCCGGCGGCGAGGAGCTGAGCGTCGGCACCGAGCGGCAGCTGAACCTGTCGGCGGCGACCCGACATCCGAACCGGTCAGCGACCGCCCTGCACCCGCACCCGCACCCGCACCCGCACCCGCACCCGCCGCCAACGGCCGACGTCAGGGCATCGGCGCTGACCCACAGCTGAGCCGGGCCGGCCACGGCCTCGCACCCGGGCCGGTCACCGGGGACCCGACGAAACGCGGCTCCCGAGGTGACGGAACACGCGGAGTGGCGTCAGCGGACCGGACAAGCGTGTGGCGCCACCCGTCCCTGCAACGGGACGGGCAGCGCCACACGTCGAAACCGGAAAACTATCCGGGGAACGGCTTGCTCGCGTCGTCGTCAGCCTTGATGCACGCGTCGAGCTTCTTCTGCAGGGCGGCCGCGTCGTTGAGCGCCTTCCTGGCCGCCGCGGTCTCCCCCAGCTGCTTCAGCTTCGCGGCCTTGGCCTTGAGGTTGGCGATCTGCTGGCGCAGCTGGCTCGTGTTGCAGGTGACGGACGCCTTGACCGACACCTCGCCCCGGTCGGCCGACATGGCGGCGTGAGCGGGTACCGACGTGATGAAAAAGCCTCCGACGATGGCCGCGGAAACGGCCAGAACGGAAAAGCGCTTGGTCATGAGTGTTCCCCCATATTGGGCTTGCGTGGTCGGAGTGGATCTTACAAAGCCCTTGTGACTCACCAGAACCGGGCCCGGGATCCGCCGGCCAAGTGGCCCTGCCGAGGCGGGAATCCAACGGACACGTCACCTGTGGAGCCGGAATCAACATTTTTGGGGGAATCCGGCCCACCCCGGCGACCCCGTGGGACGCGGACTACTACCTCGGCATCGCCGACCACGGCCACTTCCCCCGGGCCCGCCCCCGATCCCCCGTCGGCGCTGGGTTCGGCCTACTGAGGCGCCTACACGGCACCAGTACCCCTCAGGGGTGCGGGGACCGCGCGTACAGCCTCACGGCGCAGCAGACGCCCCGCCACACCCGCGTGGCACTCCGAGACGGGTCACCCCACCACCGCGAGGATCGTCAGCAGCACCGCCCCGGCCACCGCGGGCCCCACGATCTCGTACGCCCACCGCACGGAGACCTCGCCCTGGGAGGTCTTCGCCTTCCCCCGGGCCTCCAGCAGCTCGCGCAGCTCGTCCATGATCTTGTCGGTCTCCGCCCGGGTGGGCCCCTCCGGGACGGGCGCACGGCCCCCGAAGCCGTCCGCCTGCATTCCACCGCCGAACAGGCCGAGGCCCCTGCCGGAACCGCGCGCGTCGGACGGCCGGGCCGCCTGCCGGGCCGTCTGCCGCGCCGCCTTCTTGCGGCCGCGCAGGGAGACCGGGATCGCCCACAGCTGGTACTTGCCCCCGGACTTGACGAACAGCTCGTTCGAGTAGCTGGAGCGGAACATCTCGACCTCGCCCCACGGCACGACGATCACGCGGAAGGGGTTGCGGATGCGCAGCCGGTGGTCGTTCGCGAAGACGGCCGGGCGCAGGGTGAACGCGATCACCAGCGGTACGGCGAGGATCAGGGCGGCGAGCGCGAGCCACGGCGTGCGGCCGGTGCCGGAGACGACGGCGTCGATGCCGAGCCAGCCGATGATGACGAGGAGGAGGAAGCCGCCGATCAGTGCCATGGGTGAGCGGTAGATGCGGTCCCTGGACTCGGGGGGTGCGGTCGTCATGGGGCCGATCCTAAGCGCCGTCCGGCTCGGTGCCCGTGTGCGGGTGCCCTCAGAACCCGCTGTCCGGGGTGTACAGCCGCTACGCGCGTAGATATGCTCGTCTGGTGACCATGCCCACCACTGCATCAGCCGCACACCCGCTCAGGGACGTGACCGCGTCCGACAGCACGCTGCGCCGGTTCCTTCACGGGCTGCCCGGCGTGGACGCGGTCGGCCTGGAGGCGCGTGCCGCCTCTCTCGGTACGCGTTCCATCAAGACGACCGCGAAGGCGTACGCCATCGACCTCGCCATCTCGATGGTCGACCTGACGACGCTGGAAGGCGCGGACACCCCGGGCAAGGTCCGGGCGCTCGGCGCCAAGGCGGTCCGCCCCGACCCGACCGACCGGACAACCCCCGCCGCGGCCGCGGTCTGCGTCTATCCGGACATGGTGGCCGTCGCCAAGGAGGCCGTCGCCGGTTCCGGCGTGAAGGTCGCCTCGGTGGCCACCGCGTTCCCGGCCGGCCGCGCCGCCCTCGACGTGAAGCTGGCCGACGTGCGCGACGCCGTCGCCGCCGGTGCCGACGAGGTCGACATGGTCATCGACCGCGGGGCGTTCCTCGCGGGCCGGTACCTGAAGGTGTACGACGAGATCGTCGCCGTGCGCGAGGTCTGCGGTACGGCCGCCCGGCTCAAGGTCATCTTCGAGACCGGCGAGCTGTCGACGTACGACAACATCCGCCGCGCGAGCTGGCTCGGCATGCTGGCGGGCGCGGACTTCATCAAGACGTCCACCGGCAAGGTCGCGGTCAACGCCACTCCCGCGAACACCCTCCTCATGCTGGAGGCGGTGCGTGACTTCCGCGCCCAGACCGGCGTCCAGGTGGGCGTGAAGCCGGCCGGCGGCATCCGTACGTCCAAGGACGCGATCAAGTTTCTCGTCCTGGTCAACGAGACCGTGGGCGAGGACTGGCTGGACAACCACTGGTTCCGCTTCGGCGCCTCCTCGCTCCTGAACGATCTGCTGATGCAGCGTCAGAAGCTGGCCACCGGCCGCTACTCCGGCCCCGACTACGTGACGGTGGACTGATCACCATGGCACCTGCATCCGCATTCGAGTACGCACCCGCACCCGAGTCCCGCTCGGTCGTCGACATCGCGCCCTCCTACGGGCTGTTCATCGACGGCGAGTTCGTGGACTCGGCCGACGGCAAGGTCTTCAAGACCGTCTCGCCGTCCACCGAGGAGGTCCTCTCCGAGGTCGCCCAGGCCGGTTCCGAGGACGTCGACCGCGCGGTGAAGGCCGCCCGCAGGGCCTTCGAGAAGTGGTCGGCGCTGCCCGGCTCCGAGCGCGCCAAGTACCTGTTCCGCATCGCCCGGATCATCCAGGAACGCAGCCGCGAGCTCGCCGTCCTGGAGACCCTGGACAACGGCAAGCCGATCAAGGAGACGCGCGACGCCGACCTGCCCCTGGTCGCGGCGCACTTCTTCTACTACGCGGGCTGGGCCGACAAGCTGGAGCACGCGGGCTACGGACCGCACCCGAAACCCCTCGGCGTGGCCGGCCAGGTCATCCCCTGGAACTTCCCGCTCCTGATGCTGGCCTGGAAGATCGCCCCGGCCCTCGCGACCGGCAACACCGTTGTCCTCAAGCCCGCCGAGACGACCCCCCTCTCCGCCCTCTTCTTCGCGGACGTCTGCCGCCAGGCGGGCCTGCCCCGGGGTGTCGTCAACATCCTTCCGGGCTACGGCGACACGGGAGCCGCGCTCGTCGCGCACCCGGACGTGAACAAGGTGGCCTTCACCGGCTCCACGGCCGTCGGCAAGGAGATCGCGCGCACGGTCGCCGGCACCCGCAAGAAGCTCACCCTCGAACTGGGCGGCAAGGGCGCCAACATCGTCTTCGACGACGCCCCGATCGACCAGGCGGTGGAGGGGATCGTCAACGGCATCTTCTTCAACCAGGGCCAGGTCTGCTGCGCGGGCTCCCGCCTCCTCGTCCAGGAGTCGATCCAGGACGAGCTGCTGGACTCGCTCAAGCGCCGCCTGTCCACCCTGCGCCTCGGCGACCCGCTGGACAAGAACACCGACATCGGCGCGATCAACTCCGCCGAACAGCTCTCGCGGATCACCTCGCTCGTCGAGAAGGGCGCGGCCGAGGGCGCCGAGCCCTGGTCCCCGGAGTGTGAACTCCCGTCCTCCGGCTACTGGTTCGCCCCGACGCTCTTCACGAACGTCACCCAGGCGCACACCATCGCCCGCGACGAGATCTTCGGCCCGGTCCTGTCGGTCCTCACCTTCCGCACCCCGGACGAGGCCGTCGCCAAGGCCAACAACACCCAGTACGGCCTCTCGGCGGGCATCTGGACCGAGAAGGGTTCGAGGATCCTCGCCGTGGCGAACAAGCTGCGCGCGGGTGTCGTCTGGTCCAACACGTTCAACAAGTTCGACCCGACCTCGCCGTTCGGCGGGTACAAGGAGTCGGGCTTCGGCCGCGAGGGCGGCCGCCACGGCCTGGAGGCGTACCTCGATGTCTGACCGACTTTCCGTGCTGAAGACCTACAAGCTGTACGTCGGCGGGAAGTTCCCGCGTTCCGAGAGCGGCCGGGTGTACGAGGTGACCGACGCAAAGGGCAAGTGGCTGGCGAACGCGCCGCAGTCGAGCCGTAAGGACGCCCGTGACGCGGTCGTGGCCGCGCGCAAGGCGTTCGGCGGCTGGTCCGGCGCGACGGCGTACAACCGCGGCCAGGTCCTCTACCGCGTCGCGGAGATGCTGGAGGGCCGCAGGGCGCAGTTCGTCCACGAGGTGGCCGACGCCGAGGGCCTGTCGAAGTCCAGGGCGGCGGAGCAGGTCGCGGCGACGATCGACCGCTGGGTCTGGTACGCGGGCTGGACCGACAAGATCGCCCAGGTGGTCGGCGGCGGCAACCCGGTGGCGGGCCCGTACTTTAACCTGTCCTCCCCCGAACCGACGGGCGTGGTGGCCGTCCTGGCCCCGCAGGAGTCGTCGTTCCTGGGCCTGGTCTCGGTACTGGCTCCGGTGATCGCGACGGGCAACACGGCGATCGTGGTGGCCTCCGAGAGGTCCCCCCTGCCCGCCCTCTCCCTGGGTGAGGTCCTGGCCACCTCGGACGTCCCCGGAGGCGTGGTCAACGTCCTCTCGGGCCGCACGGCGGAGATCGCGACTCCCCTCGCCTCCCACCAGGACGTCAACGCGATCGACCTGGCGGGCGCGGACGAGATCCTGGCCAAGGAGCTGGAGATCGCGGCGGCGGACAACCTGAAGCGCGTCCTGCGTCCACAGCCTGTGGACGACTGGACGGCGACTCCGGGCATCGACCGCCTGACGGCCTTCCTGGAGACGAAGACGGTCTGGCACCCGACGGGTTCGCTGGGAGCGTCCGGCTCCGCGTACTGACGCCAGAGCCCGCTCCCGGCCAGTCGCGCCTCCCCCGTCCGGGAGAGGCGCGACCCATCACCCTCCAGGGTGAATCAACTGCACACTAGATTCAACTTATGTCACCATGTGCCCCATGGTTGAGATCGCTATCAGCGCAGCCCGTTCCCAACTCGGCGACCTGGTCCGTCGCGCCGCCCACGGCCGCGAGACCATCGCCCTCACCGACCACGGACACGTGGCCGCGCTTCTCGTGTCGCCACAGGTGATAGAGGACCTCGAAGACGCCCTGGCGGTCGCCGACTATCGGCGCCGCAAGGCAGAGGGCACACTCGGGCCGGGCATCCCTCACGAAGAGGTCGGCCGAATGCTGGGGCTGCGCTGAGTGACGTACTCCATCATCTGGGAGCCGCCCGCTACGAATGCCGCCGTGCGCTTCCTCAAGGAAGACCCCACAGGCCTGGCCGCCGTCTACGAGGCCGTCGACGCGCTCGCCACCCAGCCACGCCCGGCGGATTCCGTCCCTTACGGATCTCCGGACATCCGCCGCCTCCACGTCGGCGACTACAGGGTCCTGTACGTAATCGATGATGAGGTGATCCACATCATGGTCGCCCACCTCGGCCGCACCCCCTGATCCAACCGAGAGCCGCGTCCCTCGTCCTTCCCGGGGGCGCGGCTCTCCGCCTCACCAACCGTCAGCCGTTCGGCAACCCCGCCACCTGCCCCACCACCGGCATGCTCCCGATCGACTGCGCCTGTGCGACCGGCCGGGTCAACGCCTGCGAAGTCAGCGGCTTGAAGTCGGCGACCTGCGTCCCGACCCCGTTGTCGAGCGGGTCGACCCCCGTCCCCGCCAGCGGGTTCGGCTTGAGACCGGCGACCGGCCCGGTGACATGGCCGACCGTACCGGTGAGGGACCGAAGCCCGGCCTGGGGATCGACGTCACCCAGCGAGGTCGGCCGGGTGTGCAGCGCGTCGACGACCGACTCGGTGTCCGCGGCGGCCGCCCCGGCGCCTGCGCCGAGAGCGACACCCGCGGCGGCGAGAGCGGTGAGCGTGCGCTGGGCGGTCGGGTTCGCGTGTCGGGCCATCATTTCTGCCACCTTTTCCGTGCACTGGGTAAGCGTGTCGACACGAAGGGTAGTTGAGGTGTGACGCACGCTTCAAAGCCAACCCGCGGGGTCGATGAACAGCGGGTGAATGCCTCACACTGGTGTCCCGTGAGTCCCCAACCGCCCATACCGATGCGAGTCGTGCTGCTCTGCGGCCCCTCCGGCTCCGGCAAGTCCCTTCTCTCGGCCCGGTCCGGTCTTCCGGTTCTGAGGCTCGACGACTTCTACAAGGAAGGCGACGACCCGACACTGCCGCTGGTGGCGGGGAGCTCCGACATCGACTGGGACCACCCTCTTTCGTGGGACGCGGACACCGCGGTGGCGGCGATCGTCGACCTGTGCCGCACGGGCCGTACGAAGATCCCGGTCTACGACATCTCGTTGAGCGCCCGCACCGGCGAGGAGGCGGTCGAGATGGGCCGGACCCCGCTGTTCATCGCGGAGGGCATCTTCGCCGCCGAGATCGTCACCCGCTGCCGGGAACTCGGGGTCTTGGCCGACGCGCTGTGCCTGAGCCGGGGTCCGGTGCGCACGTTCCGGCGCAGGTTCCTGCGGGATCTGCGCGAGGGCCGCAAGTCCGTGCCGTTCCTGCTGCGCCGCGGCTGGCGGCTGATGCGCCTGGAGCGCTCGATCATCGCCCGCCAGACCGCGCTGGGCGCCCACCGCTGCGACAAGGACGAGGCGCTCGGCCGTCTCGCCGCCGCGGCGGCGGGTCGCCGACCGGCGGCGACTCCGGCGGCCTGAGCGGGCCGGCCGAGCGACGCCCGGCCGAACGACTTCGGCGCCTTCTCCGTCGTAGGACCGGAAACAGGTCCCCGCGGGAAAGGAAGCCGATGACGAATGTGCGCCTGGTCATGGCGGTGGCGATGCTGGTGGCGGCCGTCGGCTGCACGGCGGACACGGCGGACGGCGAGGCCGCGTCCTCCTGTGCGGGGTTGGTGACCTTCGAGGACCGGCGCTATCTGCCCAGCGACAAGGCCGACTTCACCGCGGGCGAGAAGCTGGGCACCGCCACGATCGCCGCGTGCGACGACACGCCGGGCGACTCCGGGGGCAGCGTCCTAGAGGACACGACCACCGCGTACGCCGTAGAGGGACGGGCTCCCGCCGACGCCGTCGCCGTCGGTGACACGCGCGCCGGGGCGAGGCTCGTGGAGATCCGCTGAGCACACACCAAAGCGGGACCGGACGGACCCCCCGGCCCTCCGGTCCCGCTTCTCGGTGCTTCCCCCGTGATCCCCGTTGATCCCCCCACGGGTACCGGCCCCCCAGCCGGTACCCCTGGTCCCCCGTTTCCTTGCTTTCCCCCCACCTTCAGGCGACGAGCTCCCCGAAGGCGTTCTCCTCGTCACGGCCGAAGCTGAGGACCTCGTCCTCACGCAGGCGGCGCAGGGACCGCCAGATGCTGGACTTCACCGTGCCGACACTGATGTCGAGGATCTCCGCGATCTCCGGGTCGGTGCGGCCCTCGTAGTACCGGAGGACCAGCATCGTGCGCTGGAGTTCGGGGAGCCGGGCGAGCGCCTGCCACAGGACCGCGCGCAGTTCGGTGCCGCGCATCGCGTCCGTGTCGCCGGGCGTCTCCGGCAGTTCCTCGGTCGGGTATTCGTTCAGCTTGCGGCGGCGCCACGCGCTGATGTGCAGGTTGGTCATGGTGCGGCGGAGGTAGCCCCCCACCGCGGCCTTGTCGCTGATCCGGTCCCAGGCCCTGTACGTCGAGAACAGCGCGCTCTGCAGCAGGTCCTCGGCCTCGAAGCGGTCACCGGTCAGGTGGTAGGCGGTGGCGTACAGGGAGGCGCGGCGCTCCTGGACGTAGGCGGTGAACTCCGCCTCCGACAGCGAGTGACGCTCCCCCGTGTCCTCCCTGTACGACGATCCCCCGTGCGATTCCCCCGTGATGGTGTCAACCACCGACATGTACCCGGTGTGCTGACGCCCGGTGCCGCGAGCGCACCCCCGCCCTCCCCCACGCTCGGCTACGCTCGCGCGGGAGGGACCCCCATCCGCACCGGACTTCTCAGAACCCCGGCCCCCGTTCACGTCGTGCAGCCGCGTGACCACTGCGCTGGTGCTGATGCTGTGCAGCGTGTTCATCTCGCGCCCCCCGTCGTGGACTTCCGGTGTTCGGTCCGTTCGGGCGGTGCTGCCCTGCCCGATGCCGAAAAGCTTGCCCTCGCACCTTCATGGCCGTGTCCGCCGACTGTCACAGACCTGTCACAGGGGCCCGTCTCAGGAATTGCACAGCGGACCCACGGATGAGTGCCGTACGGACTCCGTGTGCCCACAGGTCGAACCGCACCCCCTCCATGGGCCAGAATGAGCCCGTGCCTTCCCTGTTGCTGATCGAGGACGACGACGCCATCCGTACGGCCCTGGAGCTGAGCCTCACGCGCCAGGGTCACCGGGTTGCCACCGCTGCCACCGGTGAGGACGGCCTCAAACTGCTGCGTGAGCAGCGGCCGGACCTGATCGTGCTGGACGTGATGCTGCCCGGCATCGACGGGTTCGAGGTGTGCCGGCGCATCCGGCGCACGGACCAGCTGCCGATCATCCTGCTCACCGCGCGCAACGACGACATCGACGTGGTGGTCGGACTGGAGTCCGGCGCCGACGACTATGTCGTCAAGCCGATCCAGGGGCGGGTCCTGGACGCCCGGATCCGGGCCGTGCTGCGGCGCGGTGAACGCGAGTCGACCGACGCGGCGAGCTTCGGCTCCCTGGTCATCGACCGCGCGGCCATGACCGTGACGAAGAACGGCGAGGACCTCCAGCTCACCCCGACCGAGCTCAGGCTGCTCCTGGAGCTGAGCCGGCGGCCCGGCCAGGCGCTGTCCCGCCAGCAGTTGCTGCGGCTCGTGTGGGAGCACGACTACCTCGGTGACTCGCGCCTGGTGGACGCATGTGTGCAGCGGCTGCGCGCCAAGGTCGAGGACGTGCCCTCGTCCCCGACGCTGATCCGTACCGTGCGGGGCGTGGGTTACCGGCTGGACACGCCTCAGTGACCGAAGCGCAAGGGGGGATCCGCGACTGGTTCGCGGCTCGCAAGGGTGTGGGGTCACGGCTGCGCTTCACCAGTCTGCGGCTGCGACTCGTCGTCGTCTTCGGCCTGGTGGCGCTGACCGCCGCCGTGTCCGCGTCCGGAATCGCCTACTGGCTCAACCGCGAGGCGGTGCTCACCCGCGCCCAGGACGCGGTCCTGCGGGACTTCCAGCAGGAGATGCAGAACCGCGCGGGCGCCCTGCCGGAGGACCCCACCCAGGACGAACTCCAGCAGGCGGCCGGGCAGATGGCGGGCAGCAGCCAGCGCTTCGGTGTGCTGCTCGTGTCGTCCGACGCCAACGGCCGGACGCTGTACGGCAATTCGGGCGCCCTGGACGGCTTCACCCTCCAGGACGTGCCGGTCTCGCTGCGCGAGGCGGTGAACGAGAAGCAGAAGGTCGACTCCGCCAACAAGTACGCCTACCACCTGTACTGGCAGCGGACCGTCGACCACGACACCCCGTATCTGGTCGCCGGTACGCGGGTGATCGGCGGTGGCCCGACCGGGTACATGCTCAAGTCCCTGGAGCCGGAGGCCAAGGACCTCAACTCCCTCGCCTGGTCGCTGGGGATCGCCACCGGGCTCGCCCTGATCGGCTCCGCGCTGCTCGCGCAGGCCGCCGCGACGACCGTACTGAAGCCGGTGCACCGGCTGGGAGTCGCCGCCCGGCGGCTCGGCGAGGGCAGGCTGGACACCCGGCTCAGGGTGTCGGGGACCGACGAACTCGCCGACCTGTCAAGGACGTTCAACTACGCGGCCGAGGCGCTCGAGAAGCGGGTCGAGGACATGTCGGCCCGCGACAACGCGTCCCGGCGGTTCGTCGCGGACATGAGCCATGAACTGCGGACGCCGCTCACCGCGATCACGGCCGTGACGGAGATCCTGGAGGAGGAGCTGGAGGCGGAGTCCGGCTCGATGGACCCGATGATCGAGCCGGCCGTGCGGCTGGTGGTCAGCGAGACGCGCCGCCTCAACGACCTCGTCGAGAACCTCATGGAGGTCACCCGCTTCGACGCGGGCACGGCCCGGCTGGTGCTGGACGACGTAGACCTGGCCGACCAGATCACCGCGTGCATCGACGCGCGGGCGTGGCTGGACGCGGTGGACCTGGACGCCGAGCGCGGCATCCACGCCCGCCTCGACCCGCGGCGCCTCGACGTGATCCTGGCCAACCTGATCGGCAACGCGCTGAAGCACGGCGGCTCCCCGGTGCGGGTCTCGGTGCGTGCCGCGGCCGACGAGGTCGTCATCGGGGTGCGCGACCACGGCCCCGGCATCCCCGAGGACGTCCTCCCGCATGTCTTCGACCGCTTCTACAAGGCCAGCGCCTCCCGCCCCCGCTCCGAGGGCAGCGGCCTCGGCCTCTCGATCGCCCTGGAGAACGCCCACATCCACGGGGGTGAGATCACCGCGGCGAACTCCCCCGACGGAGGTGCCGTCTTCACGCTGCGGCTTCCCCGGGACGCCTCGGAGCTGGCGGAGCAGCTCATGGAGGCCAAGAAGGACGGCAGCGGCGCGAAGAAGGGGGAGGCATGAAGCCCACACGGGAACGTAACCAGGGAGCGGACGCGCCGCGCGCCGGGCGGAACACGCGGCGGCTGCTTGCGCTCCCCCTGCTCGGTCTGCTGGTCGCAGGCTGCGGGATCCGGCCCACCGAGGTGCCCACCGACTTCGGGCCGGCGCCCTCACGGGTGCGGTGTTCGCTGTCCGAGCCGAACGCCGCGAAGCCTGCCTCGCGCGGACTCGCCGTCCAGGTGTTCCTGCTGTGCGGGGCGTCGCTGGTGACCGTCGACCGCACCCTCACCGTCCCGGACGGGACCGCCGACTCCGAGCGGCGGGTCCTGGTCGCGCAAGGACTTCTCGACCAGCTCGCCGAGACCCCGTCGGCGGCCGAGCGGGACGCCGGGTACCAGACGTATGTGCGCGGCGGCACGACCGTCGGCGGGCCGCGCCCCAAGGACCCCGAGGACACGCTCCGGCTGAGCACCCCGCCCACCGAGCTCTCCGCCTACGCCCTCGCCCAGGTCGTGTGCACCTTCTCCGACTCGGCCGCGGCCCAGGGCGACGGCTCCGTCATCCTGGGCGGCCCCACGACCACGCCCCCGCGCCGCTACGACTGCACGGACGAGGTCCGTTCCCGGCCGGGCAGTCGGCAGCCCCCGTCGACCGAGGTGACGGGCGGCTGACGCGGGGCCGGCCACCACATGTGGCGCAGACCTCACCCAGGTACCTCGTGGTGTTCCGGAACCGATCGTGCCGAGCGGGGCGTCTACGGGGGCGTGCAGCGTCAAGGCTTCGTCGGCGGCAATGCCGCCCTTCGCGTCCGTGTGGCAGGAGGTGCCCTCCTGGTCGCACACCTCGCGTTCGTCGCCTGGCTCACGCTGCGTCCGCTGGACGTGCCCTGGGTCGTCCCCACCAACGTGCACCCGTTCGCCGGCATCCGCGCCGACCTCGCCCTCGGCGGGCGGGAGGCGGCCCGCCGGATCGGCGAGGGCCTCGCGCTCCTGGCCCCGCTCGGCTTCCTGCTCCCGATGGTGCACGGCCGCCTGTGGGCGTCCCCCGTCGGTTCCCTGGTCCGCACCTGTGCCGCGGGCGCGCTGATCTCCCTGGGAATAGAGCTGCTCCAGACCGGCGTCCCCGGCCGGGTCCTCGACATCGACTCGCTGTTCCTGAACACCGCGGGCGTCGCCCTCGCGCACCTCGTGGTCGTGCCGGCGGTCCGCCGCTCGCTCCGCCGCATGACCGACCGCCACCGGCGTACCACCGTCCGCCAGGAGGAGCCGGCTCAGGGTAGGACCCCGACGATTCCCAGGGTCGGGGTCGCACCGTAGAGCGACGTTTCGTGCCGTTCGTCTCCGTAGCGTTGAAGACAGCTGGAAAGGGTCACCCGGACCCGACCACAACCAACGCTCACGAAGGAGCCGCAATGTCCCGCCTCGCCCGCCCCACCAACGGCCGCATGATCGGCGGAGTGTGTGCCGCGCTGGCACGGCGCTTCGGCACCTCCGCGACCACGATGCGCGTGATCTTCCTGGTGTCCTGTCTGCTGCCCGGCCCCCAGTTCCTGCTCTACATCGCGCTGTGGATCCTGTTCCCCTCGGAGGAGAAGGCGCAGACCGCCTGGTGACACCCCTGCGCGTACGCCGATGGGGCGCACCCCGAGACCACGGGGCGCGCCCCATCGGCGCGTGCGAGGAACGGCGGGACTCAGCCGACCGGCAGGCCGTTGAGGCCGTTGCCGTCGCCGTTGCCGGGCAGGAGCTGGCCGATCGGCAGGCCGCCGAGGAGACCGGCGAGGGGGCTGGTCGGACCGTCGGAGAGGGCCCTTTGGACGGCGGGCTGCGCGACCGCGAGGCCGGTGCCGACCGCCGGCTGGGCCTGCGCCAGCGCCTCACCGGCACCCGGAAGCGCCTTGGCGACGTTCTCGGTGGGGAGCCCCTGGGAGACGGAACCGAGCGCCTGGGGGGCGTTCGGGACCGCCGGAGCCGCGTTCGCGGCACCCGCGCCGGCGGCGGCGAAGGCGGCACCGAGGGCGGCGACACCGAGGGTCTTGGCAGCAGACTGCTTCATGAAATGCGTCCTCGAAATGGTTTTGCGGAATGTCAGCGGTTCATGACCGTAAACACGGGAACCTGCCCGCCGCAAACATCGAAATGCGGACGGATGGTGAACACCCGCCCGCATTCCGTACACGAGGTTTTCCCCGCTCAGTCCTCCTCGGCCACAGAACCGCTGGTGGAGGCGGTCTGCTGGAACAGCCATTCGGACTTCAGCTCGGCATATCCGGGCTTGATGACGTCATTGATCATCGCAAGTCGTTCATCGAAAGGAATGAACGCTGATTTCATCGCATTGACGGAGAACCACTGCATGTCGTCGAGCGAATAACCGAACGCGTCGACAAGATGCTCGAATTCCCGGCTCATGCTGGTCCCGGACATCAGCCGGTTGTCGGTGTTCACGGTGGCCCGGAAGTGCAGCCGCCGCAGCAGCCCGATCGGGTGCTCGGCGTACGACGACGCGGCCCCGGTCTGGAGATTGGAGCTGGGACACAGCTCCAGCGGGATCCGCTTGTCCCGGACGTAGGAGGCGAGCCGCCCGAGCTTGACCGTGCCGTCCTCGTGGACCTGGATGTCGTCGATGATGCGCACACCGTGCCCGAGGCGGTCGGCCCCGCACCACTGGAGGGCCTGCCAGATGGACGGCAGCCCGAAGGCCTCACCGGCGTGGATCGTGAAGTGGTTGTTCTCGCGCTTGAGGTACTCGAAGGCGTCGAGGTGCCGGGTGGGCGGGTAGCCGGCCTCCGCGCCCGCGATGTCGAACCCGACGACGCCCAGGTCGCGGTAGCGGTTGGCGAGTTCGGCGATCTCCAGGGCACGGGCCGCGTGCCGCATGGCGGTGAGCAGGGCGCCGACGCGGATGCGGTGGCCGTTCGCCCTGGCCCTGCGCTCGCCTTCCCGGAAGCCCTCGTTGACGGCCTCGACGACCTCTTCGAGGGTCAGCCCCTTCTCCAGGTGCTGCTCGGGGGCGTACCGCACCTCGGCGTAGACGACGCCGTCCTCGGCGAGGTCCTCGGCGCACTCGGCGGCGACGCGGGTGAGCGCCTCACGGGTCTGCATGACGCCGACGGTGTGCGAGAAGGTCTCCAAGTACCGCTCCAGCGAACCGGAGTCGGCGGCTTCGCGGAACCAGTCGCCCAGCCGGTCCGCGTCGGTCTCGGGGAGCTGGGTGTACCCGGCGTCCCGGGCGAGGTCGACGATCGTGCCGGGGCGCAGCCCGCCGTCGAGGTGATCGTGCAGCAGAACCTTGGGCGCCCGGCGGATCTGGTCCGAGCTCGGGGCGTTCCCCATCCGGTCAGTCTGGCTCGTCATCCTGGCACTCTAACTCCTACGCGCGTAGAGCGCCCGCTGTACGAATCCGCCGATACGTAACGGTGACCGCCCTGCCCCGTGTCGTACACCCGCGCTTCTGACACTGTTCTGTCATGGCACAGCAAGCGACGCCGGTTCGCAGCGCCCGACTGGGCAGGACACTCGGCCCGGAGCCGGCGGCGGTGAGCGGGGTGGTGCTGCTCCTCCCGGGCGGCGACGAAACCTCTCTGCGCAGACCCGCCTCGATGCGACTCCCCTCCGCCGTAAGGGCGTTGGGACGACGACTCGCCCGTGCGGGGCACGCCGACGGGCTCGCGGCACACCTGGTGCACTACCGCTATCGCGGGTGGAACGGCAGCGAGGCGCATCTCGCGCACGACGCGACCTGGGCCGCCGACGAGGTCGTACGACGCTACGGCGACGTCCCCGTGTCCCTGGTCGGCGTCGACATGGGCGCCCGGGCGGCACTGCGCGCGGGTGGGCATGAGGCCGTCAACTCCGTTGTCGCGGTTGCTCCTTGGCTGCCCGAGGAGGATGTGGCGGCGAGCCCCGAACCGGTCAAACAGCTCGTGGGGCGGCGGGTGTTGATCGTGCACGGGACCAACGACGAGCAGGCGGACCCCGAGTTGTCGTTCCGGCTCGCGTCCCGGGCGAAGAAGGCGAACCGGGAGGTGTGCCGGTTCGAGGTGCACTCCGACGGGCACCGGCTGCATCAGTACCGGACCGAAGTGCAGGCGCTGACCGAGGACTTCGTGATGGGGGCGTTGTTCGGGCGGGTGCTGTCCCGGCCGGTGCAGGACGCGCTGGCCGCGCCGCCGCCGCTGGGGCTGCGGATGCCGCTCGCTTCCGGGTTCGGGCGCCGGCGTCGGCGGTAGGTCAGGGCAGCAGGTTCCCCCTTCTCGACAGCAGGAACTTCTTGAACGCGGCCACCGGCGGGGTGTCCGGGTGGCCGTCGAGCCAGGCGACGCCGATCTCGCGGGCCGCTCGTGGCGCCGTGACCGTCAGTTCCACGACTCCTGGGCGGGGAAAGGCGGGCGGCGGCAGCAGGGCGACACCCAGCCCCGCCGCCACCAGGCCCCGCAGCGTCTCCGCCTCCTCCCCCTCGAAGGCGATCCTCGGCTTGAAGCCGGCCTCCTGGCAGAGGTCGTCGGTGATGCGGCGCAGGCCGTAGCCGGGCTCCAGGGTGACGAAGGACTCCTCGGCGGCCTCGGCGAGGCGCACCCGCCTGCGGGCCGCGAGGGGGTGGTCGGCGGGCACCACGAGCCGCAGCTTCTGTTCGTCGAGGCGCCGGGCGACGAGGTCGGGGGCGTCCGGGACCGGGGAGGTCAGACACAGGTCCAGTTCCCCGGCCCGCAGCCGCTCGATCATCGCCTCGCCGTAGTTCTGGACCAGGCTGAAGCGGACGCGGGGGTGGTCGGCGCGGAAGGCCCGGATGAGCCCGGGGACCGTCTCCGAGCCCATGGTGTGCAGGAAGCCGAAGGCGACCTTGCCGGTGGCCGGGTCGGCGTCGGCACGGACCTCGTCGGCGGCCCGCCGGATCTCGGCGAGGGCCCGTTCGACCGAGGCGAGGAAGGTGCGCCCGGCGGGGGTGAGGGAGACCGTGCGGCCGATGCGGGCGAAGAGGTCGACGCCGAGGTCCTGCTCGAGGCGGACCATGGCCCGGGAGAGCGTCGACTGGGGTACGTCCATCTCCTGGGCGGCGCGGGTGACGTGCTCGGTGCGGGCCACGCCGGCGAAGTGGGCGAGCCGCGGCGCCAACGACATCACCATGTCTTCTGTGTCACTGGACGGTGACAGGCGCGGCTGTGACCTCTGCTGATGCTCCATGGGAACGATTATGACGAATCCATGCATTGGACGGATGAGCAAAGTCGTACGTAACTTCGAGGCATGCCTGCCAGTACCGAGGCGTCCACCCGCGTGGTCGCCGTCTCCCCCGCCTCTGCCGTCGTCGACTCCCGTCTGACCCCGGGCGGCCCCGGCTACCGCCGGATGAGCTTCGCCCTCTTCCTCGCCGGTGTCGCGACCTTCGCGCTGCTGTACTCCACCCAGGCCCTTCTCCCGCTGATCTCGGGCGAGTTCGGGGTCGCGGCGAGCGAGGCGAGCTGGACGGTGGCGGCGGCGACCGGCGGACTGGCGCTGTTCGTGCTGCCGATGAGCGCCCTCTCCGAGCGCTTCGGACGCCGTACGGTCATGACGGCCTCGCTGGCGGTCGCGGTGACGGTCGGGATCCTGGTCCCCTTCGCGCCCTCGCTGCCCGCGCTGGTCGCGCTGCGGGCGGTGCAGGGCGCGGCCCTGGCCGGGCTGCCCGCCTCCGCGACGGCGTATCTCGCCGAGGAGGTCCGCCCGAAGGCACTGGTCACGGCGATCGGCCTGTTCGTCGCCGGCAACAGCGTCGGCGGGATGAGCGGCCGCGTCATCACCGGCTGGGTCGCGCAGGAGTGGGGCTGGCGGGTGGCCGTAGGGGTCATCGGCGCGATCGCGGTGGCCTGCGCGGTGGCGTTCCGCCTGCTGCTCCCGGCGCCGAAGCACTTCGTGGCGGGCTCGCTGCGGCCGGGTGTGCTGCTCGGCACGGTCCGTGGCCACCTGGCCGACCCGCTGCTGCGCCGCCTCTACGCCATCGGGGCGCTGTTCATGACGGTCTTCGGCGGCGTGTACACGGTGATCGGCTACCGGCTGACCGAGGCGCCCTTCTCGCTCCCCCAGGGCATCATCGGCTCGATCTTCCTGGTCTACCTGGTGGGCACGGTGTCCGCGTCGACGGCGGGCCGGCTCGTCGGCCGCCTGGGCCGCCGGGGCGCGCTGTACGCGGCGGGCGGTACGACGGCGGCGGGCCTGCTGCTGTCCCTGGCCGGCTCCCTGGCGCTGGTCCTGCTGGGTCTGGTCCTGATCACCGGCGGCTTCTTCGCGGGGCACGCGGTGGCGTCCTCCGCGGTCAGCAAGACGGCCACCCACGGCCGCGCCCAGGCCTCGGCCCTCTACCAGTCCGCCTACTACATCGGCTCCAGCGCGGGCAGCACGGTCGGCGCGCTCGCCTTCCACGCGGGCGGCTGGGCCGGAACGGTCGGGGTCGGACTGCTGGCGGTGCTCGGCGTGGTGTCGATCACCGTCCTCGGAACACGTGCGGCTCGGGCCCAGCAGCGGCTCGCGACGGCCTGAGCCGCACGTTGTGCTTCCCCTGGCCGGGGTCGGCCGGTCAGGGGATGCGATGTCACCTCGGACGCCGGACGGGCTGACTTCAGCCCGTCCGGCGTCCGAGGACGAGGCCCCTTCAGGGCCGATGGGGGTCCGGGGGCGCGGCCCCCAGGGATGGGACGGGTAGGGGCGGCGGGGGCGAAAAACCTCTGACCTGCACGTTCATCCACTCGGCACGCCATTGTCAGACCCCTGCGGTAGCTTCCAAGTACTGGGCGCAAAGGCGCGACACAGCACGGCCACAGGGGTGGGTGGACGATGACGGACGCTACGGCTACGACGACAGACCTGGACGTCAGGCTCGAGAAACACCGCACGGAGCTGACGGGGTACTGCTACCGCATGCTCGGTTCCTCCTTCGAGGCCGAGGACGCGGTGCAGGACACGATGGTGCGGGCCTGGCGGAGCTACGAGAAGTTCGAGGGCCGCTCCAGCCTCCGCTCCTGGCTCTACCGGATCGCGACCAACGTCTGTCTGGACATGCTGACGGCAGGCAACAAGCGCGCCCGCCCCATGGACCTCACGGAGTCGACACCCCTCTCCCAGGCCGCCCTCTCCCCCCGCCCCGACCACACCTGGCTGGAGCCGATGCCGGACAACCGCATCCTGCCGACGGTCGAGGACCCGGCGGAGGCCGCGGTCGCCAAGGAGACCGTGCGGCTCGCCTTCATGGCCGCCCTGCAGCAACTGCCGCCCAAGCAGCGGGCCGTGCTGATCCTGCGCGAGGTGCTGGCCTGGAAGGCGAGCGAGGTCGCCGAACTGCTCGACACCTCCGTCGCCTCGGTCAACAGCGCCCTCCAGCGGGCTCGCGCCACCCTCGCCGAGCGGGAGGAGCACGGCGCCGACGCGGCCGTGTCCGATCCGCTGGACGAGGAGCAGCAGAAACTCCTGGACCGCTATGTGAAGGCGTTCGAGGGGTACGACATGACGGCGCTGACGGCCCTCCTCCATGAGGACGCCATCATGACGATGCCGCCGTTCGACCTGTGGCTGACGGGCCACGACGACATCACGGGCTTCATGACGACCCTGGGCTCGGCCTGCGAGGGCTCGCGTCTGGTGCCGGTGCAGGTCAACGGGTTGCCGGGGTTCGCCCAGTACAAGCCGGACCCGGACAAGGGCGGCTACACCCCGTGGGCGGTCCAGGTGCTGGAGATCTCAGACGGCCGGCTCACCGGGTTCCATTTCTTCCTCGACACCCAGCGCTGGTTCCCCCTGTTCGGTCTGCCCCTCCACCTCGAAGCGGAGACCGACGAGGTCAAGGAGGGCGCGTAGCCCGGGGTCGGGGTCGCGCAGCCTGATCCGGCCCGCGGCGCGCCGGGCCGCGAGCTGGAGCCTGGCGAGCAGCTCGACGGTGCCGAGGCCCGGCGGCCCCAGCCCGGCGACATCGCACACCACGACCCCGGCGCCGGTCGTCCGCAACAGGGCCCGGACCTCGTCGCTCAGCGCCGCCACCTCGTCCCGGGTGACGGGGCCGGCCAACACGAGTACAGCGGGTGTCATGGCGTCCACGATCGGTAGACCTGGCGGGTGGGCCTAACTCATCGGCCCACGCCTCGACCGCGCGGTCAGGATCACGTTGACCTCGGTGGCGCCTCCCCCCGAGGGTTGCCTGTATGCGCCACCCATCAGCACCTCCCTGGATATGCCACGCCCTCCTCGTCCTTGAGGAGTCTCCGTGCAGGGAGTGCTGACCGGCTTCGCGGTGATCGCGGTGGTCATCGGGGTCGGCTATCTCATCGGCCTGCGCGGCTACCTCGGCGACCAGGGCCGGGAGGTCCTGACCAAGCTGGCCTTCCATGTGGCCTCCCCGGCGCTGCTGTTCACGACGCTGGCCCGGGCCGACCTGTCGGTGATCTTCTCCAGCCGCCTGCTGGTGACCGCGCTCAGCACGGCAGCGGCGGCGGGCGTCTTCGTGGCGGTGGGTGTCGTACGCGGCTGGGGGCTGGGCCGTACGACGATCGGCGCGCTGTGCTCGTCGTACGTCAACTCCGGCAACCTCGGCATCCCGATCGCGGTGTACGTCCTGGGCGACGCCTCGCTCGTGGCGCCGGTGCTGCTGTTCCAGCTGGTCGGGGTGACCCCGGTCGCGCTGACGGTCCTGGACCTGGCGTCGGGCGCGGGCGGGAAAAGCCCGCTGTGGCTGCGGCTGCTGACCCCGCTGCGCAATCCGATCGCGCTGGGCTCACTGGCCGGTGTGGCGGTCTCGGCGTCCGGCCTGAAGATCCCCGCCCCCGTCATGGACCCCCTGACCCTCATCGGGGGCATGTCGGTCCCGGCGGTCCTGCTCGCCTTCGGCATCTCCCTGTGCGGCAGCACCCTGCCCGGCCGAGGCCCGGACCGGCAGCTCGTCCTGCTCTCGGTCGCACTCAAGTCGGTGGGGCAGCCCGCGGCGGCCTGGGCGCTGGCGGCCGGTGTCTTCGGCCTGCACGGAGCCCAGCTCCTGGACGTGGTGGTGACGTCGGCCCTCCCGGCCGCGCAGAACCTCTACACGTACGCGTCGACCTACGGCGTGGGAGAGCGCCTGGCCCGGGACTCGATCCTGGTGTCGACGGTGGTGTCGGTGCCGGTGCTGGTGGTCGTGGCGGCGCTGCTCGGATGAGTCAGGTCTCGGGGAATTCTCCGGTGTCGATGACGAGGTCGAAGGGCGCCGGAATCGTGAGCAGTTCGCCGAACTTGGCGACGGCAAGCGGACGGTACACGTCTCCCTGCGGCTCACCATAGAGCGTCGCGGTGGGGCCTTCAGGTGCCCAACGGTCGACGAGGAGGTAGAGCGGGATGCCCGCGGAGGCGTAGGCGGCCGGCTTGCTCACGCGGTCGTGGCGGGCGTTCTTCCTGGAGGTGACCTCCACGACGAGTTCGGCGACGGCGCCCGGCACATAGGAGTCCGCCTCGGTGCATTCCTGGACCGGGGCGACCAGGATGTCCGGGATGAACATGCCCAGCCGCGACGGGACGGCGATGGCCTGGGTCTGGAAGATCTCCCAGTCCTCCGGAATCACGGAGTACAGGCGACGCTGGATACGGGCCGCGATCACGTTGTGACGAGGCGCGGGAGCAGGTGACACGGTGATGATCCCCTCGATGATCTCCACCTTGCTGCCCTCAGGCCATTCCATCTCCTCCCAGAACCGGACGAGGTCGTCCCAGCCCTGCTCGGGGTCGTGGCCCACGGTGAGTGCGCTCATGGCGGTCTCCTATCGGTGCGTCACCGATCCCAGCATGCCGAACGGGACCGGCGGTGGTCCACCGATCCCGTTCACCCGTACGAGGAACCCGCTGGTCAGGCGATACGTTCCAGCACCACCGGCGACGCCGTGAAGGCCGTACCCGCCGCCGCGATGTCGTAGGAACCCTCGATCGACTGGAGCGCGTACTCGAAGCGCTCCGGGGTGTCCGTGTGGAGGGTCAGCAGAGGCTGGCCCTCGGTGACCGTGTCGCCGGGCTTGGCGTGCAGTTCCACGCCCGCTCCCGCCTGCACCGGGTCCTCCTTGCGGGCACGCCCCGCGCCGAGGCGCCAGGCGGCGACGCCGATGCCGTAGGCGTCGAGGCGGGTCAGGACGCCCGAGGACGCGGCCTTGATGACGTGCTGCTCACGGGCGACCGGCAGCTCCGCGTCCGGGTCGCCGCCCTGCGCCGCGATCATCCGGCGCCAGACGTCCATCGCCGAGCCGTCGGCCAGGGCCTTCGCCGGGTCGGCGTCGCGAATGCCCGCCGCGTCCAGCATCTCGCGGGCCAGCGCGATGGTCAGCTCCACCACGTCCGAGGGGCCGCCGCCGGCCAGGACCTCGACCGACTCGCGGACTTCGAGGGCGTTGCCGGCCGTGAGGCCCAGCGGGGTCGACATGTCCGTCAGCAGCGCGACCGTCTTCACGCCGTGGTCGGTGCCGAGGCCCACCATCGTGGACGCCAGCTCCCGCGCGTCCTCGATGGTCTTCATGAAGGCGCCGGTGCCGACCTTCACGTCCAGGACCAGCGAACCGGTCCCTTCTGCGATCTTCTTCGACATGATCGACGAGGCGATCAGCGGGATGGCCTCGACCGTTCCGGTGACGTCACGCAGGGCGTACAGCTTCTTGTCCGCCGGGGCGAGGCCGTCGCCCGCCGCGCAGATCACCGCGCCGGTGGTGTCGAGGACGTTCAGCATCTCCTCGTTGGAGAGCAGCGCGCGCCAGCCGGGGATCGACTCCAGCTTGTCGAGCGTGCCTCCGGTGTGGCCGAGGCCGCGGCCGGAGAGCTGGGGCACCGCCGCACCGCAGGCCGCCACGAGGGGCGCCAGCGGAAGCGTGATCTTGTCGCCGACGCCGCCCGTGGAGTGCTTGTCGGCCGTCGGGCGGGACAGGGACGCGAAGTCCATGCGCTCGCCGGAGGCGATCATCGCGGCGGTCCAGCGGGCGATCTCGCGGCGGTTCATGCCGTTGAGCAGGATGGCCATCGCGAGCGCGGACATCTGCTCGTCGGCGACCTCCCCGCGGGTGTACGCGTCGATGACCCAGTCGATCTGCTCGTCGCTGAGTTCACCGCGGTCCCGCTTGGTGCGGATGACGGAGATGACGTCCATGGCCATGCAGGGCTTTCCTTCCGAGAATTACTTGGTGAGATGCCCCGGCCCGAAGGCCTGCGGGAGCATCTCGGACAGCGGCAGGATGCCCGCCGGGGTCTCCATGACGAGGTCGGGGCCGCCGAACTCGTACAGCAGCTGCCGGCAGCGGCCGCAGGGCACGAGGACCTCGCCCTGGCCGTCCACGCACGTGAAGTGGGTGAGGCGGCCGCCGCCGGTGTTCTGCAGCTCCGAGACCAGACCGCACTCCGCGCACAGGCCGAGGCCGTAGGAGGCGTTCTCGACGTTGCAGCCGGTGATCGTACGGCCGTCGTCGACCAGGGCGGCGACGCCGACCGGGTAGCCCGAGTAGGGGGCGTAGGCCCGGGACATCGCGTCCCGCGCCGCCGCCCTGAGCGCGCTCCAGTCGACGCCCGTCACTTGCCCTGGCCCTTCCGGTAGCGCATGCCGTCCGCCTTGGGCATGCGCAGGCGCTGCGCGGACAGCGACAGCACCAGCAGCGTGACGACGTACGGGGTGGCGCCCACGAAGTCGCTGGGGACCTCGTCGGTGACCAGGTACCAGACCAGGACGCCGGCGGCCACCATGAGGCTGATGCCGCCCTGCCAGTGCGCCTTCTTGTAGAGCTTCCAGCCGCCCATCGCCAGGAGCAGCACGAACAGCAGGAGCAGCAGCGCGTGGACGGTCTCGCCGCCGTTGCGCAGCTGGAGTGCGTCGGAGTAGCCGAACAGGCCGGCGCCCATGGCGAGGCCGCCGGGCCGCCAGTTGCCGAAGATCATCGCCGCGAGGCCGATGTAGCCGCGGCCGCCGGTCTGGCCCTCCAGGTAGGTGTGCGAGGTGACCAGCGCCAGGAAGGCGCCGCCGAGGCCGGCGAGGCCGCCGGAGACGGCCACGGCCATGTACTTGTACTTGTAGACGTTGACGCCGAGGGACTCGGCGGCGATCGGGTTCTCGCCGCAGGAGCGCAGCCGCAGACCGAACGGCGTGCGCCACAGCAGCCACCAGCTGCCGACGAACAGCACGACCGCCAGGACCGTCACGATGGACAGGTCGGTGAACAGACCGCCGAGGATGCCCGCGATGTCGGAGATCAGGAACCAGTGGTGGTTCTCGATGGAGTGCAGCCCGCTGGACAGGCCCGGTACGTCGAAGCTGGGCAGGGAGTCCACGGGCGGGGACTGCTTGGGGTTGCCGCCCGCGTCCGCCGCCTTGCCGTCCACGAAGAAGAGCTTGGCGAGGTACTGGGTGGTGCCGAGCGCGAGCAGGTTGATCGCGACACCGGAGACGATGTGGTCGACGCCGAAGGTCACGGTCGCGACCGCGTGCAGCAGACCGCCCAGGACGCCGAAGCCGACGCCGCACAGCAGGCCGAGCCAGGGGCTGGACTGCCAGCCGATCCAGCCGGCGCCGAAGGTGCCGAGGATCATCATGCCTTCGAGGCCGATGTTGACGACACCGGACCGCTCGGACCACAGACCGGCGAGGCCGGCGAGCCCGATGGGCACGGCGAGGCTGAGAGCGGCGGAGACCTGGCCCTCGGAGGTGAGCTGGTCGGAGCCGGAGATGACGCGGACGGCCGCGATGAGCAGCAGCGCACCGGCGACGATCATGAGGATCTGGCCGAGCGAGCGGCCCGACCGGGTGGCGGTGTCCGCCTTGGGTGCCGCGGGGGGCGGCGTGTCGGTCATCGTGGCAGTCATCACGCCACCTCCTGCTTCTGGGTCGGGGCTGCGGCCTGGGCGGCGAGCTCGGCGCCGACCCGCTGCTGCTGGCGCTTGAGTCCGTAACGGCGTACGACCTCGTAGGCGATGACGACGCACAGGACGATGACGCCCTGGATGACGCCGAGGATCTCCTTGTCGTAGCCCTCGAACTCCAGGTGGTTGGTGGTGCGCTCCAGGAAGCCCCAGAGCAGGGCGCCCAGCGCGATGCCGACCGGGTTGTTGCGGCCGAGCAGGGCGATGGCGATACCGGTGAAGCCGATGCCCACGGGGAAGTCGTTGCTGAACTGGTGGCTGTCGTTGAGCAGGGTCGGCATGCCGATCAGACCGGCGATGGCACCGGAGATGAGCATGCTGGTCGCGACCATCTTCTTGACGGAGACACCGCTCGCGGAGGCGGCGGACTCGGACTGGCCGACGGTGCGCAGGTCGAAGCCGAAGCGGGTACGGCCGAGCACGAACCAGTACGCGATGCCGATGAGCACGGCGATGACGATGAAGCCCCACAGCTCGCCCGCCGCGCCGGTGTCGATCTGGAAGAAGTAAGACGACTGAGGCAGCGGCTTGGTGGAGACGACGGTGCCGCCGGCCTGGAGTTCGGCGAGCTTTCCGGGCTGGAGCAGGTAAGCGATGATCGCGGTGGCGATCGCGTTGAGCATGATCGTCGAGATGACCTCGCTCACGCCGCGGGTCACCTTCAGAACACCCGCGATGCCCGCCCACACGGCGCCGGTACCCATGGCGCACAGGATGATCAGCGGGATGGAGATCCAGCCCGGCGTGGTCAGCGCGCCACCGAGGACGGCGGCGAAGAACGCGGCGATGCGGTACTGGCCGTCGACGCCGATGTTGAAGAGGTTCATCCGGAAGCCGATGGCCACCGAGACGCCCGCCAGGTAGTACGTCGTCGCCTTGTTGAGGATGTAGACCTGGCTGTCGCTGGCGGAGCCGTACGTCAGCATGTCGCTGAAGGCGGAGCCCGGGTTCTTGCCGGTGGCCAGGATCACCAGGGTGGTGACGACGAGCGCGGCGACGACCGCCAGCAGCGGGGCCGCGATGCCGAGGAGCAGCCGCTCCTTGTCGATGCGTTGGGTCAGCTTGTTCATCGGGCGTCGTCCTCGTCGTCCTCGGCGGAGACCGCTGTGGAGTCGTCTGCGGAGTCGTCTTCGGAGCCCTCCGCGTGCTCCAGGTGGCCGGTGGCCGCGCCGGTCATGGCGGAGCCCAGCTCCTCGGGGGTGATGGTGGCGGGGTCGGCGTCGGCGACCAGTCGGCCGCGGTACATCACCCGCAGGGTGTCGGAGAGCCCGATGAGCTCGTCCAGGTCGGCGGAGATGAGCAGCACGGCCAGGCCCTCGCGGCGGGCCTCGCGGATGTGGTCCCAGATCGCGGCCTGCGCGCCGACGTCCACACCGCGGGTGGGGTGCGCGGCGATGAGCAGCTTGGGCGCGTGGCTCATCTCGCGGCCGACGATCAGCTTCTGCTGGTTGCCGCCGGACAGGGAGCCGGCGGTGACGTCGATGCCGGGGGTGCGGACGTCGTACGCCTGGATGATGCGCTCGGTGTCGGTGCGGGCGCCCTTGATGTCGAGGAGCTGGCCGCGGGAGTTGGGCTTCTCGGTGACGTGGCCGAGGATGCGGTTCTCCCACAGCGGGGCCTCGAGGAGCAGGCCGTGGCGGTGGCGGTCCTCGGGGATGTAGCCGACGCCGGCCTCGCGGCGGTGGCGGGTGGGGGTGTGGGAGATGTCGGTGCCGTCGAGGGTGATCGCGCCGGAGTCGGGGGTGCGGATGCCCATGATGGCCTCGACCAGTTCCGACTGGCCGTTGCCCTCCACGCCGGCGATGCCGAGGACCTCGCCCTTGTGGATGGTGAAGGAGATGTCGTCGAGGATGATCCGCTCGACGCCGTCGAGGTCGGTCTGGGCCAGGCGCAGGCCGTCCAGCTTCAGCAGCGCCACGTCGGTGACCGTGGACTCCTCGGTCTCCGGGGTGGGCAGTTCGCTGCCGACCATCAGCTCGGCGAGCTGCTTGGTGGTGGTGTCGGCGGGCTTCACCGTGCCGACGGTGGTGCCGCGGCGGATGACGGTGATCTCGTCGGCCACGGAGAGGACTTCACCCAGCTTGTGCGAGATGAAGATGACGGTGAGGCCCTCGGCCTTGAGGTCGCGCAGGTTGTCGAAGAGGGCGTCGACCTCCTGGGGCACGAGGACGGCGGTGGGCTCGTCGAGGATCAGGGTCTTGGCACCGCGGTAGAGGACCTTGAGGATCTCCACACGCTGGCGGTCGGCGACGCCGAGCTCCTCCAGGAGCACGTCGGGGCGGACGTTCAGGCTGTACGCGTCGGAGATCTCCCTGATCTTCGCGCGGGCCTTGGCGCCGATGCCGTACAGCTTCTCCGCGCCCAGGACGACGTTCTCCAGGACGGTGAGGTTGTCGGCGAGCATGAAGTGCTGGTGCACCATGCCGATGCCACGGCTGATGGCGTCGGCGGGGGTGTGGAAGGTGACCGTCTCGCCGTTCACCGTGATGGTGCCCTCGTCCGGCTGCTGCATGCCGTAGAGGATCTTCATCAGGGTGGACTTGCCGGCGCCGTTCTCACCGCACAGGGCGTGCACGGTGCCCGTGCGGACGGTGATGTCGATGTCCTTGTTGGCGACGACGCCGGGGAATCGCTTGGTGATGCCGCGCAGTTCGACGGCAGCGGGAGGGCTGGACGCGTTGATGGCGCACTCTCCTCGGGGAAAAGGGGCTGCGTAGGGGAGGGCAGGCGTCGGCGACGCTAGCGCGGCAACTCCGTGCTACACGCGTAGAGTTGACACATTGTTATGGCTCGACGAGGGGGTTGTCGAGGCCCCCTCGCCGAGCCCGGGTTCCGGCGGGAACCGTCAGGTCAGCTGGTCTTGACCTTGATGGTGCCGTCGACGATCTTCTTCTTCGCCTCGTCCAGCTTGGGCTGGATGTCGTCGATGAAGCCACCGCTGGTGGAGAGGCTGACACCGCCCTTGGCGAGGGAGTAGATCTGGTTGCCGGTCAGCGGCTTGCCCTCGTGGACGGACTTGATGAAGTCGTAGACGCCGACGTCGACGTTCTTGACCATCGAGGTCAGGATCGAGTTCTTGAACTTGGCAAGACCCGGGATGTTGTACTGGTCCGAGTCCACGCCGATGGCCCAGGCGCCCTTGACGCCGGAGACGGCCTCGATGGAGCCGTTGCCGGAGGAGCCGGCCGCGGCGTAGATCACGTCCGCGCCGTTGTCCAGCATGCCGGACGCGGCCTCCTTGCCCTTGGCGGGGTCGGCGAAACCGGAGAAGTCCGAGCCATGGGTCAGGTACTGGACGTCGACCTTGACCTTGGGGTTGGTGTCCTTGACGCCCTGGGCGTAGCCCGCCTCGAACTTCTTGATCAGCGGGGTGTCCACGCCGCCGATGAAGCCGACGTGGTCCTTCTTGGTCTTCAGCGCCGCGGCGACACCGGCCAGGTAGGAACCCTGCTCCTCGGTGAACGTGATGCTGTCGACGTTCTTGGCGTTCGCGACCGCGTCGATGAGGCCGAAGTTGACCTTCGGGTACTTCGCGGCGACCTTGTCGACCGAGGTGGCGTAGGAGAAGCCGACGGCGACGATCGGGTTGTAGCCCGCGTCCGCCAGGTCGGTGAGGCGCTGCTCGCGGTCGGCCTCGGTGTCGGAGCTCTTGGCGGTCAGCTCCTTGAGGGAGCCGCCGAACTCCTTCGCGGCCTTGTCGGCACCGCGCGCGGCGGAGTCGTTGAAGGAGCGGTCACCACGGCCGCCGACGTCGTAGGCGAGACCGATCTTGATGCCGCCCTTGCCGCCGTCCGAGGACGACGCGGAGGAGGACGAGCTGTCGTTCTCCGAGGAGGTGCTGCCACACGCGGTGGCAGTCAGTGCGAGTGCTGCGGTCGCGATACACGCAGCGGAAAGCTTGGCTACCCGGCGCACGGGAGGCTCCTTCACCTGACCTGAGCGCCTTGTCGGCGCTTCATGTGAGCACCATGCCAGTGCTCGGGCCTGTACGCCCCTGCGGCGTTGGCTTCGCGGCATCGTAACGCGCGTAGATGTCGGAAACAGACCTCTTCCGAAGCCGTTATCGATTCGAGGCAAACAGCGTCTGAACTGAGGCTCTACGGGCTTCGCACACCCGGATTGCGATGAGCGCACGATTGGCTTACGAGCATGTTGCGCTGAGCGGCGGAACGGCCCCGAGGGGGCCGTCCGTCACGCTCCGGTCACTGCGCGGCGTCCAGCAGGGCCGCCGCCGTGAACATCTCCACACCTACGGTGATGGCGGACTCGTCGGCGTCGAAGTCGCCCTGGTGGAGGTCGCGCACGGTCCGCTCCCCCGGCGTCCGCACCCCGAGGCGGGCCATGGCACCGGGGACGTGCTGCAGGTACCAGGAGAAGTCCTCGCCGCCTAGGCTCTGCTCGGTGCTCTCGACCGAGTCGGCCCCGCGGCGGGCGGTCATGGCCTCGCGCATCAGCTCGGTGACGTCCGCGTCGTTGACGACGGGCGGCACGCCCCGTACGTAGTTGATCTCGGACTTGGCCCCGTGCAGATTGGCGACCTCGTCGATCGCGGCCACGACGATGTCCGGCGCCTGCCGCCAGGCGTCGATGTCCAGGCAGCGCACGGTCCCGGAGAGCTCGGCGTGCTGCGGGATGACGTTCGGGGCGTGCCCCGACTCGATCCGCCCCCAGGTCACGGCGAGCCCGGCACGGGTGTCGACGCGCCGGCCGACGATCGCGGGCACGTCGGTGATGACGCGGGCGGCGGCGGTGACCAGGTCGGTGGTGAGGTGCGGCCGGGCGGTGTGCCCGCCGGGCCCGTCGAGGGCGATCTCCAGCCGGTCGCAGGCGGAGGTGATGGCACCGGTCCGCAGCCCGACCTTCCCGGCGTCGACCCGCGGGTCGCAGTGCACGGCGAGCATCTTGCCGACGCCCTCCAGCACCCCGCAGTCGATGGCGTCGGCGGCACCGCCGGGCAGCACTTCCTCGGCGGGCTGGAAGATCAGCCGCACGGGCCGGGGCAGCAGGCCCTTCTTGTCGAGCTCGGCGAGGACGAGCCCGGCACCGAGCACCACGGCGGTGTGCACATCGTGCCCGCAGGCATGCGCCCGATCGGGCACGGTCGACCGGTACGAGCACTCGGTCTTCATGTCCGGGATGGGCAGGCCGTCGATGTCGGCGCGCAGGGCGAGCATGGGCCGCCCGCCGTCCCACTCCCCGATGTCACACACGAGCCCGGTCCCGACGGCGAGCACACGCGGCTTCAGCCCGGCCCTCTCCAGCCGCTCCTTGATCGCCGCGGTGGTGCGGAACTCCTGGTTGCCGAGCTCCGGGTGCATGTGCAAGTCGCGTCGGAACAGTACGAGTTCGGCGTGCAGTTCCTCGCTCAGCACGCCGGGAAGCGCGGCTTCCCCGGGCAGATCGACCTCGGACTCCAGTGACATCTGTTGCTTCACCCTCTAAAGGGTAGGACGCCGGGGCGACCAACCGACCCGCGATCAACAAAACTTCAACCCGCCGTGGGAAGAAAATCTGGCCGCTCGACGCATGGACGTTGTTTGCGGTGGGTAAGAACCTCTTTTCCCACACATACCACGCTGGGCTTGCGGTCGGCGGCTCTGTTCATCTGTCGAAACGGCATTGGGACACGGTGGGGGCCGGCACGGTGGGGCGCCGGGGCGTCACCTTGAGTGATCGCGGGTGGTGGACGGGGCAGGCCGGGTCGCTGCGGCCCTTCCTCCGGATGCGATCGGCCGGGCACGGATGCGCTGACCGATGAAGAAGGCCGCGCGGTCCAGTGCCTCGTCGGCCTCGTCCAGGGCGCCGGCGAACGACTGGAACACGTGCGGCACGTCGGCGGTGACGTCCAGGATGACGTCCACTCCGGCGGCCTTCGCGCGCGCGGCCAGGCGCGTGGAGTCGTCCAGCAGGATCTCGTTGGTGCCCACCTGGATAAGCATCGGGGGGAAGCTGGTCAGGTCGGCGAGGACGGCCGGGCTGAGCAGGGGCTGGTGCGGGTCGGCACCGGCGAGGTACATGGCTCCGGTGTGTTCCACGGACTTGCGGGTGAGGATCGGGTCGATGCCTTCTTTGGTGACCATACTCTCGCCCGTGCGCGTGGCGTCGAGGCCCGGGGAGAACGTCACGATGGCGGCGGGCAGCGGGAGGCCCGCGTCGCGGGCGGCCAGGCAGGTCGTCACCGCGAGGCCGCCGCCGGCCGAGTCCCCGGCGAACACGACGGCCGAAGGGTCGTGACCGCTGTCGAGGAGCGCGCGGTAGGCGCTCAATGTGTCCTCTGTCGCAGCTGGGAACGGGTGCTCGGGGGCGAGTCGGTAGTCCACCGAGTACGCCTCGAAGCCGGTCTTGACGACGAGGTGTCCCGTCAGCGACAGCACGCTCTCGGGAGAGCCGTACACCCAGCCGCCCCCGTGGAAGTAGAGGATCGTCCCAGCGCGTGAGCGGTCCCCGTCCGGCTCGACGTGCAGCGCGGGCCGGTTGCCGAGCTCCGCGCGCGCGGTGCGGATGCCGTCGGGCACGATCATCCGGGCCATCAGCGCTTCGAACCCGGCTCGGATCTCTGCGACCGGCCGGGAGCCGTGAGGTCGCGGCTGCCGCAGCATCGCGTCGACCTGCGCACGCTGTTCCCTGCTCATGCTTCTCCCTCTGTCGCATTGCATTCCACGGCACTATATGCCTCGGCATATACAGTAAGATACATGCCGTGGCATCCAAAAAAAGCGACGAGACCGTCGACCTCCCGGGCTTCTTCGCCGACTTGGTCCGATGCGAGACGCGCCTGTACAACGCCCTCAACGGCCGCCTCCGCGATCGGCACGGGATCATCACCTCGCAGTTCGAGGCCCTGCGCTACCTGCGCGACCACCCGGGAGCCCGCGTGGCGGACCTCGCCACCGAGTTCGCCATCGGCATTGGGGCGACCAGCAAGGTCGTCGACCGGCTGGAAAGGCAGGGTTGGACCGTCCGGCAGCCGAATCCGTCCGATCGCCGCTCCTCGCTCCTGTCCCTGACCGACGACGGCTCCCGACTCGTCGACGCGGCGGAGAGGACCTTCGCCGACGGAGTGGTCGAGCTGCTCAGGGGTACGCTCGACGATTCCTCGGCGCCGGCCGTCGCACAGGCCATCTCGAAGCTGCGCGCCACGCTCGAACGCGACCAGACCGGCATGCCCACGGGCTGACCCTGTGGCCTACCACTCACCGAGCCCGAGTTGGCTTGTTCGCCCAGCCCCGCCCCGGAGCGCCAGCCCACCCCACCGAGCAGGACACCTCACTCAGACCTCATCGCGAATCGGGCATCCCGAAGCGAACCGCACTCTTAGGGTGCCCGTCGGCCCCTGCGCGCCACCCGCTGCCGACTCAGCGACCATTCCACCCGGTGTACATGTGAGACCCGCCGTGTCCCGCCACCCCGGCCCGCGACGTCGCCGACCTCGCCCCGCCACTTGGCCCCGCTCTCCCCAGGCCGCCCACTCGCCGCGCCGTAGTGAGCCGTGTCAGGGGTGGGCCGGAGACGAAGCGCCCTTGACCCGCCTCGCGGAAGCGCGAGCCCGCAAGAGAAGCGGGCGCCCCCCACGGGCCCCTATCAGGCGGCGGCGAGCTCGCACCACACGTACTTCCCCCGGTTGCCGTGCCTGGCCAACGGCTGCCACCCCCACAGGTCGGCGCACGCCTTCACCAACGCCAGCCCCCTCCCCTCCTCCGCCACCCCCAACATGTCCAACTCCCCCGGCGGCTCAGGAGGTTCGGGGTTCGCGTCCCACGCCCCGATCCGCAGCACTCCCGCCGACCAACGCACCCGCAGCGCGGCCGGTCCCTTCGTATGACGCACGGCGTTCGACACCAGCTCCGCCGCGAGCAGCTCCGCGGTGTCCGTCAGGCGGATCAGGCCGTGCAGGGTGAGGATGAGGCGGAGGGTACGGCGGGCGACGGTGACGGCTCGGACGTCGTTCGGGATGTAGAGGGTGTACTCCCAGGGCTCGTATTCGGGCATGCGTCAGCTCCAGTTCTGTGGTGGGGGTTTCGGGCGGTGGCATCGCCGCAGCCGTCACGGCAGGACGGAGCGGTGCACTTCCGCAGAGTGTGCGTTGCATCACTGACAGTAGGTATAGATTTCTAAGTTGCGCAAGCAGGTCGCGTAATCTGAAGCCGAACGAGTCGTGCCCACAAGCGCGTTGAGAGGAGCCTCAATGGCACTGAGAAGCGAGCCGACGGCACGTCAGATACGGCTGGCGACCGAGCTGCGCAGGCTTCGAGATGCGGCCGGCATCACGGGGCGCGAGGCGGCGGCATCGCTCGGGGTGAGTTCCGCGCAGATCAGCCAGATCGAGAAGGCCCTCGCAGGTGTGAGTGAGAAACGGCTGCGGGCCATGGCAGCCAACTACGCGTGCTCGGACAACGCGCTGATCGACGCACTCGTGTCCATGGCGACCGATCGGACGCACGGCTGGTGGGAGGAGTACCAGGAGAGGTTGCCCACGCCGTACTTGGATCTCGCCGAGCTGGAGTACCACGCCAGTCATCGATGGGACGCGGACTTCCTCCACGTTCCCGGGTTGTTGCAGACCGAGGAGTACGCTCGAGCGCTCTTCTCCTACGTGAATTCGGAGTTCCCACAGAGCGAGGTGGACCTCCGGGTGGAGCACCGGATGAAGCGGCGGGGGATCATCGAAGGTCCCCACCCGACCCCGTACGAGGCCGTGATCCACGAAGCGGCGCTGCGCATCAGGGTCGGCGGCCGTTCCGCGACCAGGGCTCAACTCGCCCGCATCCAGGCGCTCGCCGAAGCCGAGCACGTGACCGTCCGCGTGATCCCCTTCGATCTGGACGACTTCCCCGGAGCAGGAAGCGCCATGGTGTACGCGGGCGGCCCTGTTCCCAAACTGGACACTGTCGTCCGTGATGGCCCGCACGGCACAGCCTTCATCGACGCCGAGGCCCAACTGGCCCGCTTTCGAGCACTCTTCCGTAGGCTGGAGAGCGTGTCACTCGACCCGGAACGGTCGCGGGACTTCATCAACAAGTTGACCAAGGAGCTGTGAGGCACCCCATGGCCACCCACGACATCTGGCAGAAGTCGAGCTACTCCGGCGGCGGCGAAGGAAATGCCTGCGTGGAGATCGCGAACCGAACCGCCCACATAGCGATCCGCGACTCGAAGACCCCGACCAGGGCCACCCTCACCTTCCCGCCCGCCGTCTTCACGACCTTCCTCGAAGCCCTGAAGCCCCCGCACCCCAGCCCCCGATGACCGCCGGGCAAACTCCACACGGCGCCCCGCGACTTCCCACCCGCGGCCCCGAGCCGCCCAGCTAGGGTGCAGCGCGTGAACGCCGAGAATCCCGACTTCATACGGGCCACCCGAACCGCGTACGACACGATCGCCGAGCCCTACACCGAGCAGTTCTCGGACTGGACCGGCATCCCCACGCTGGACAGAGCCCAGATCACGGGCTTCGCGGAGCTGGTGAAGGAGCAGGGCAAAGGCCCTGTGGCCGACATCGGCAGCGGCCCGGGACACGTGACCGCAGCACTCCACAACCTCGGCATCCCGGTCTTCGGCGTGGACGTCTCCCCGAAGATGGTGGAACTGGCCCGCAGAGCCCACCCCGCCCTCCGCTTCCACGTGGGCTCGATGACCTCCCTGGACCTACCGTCCGAGACCCTGGGCGGCATCACGGCCCTCTACTCGATCATCCACGTCCCGGACGACCACCTCCCCACGGCCTTCGCAGAGTTCCACCGCGTCCTCGCCCCCGGCGCCCACGCCCTGATCGGCTTCCAGTACGAGCCCGGCGGCACCCACATGCACCTCGACGAACGCTTCGGCCACAAAATCTCCCTCGACTACTGGCTGCGCACACCCGAGGCAGTCGCTGGGCCGCTCGCCAAAGCAGGCCTTCAGGTCATCGCCCGCGTACTCCGAGAGCCCCTGAACGACGAAAAGCTGTCCCGCGCCTACCTCGTAGTGAGGAAACCCGCGTAGGACACACATCATGCCGTCAGGACCGGTAACGCAACATCTGGAATGTCGCAGAGACTTCGCCTCGGGATAGATTCAGGAGCGCCTTGAGGACGTCCTGCCAAGAGTCAAACGTGAACTCGCACGGCAGCGTGACATCATTGATGACGTTTTCCCACACCACGGCCTTGTCTGGATAGACACTCAAGGACCATCCAGAGTCATGGACCAGAGCTATGTCGAAGTGCTCACTATCCGAATTCTTCAATTCTGCGAGAACTTCACGAATCCTCGCCTCATCAGGTTCATCAATAGAATCCCCCCAAACATTGTTCAAGAAATAAGACATGCTCAGACCTTTTGATAGTAGGACATCTGGATGCCGTGACACCAGAGCACTTTCCAGTCCCATGGCCGTTTTGGGTTGTGCTCCGTTGTCAAAAGTCCAACCATCCTGTTGGCTTAATGTTGAACTGAGCCGCATGCGGTCACCCCAAGATACCGACAGGATGGCCTTCGTGATTTAAAGTCCCTCAGGAAGCGATGCCAAAAACCTCAACCTCGCGCTTCTCGTAGGTCGACAGATCGGTCAGCAAGGTTACGGCGTTTTTAAGCTCGCGCGCGAGCTCGGGATAAGCCCTCCACACTTCCGGACTTCTCGTGACCGCCGCATAAAGCAGGTCACCCTCGATAAAACCACCAGCAGGCTGCTTGAGCGCTTCACCCCGAAGAATATTCGCCGCCAGAGGGAGCAGCCATGACAAGCCGACATCCTGGCCGATCAAGCGTGCCAGCTCATCGGGTTCCAGCGCTCCGATGGGTCGTCGGCGCCACTCGTGGACTGTTCTGACCAGTGACGTCGCATCGGCAGGCGGGTTCCCCCAGCGTTCGCCGTCCAGTTGTTCAAGGGAATACTGAGATCGCCAGATTGGGACATCGTCGGATCCTCCGTCACCGATGGCCAATGGGATGCAAAAGACGTTCAACCTGTCAAGCTCGCCAATTGCATCCTTGTGTTCCTTGAGCAGGAGTTCCATGCCGCGTTCCATTTCGCGCACCCTTCAAATCCGCGATATGATCGAAGGGCTTGCCGTCCGGCTTGCTTGCGACGACCTCACCTTGCGCTTCACGCCTAGGGCTTGTACGCAATCCAACGGGGGGAGTCCCGGCCGGTGGATCGGGAGGACCTCCGAGTGGATATCCGAAGGAAATAGTTTGCGCAACGGTTTTATCGGAACTCGAATCAGAATCCGCTGGATGGCGAATTTCGAGCAAGCATGGCCGGCGCGTCACGCTGGGAAATCTCCATCAGTGCTTCGTGCGTGTAGGAATCCATATCCTGCACGAAGGGCGGCAGCCCAACCCGTCGGGTGCAGAACGTGACATGAGCAGTGAGCAGGTTGTCGTCGATACCTCCCTCGGACAGGGAGATGTACCCCAGAACGGGCCACGGCCCGCTTACCGGCGCCGCCAACAAAGCCGTGCAGGCATAGGCCAGGGAGCGGTCCAGGAGTGACTTCAACCTTTCGGGACCCGAGTCCGGAAGGTCGTAGTCCATCATTCCTCGGCCGTTCACTGTGGCCTCGAAGTGAACGACATCTCCGAACTCGGACTGCACGGCTCCCGAATAGTTCGAGTACAGAGCCGTCAGGACATGCGCTCCATTCTCCACGGTCCAACCGCCCTGCACGACAGCACGGAACTGGTCTGGCACGCATTCCTCTCGCACACACAGCTCGACACCGTCGAGTACATCGGACATCCCGACGTTTACTCTCATGGTCACTTTTCTCCCAGCATGCGCAATCCCTTTTCGATACCGGCCTGGAAACCAGGGTTTTTGCCGACTTCCTTCTCTACCGAACGGGGAAGCCCGTCAAACTTGCCGGTCTCGAAATTATACTGGTACTTCGCTGTCAGGTTGGCCTGATCCTGGAAATGTAGCTGTCCTGCACGCTGGCCGGGATTCGGGTTCTCGACATCGATGCGATATTGGCCGTGATTCCACATGGTCTTGCTCGTCACCTGCGTACCGTTTGCGCCGATCATGCCATTGACATTCGGGTCGGGAACCGGATTCGGATACGGCTCCGTGATCCCGTATTCCTGACGCTTTCCATTGGCACGCTGTTCGACGACAGACGGATTGTAGGGGTCGTTCTTGAAAGCTGGTTGTGATGTGTGGCCCTCGGGCAGGCGTTGACAGCCCGCCAGCCCAAGGGGGTCCACCCATCCAGATGGGTTGTGGACGTAGGTGACCGGATTATCTGCGGGGATGAGGCCGAGGGGGTCAGGCGTGATGTAACGCGCGGTCTCGGGGTCGTAATGCCGGAAGTAGTTGTAATGCAGCCCCGTTTCGGGGTCGAAGTACTGGCCCGGGAAGCGCAGCGGGGTGTACGCGGTGCTGTCCGCAGCCCATGCCGTTGTGCCCCACAGGGTGGTGCGGGTTCGCCAGGCTATGTCGCCGTCTTCGTCGATGAGTTCCGTCGGGGTGCCGACCAGGTCTGTGACTATGGCGAAGAAGCGCGAGTCGATTTCGTGCTGGGGGGCGTCGGCCGCAGTGATGCGTTCCGTCTGGGACAGCGGGTGCAGGCCCTGGTGGTCCCACGTCAGGGTGACCGGGTTGGGGTGGGACGGGGACCACGTCGTCTGTTCGCAGAGGGTCGTGCCGTCCCAGGTGAAGTCCACCTGTTCCAGGACCGATTCGCCGTCCGGGGCCAAGCGTTGCTTCGCGATCCTGCGGCCCAGCGGGTCGTAGCGATAGCGCCAGCGGGTGCCGTCGGGGGTCGTCACCGACGTCAGGCGGTCCTCCGCGTCCCATTCGTAGCGCCATGTGTCCGGCTTGCGGGACAGGCGGGTCTTCTGGCGGAGGGTGATGCGGCCCGCTTCGTCGTGTTCGTAGCGGATGGCGCCCGCGCGGGTGATGCGGGTGCCCGTGTAGGTGCGGATGCCCGTTGATTCGTGGCCCGGGTGACTGGACGGCCACATCGCCTGCGTCTGATTGCCCGCCTCGTCGTACGCGTACGTCTCCGTCCAGTTCGTCGCGTGGACCGCCGTCACCCGGCCGGCCGCGTCGAGGTCGAAGTGGCGTGTGCCGTTCAGGTGGTCGTCGATGGCCGTGAGGTTGCCGTCGGGCCGGTAGGTGTACGCGCGGTGCTGGAGGCGGTTGCCGGTGGGGCCTACCAGGTCCTGTTTCGTCAGGCGGCCCAGTGGGTCGAAGGACTGGGTCAGGGTCACCGACTCGCCTATGTGGCGGGTCAGTTCGCGGCCTGCTTCGTCGTGGGTGAAGGTGAGAGTGCGACCCGAGGCCACCATGCCGGTGCGGTTGCCTGCCGCGTCGTAAGACGACGTCGTCGTCGCGCCGGTGGGGGTGGTGCGGCCCGTTCTGCGGCCCAACTCGTCGTAGGTGTAGGTGAGCGTGCGGCCGTTCACCGTCTCCGACAGCACTCGGCCCGCCTCGTCCCGGTGCAGTCGCAGGACCGCGTCCGGGCCCGCCGCCTCCGCCAGGGCGCCCGACAGGTCGTAGGCGTATGTCGTGACCGCCCCGGCCGCCTCCTTGCGGATCACCCGGCCCAGGACGTCACGGGAGAAGGTGATCGGGTCGCCGGATGCCGTGGTGCTTGTGCTCAGTTGGCGGGCCGGGTCGTGCGCGTAGGTCAGCGTGCGGTCGTCGAAGTCCGTCTCCGCTATCAGGCGGCCCGCCGAGTCGTACTCGTAACTCCACGTCAGGCCCTGCGGGTTCGTGACCTTCGTCAGACGCAGTTCCGTGTCGTGGGCGAACTCGTAGCGCACGCCGTCCGGGCCCGTGCGGGCGGCCAGCAGGTCGAAGTGGGTGTACTCGAAGCGGGAGACCGCGCCCGACGCGTCCGTGTGGGCGACGCAGTTGCCCTCGCCGTCGTACGTCCAGGATTCCGTTGTGCCGTCCGCCGCCGTACGTCGGGACAGGCGGCCCTCCACCGTCCATTCCAGGGCCGTCACCGCGCCCGTGGGGTCGGTGATCGTCACCGGGCGGCCGAAGGCGTCGCGTGAGTAGCGGGTCACCGCGCCCAAGGGGTCGGTGATCTCCAAGGGGAGGCCCGCTGCGTCGCAGCGCACCCGTGTGGTGTCCCCGAGGGCGTTGGTGACGGACTCCAGGTGGCCGCGGTCGTCGTACGTGAAGCGGGTCGTTGTGCCCGAGGCGTCGGTGACCGCGGTGCGGTTGCCGAACTCGTCGAAGTGCTGCACGACATGGGTGCCGTCCGCACCGGTCACCCCGACCGGTAGTCCTTGGTCGTTGTACGCGACGCTGGTGTAGCGGCCGTCCGGACGGACCGCCAGGACCGTGCGGCCCGCCTCGTCGTAGGCGTAGCTCACCGTGCGGCCCAGGGGGTCGGTGATCGTGAGGGGGCGGTGGGCGCGGTCGTGGGTGGTGCGGGTCGTGGCGCCGTCCGGGGTGGTCACCGCCGTCACCTGTACGTCGCTGTTGATCTCATACAGCGTGCTGTGGCCCAGGGAGTCGACCGCCGTGACGATCCGGTTGCCAGTCGTCGGGTCCACGGCGCCGTAGGTGTAGGTGTAGGCCAGATGCCCCGCCTCGCCGCCCTGGGATATGCAGCGGTCCTCGTCGTCGTAGGCGTAGTGGTACGAGGAGTTGTTCGTGTCGGTCCAGGCGGTGATGCGGCCGAGTGCGTCGTTGGTGAAGCGGGTCGGCAGGCCGGAGGACTTCGTGACCGTCGACAGGTGGCCCTCGTCGTCGTAACCGAAGCGGACCAGTTCGATGCCACCATCGGGGTCGGCCAGGTGCAGAGCAGAGATCCGGTCCACGGACCGCTCGATCCGCAGGTCGTAGCCGGCCGAGTGCACGATCCCGGTCGGGGCTCCCTCGTCGTCGTACTCGAAGGTCAGCCACTGGCCGGAGCGGTCGATGATCTGGGAGAGCAGGGCGATGCCGTCGCCGTCGCCGCCCGGTCCGGCGAAGTCCCACATACGCCCAGCGGCAGGGTCGGTGACCGTGTAGTCGCCGTACGCGTCGACGGTCAGCGGATGGCCCTCACCCGCCAGCGGCAGTACCGGCACACCGGGAGCCGGGTGCGGATACGCCAGCAACGAACCGTCCTCGCGGACGAAGACCACGCCCTCGGCGTCGATCTCCAGCCGCTGGTCGGCCGTCGACGTCCAGCACGGGCCGAACCAGCGGCCCGCCCGGTACGACGACTCGAACTGTCGGGAGAACACCAGCGGGAGCCGGGCGGGGAGCGACACGTCCGTCTGCGGCAGCGACATGCGGCCGGTGGCCATGTCGATCGGGTCGCTGCCGAACAGCTTGCACTTCAGTTCCCGGGCGACATCCATGAGCCCCCGGCGCGTGCCGCTGCGTGCCGCTCCCGTCGCCGCGTCCCTGGCCGCCCCCCGCAGCGCGTCCTTCAGCGCGGCCCGGCCCACACCCCCCGCCCCCTTCCCCCCGATCAGGTTCGAGAACAGATACCCCGCCGAGTCCCCCGGGTCGCTCGACCACCCCGTCCCCAGGAGCGACATCGGCAGCCGCTCGGGGTGGGCCGCCGTTCCCACCAGGCCCGCCAGCAGCAGCTGGGAGTTCTTGGACCAGTCGCCGGGGTGGGTCAGGTTGTAGGGGTCCAGCGGGTTGACCGTGCGGGCCAGTTTCAGGGCGTCCGTGCCGCCTCGCAGGAGGCCGCCCAGGACGTGGACGGAGTTGAGCTGGGTGCCGACGAACAGGTCGGCGGCTCCCGCGCCCAGGCGGTCGGTGAACTCCGGCTTCGGCGGGGCCGATTCCAGCGCGGCGGCTATCTTCCGGCGGGCGTCCTCCGCCACATCGGTGCGCTGGCGGCGGGCACGGGTGAGGATCTCCTCGGCCTCCTGGCGGCCCGCCGTGCCCGGGTCGACGAAATCACCGGGCCTGGTCGGCTTCGCGCCCGGGTCGCCGCCCGCCTCGGCGGTCGCGTCGTACCGCTCGGCCGCCTGGTTGTACGCCGACACCTGCGCCTTGTACGTGTCCGCCGCCCGGCGGGAGGCCTCCTGAGCCGCCCGGTACTTGTCGATCGCCAGCCGCGCCTGTTCCTGCGCCCAGGTCACCGTGTCCGCGTACGCCTCCAACGCCTCCGCCGCCGACGTACACGCGTCCGCCGCCGTCAGCCACTGCTTCGGCTGGACGTCGAACTTCGCGCGGAACGCGTCCGCCGCCTGGCCCCGCCACTCGCCCGGGTCCAGCGACCGCATGCCCTGGCCGACGTTCTCGAAGGCGGCCGCGAACCTCCGTAGATGGCCCGCACGGTCCCGGAGGGCCCCCGAGCTGCCGTGGACCAGTTCCTTCGGGTCCTCGCTCTCGCCCAGCGCGCGTTCCGCCACCGTGCCGCCCAGGCGGTTGTTCACGCTCTCGCCGAAGTCGCGGACCCTCTCGGCCGCGCCGTCCGCGCCGACCGCCGACATCACGTCCGCCGTCTTGTCCGTGCCCCAGCCGACCGCCTCGCCGACACCCTTGTTCAGGCCGTCGGCCGCGCTCTCCAGGCCGTCGCCGAAGTCGTCGACCAGGTCCCCGAAGCCCATCAGTCCTCACCCTCGCCCGAGGACTCCGGGCCGCTCCACTGCCAGTCCGTGCGCGGGTCGAAGAACGCGTCCGGCGTCACCGTCGACGTCTCCACATCCTCCGCCGCCTGCGACCAGGCCGCCTTCACCTCGTCCTGGCCGGAGGTGAAGGACTCCGCGCTGTAGTCCGCGTTCGCCACCTGGCTGACCGGGTTGTCCTTCAACGTCTCCGACCAGGAACGTTCCTTCACCTCGTCCGGGGACAGGTACGGGTTGCCCGTGCCGGCCGTCCACACCGACTTCAGGGTGTCGGAGACGTACTGCTCCTGCTCGTGGTAGATCCCCGCCGACAGCCCCAGTCGGCCCGCGAACTCGTTCGCGTCCTGCATCAGCGAGCGGACGCCCCAGCCCCAGCGGTCGCAGAAGTCGGCGAACACCTGCTGGAGACCGTCGTCGCCTGCCTCCAGGCCCGTCATCGAGAGGTCGTCGAAGCCGCGGCCCAGGTTCGCCTCGATGTCGAAGCCGAACTCCTTCAGCTCCGCCATCGCCTGGTTGATGCCGCGGGTGATCCGTGCCATCGCCTCCGGATCGACCTGATAGCCGTCGCTCACGCCGCCCCAACTCCTTCCGGAGAGGCGTCCACAGCCACCGCGTCCGGCACGATCCCCGTCACCGGGGGCAGGACCAGGCCCGCCGGGCTTCCCGCGTCCACCGCGATGCCGACCGGGCCGTCCACGGCCGGGACCACCTGGTCCAGCAACCGCGCCCCGTACACCGGCACCCAGCCGGGGACGTCCTCGCCCCTCGCCTCGGCGAACCGTTCCAGCGCCGCGACGTCCGTGAACGCAAACAGCCAGCGAATGCCGCCCGCCTCCGCCGACAGCAGCGAGCCGTCGACCACCGGCACCAGGACCTCCCTGCGCCGGAACTCCCCGATCTGCGCCCGCCGTTCCCGCAACGCCTCGGCACTCACGCCAGCCGCCCCCGTCGTAGACCTCATCGAACGTCGCACAAGTGAACGATGATGCTAGACGATTCAGCTGAGCGCCGCCCTCGGTGTTTCAGACAGCTGGTACCACCGAAACGGCCGACAGGCGATGTACGTCCCGTGCCGTCCCCGTCACCCCCGACAGGAACCCCTGGGCCCGCGGCGACGCCGTCTCCGTCAGCCAGTCCGGGTCGATGTCGCACACGGCCACGCGGACCTCCGTGCCGGCCAGGGCCAGGGGGAGGGTGTGGACGACTGTCGAGGGGAAGCTCAGGATCGTACGGCCGATCGGGCCGCGGCGGGCGATCAGCTCCAGCGGGAGGTCCGGGCGGACGATCTCCAGGCCCGTCTCCACGGCCAGCCGGTGGAGTTTGTCCGTGGACTCGCGGCGGTGGGCGAAGTAGCGGGTCGCGCCGTGGGTCTTGGCCAGGCGGGTCACGGCCTCCACGTAGCGGTCGGCGTCCACCACGCCCGTCTCGACGAGCGACGTGCCCACCATGTCCGCGCCCTTGGTGATGCGCGGCGGGCCGAAGCGGCCGCGGGTCCAGGCGAAGGAGTTCACCGACATGGTCACTCCCGCCGGCGCCTCCTCCATCGGCATCGAGGAGAATATGTCGACTCCCCGGCCCTCCCCCGGCGTCAGGCGTTTGCGGGCCGCCGCCGAGATCGGGGCGAAGGCGAGGTCGCGGGGGCTCGGGCGGCCGCCCTTGCGGTGCCAGCGGACGAGGCGTTCGCCGCGGGCCAGTTGGGACACGAACTCCATCGTCGCCGTGCCGTCGTCGACCACGACCAGGTTCGTGGCGCGGGTGATGGTCAGCAGGAGTTGCACATAGCGGGAGAAGGGGTCGCCCAGGACCACGCGGTCCGCCTTGCGGAGCATGCCCGCGAGGCCGCCGATGGTCTGGAAGGGGGCCGAGGGGCCGCCCCTCGCCTCCTCCCAGCGGACCTCGTGGCCCTCCTCGCGGGCGAGTTCCGCCATCCGGCGCAGCTGGCCGCGGGTCATGGGGTCGGTCGGGGACAGCACGACGAGGGTGAGTTCCGCGCCGGGCGCGTGGCCGTGTGCCCACTCCAGCACGTTCAGCAGCTGGACCGGGCTCTCGACGAACGCGAGAGTGTGGGGGCCGGGGTTCCCGGCGCGGGGGCTCATCGACGTACGACCGTCCCGTCGTAAGGCGCTCATGAGGCGCGGGTGAGAACACCGGGCCCCCGACGGACAGCCGCCGAGGACCCGGTACGTGGTGGCTCAGACCGAGACCGGCTCGCCCGCGGCGGCGGCGATCTCCGCCTCGGCGACCACGCCGGAGACACGGCGCAGCTTCTTCATGGGGCCGAGCTCGGAGTCGTAGACCTTCTTGACGCCGTCGCCGAGGGAGGCCTCGATGGTGCGGATGTCGCGGACCAGGCGCGTGAGGCCCTGCGGCTCCACCGACGCGGCCTGGTCGGAGCCCCACATCGCGCGGTCGAGGGTGATGTGGCGCTCGACGAACGTGGCGCCCAGGGCGACCGCGGCCAGCGTGGTCTGCAGGCCCGTCTCGTGGCCGGAGTAGCCGATCGGGACGTTCGGGTACTCCTCCTGAAGCGTGTTGATCACGCGCAGGTTGAGCTCCTCGGCCTTCGCCGGGTAGGTCGAAGTGGCGTGGCAGAGAAGGATGTTGTCGCTGCCCAGGACCTCGACCGCGTGGCGGATCTGCTTCGGGGTCGACATGCCGGAGGACAGGATGATCGTGCGGCCGGTGGCGCGCAGGGCGCGGAGCAGCTCGTCGTCCGTGAGGGAGGCGGAGGCCACCTTGTGGGCGGGGACGTCGAACTTCTCCAGGAAGGCGACGGCCTCGGTGTCCCACGGGGAGGCGAACCAGGCGATCCCCTTCTCCTTGCAGTACTCGTCGATCTGGCGGTACTCGTCCTCGCCGAACTCCACGCGGTGGCGGTAGTCGATGTAGGTCATCCGGCCCCAGGGGGTGTCGCGCTCGATGTCCCACTGGTCGCGCGGGGTGCAGATCTCGGGGGTGCGCTTCTGGAACTTCACGGCGTCGCAGCCGGCCTCGGCGGCCACGTCGATGAGCTTGAAGGCGTTGTCCAGCTCGCCGTTGTGGTTGATGCCGATCTCGCCGCAGATGTAGACGGGCTGGCCGGGACCGGCGATGCGCTCGGTGCCGAAGGTGCGCAGGCGGGAGTTAACAGACATGGCGGGAACGTTCCTTACTTGTCGAGGGAGTCGAGAGAGGGGCCGAGGATCCAGCTGGCGATCTCTCGGATCGCGCCGTCGCCACCGGGGACGGTGGTGACCGCACGGGCGGCGCCGCGTACCACGTCGTGGGCGCTCGCGACCGCCACGGGCCAGCCCGCGAGGGCGAAGCACGGGAGGTCGTTGACGTCGTTGCCGACGTAGAGCACGCGCTCGGGCGCGATGCCCTGCTCCTCGCACCACTGCTTCAGCGCGAGGTCCTTCCGGTCGATGCCGTGCAGCACGGGGATCTTCAGCTTCCGTGCGCGGGCGGCGACGACCGGGTTCTGCTCCGTGGAGAGGATCAGCATCTTCAGGCCGCTGTCGCGCAGGGCCGCGATGCCGAGCCCGTCGCCGCGGTGCACGGAGACGAACTCCTTTCCATCGGCGTCGATCAGCACCCGGTCGTCGGTCTGGGTGCCGTCGAAGTCCAGGACGACCGCGTCCACGTCCTCGAAGGAGGGCAGCGAACCGGGGCGGTCCGCGTCGAAGAGGGGGGCCAGCGCGCGGGCGCGGGCCAGCTCGTGGTGGTCGTCGATCTCCAGCACGCGCGCGGGGTCGGTGCGGACCAGTTCGGTGCGGCCGAAGAAGCGGTGCTGGTGCTTGCGGAAGCCGGGCGCGTCCATGCCGTAGACGGCGCCGGTCTCCAGGAAGTCCTGGGGGCGGTCCTGGCGGCGCGGGCGGAAGGACTTGTCGTGGTTGACGCCGTAGCCGCCGCCGACGGCCGCATCGGCCTCCTCGACGGTGCCCGCGCGGGCCTCGTCGTCCGCGTCGCGCCACACGAAGCCGTGGAAGGGGGCGACGGTCATCGCGGAGTCCGCGTTGTTGTCGACGATGGCGCCGACCACCCCGTCCACGTCCTCGCGGATGATGAAGGGGCTGGTGCACTGCACGAGGAGCACGACGTCGACGGTGGCCCCGTGCAGCGCCTCGTGGGCGTCCATGGCGTGCAGGACGGCGGCCTCGGAGGTGGCGGTGTCGCCCGCGATGGCGGCCGGCCGCAGCACGACCTCGGCACCGGCCGAGCGGGCCGCCGCGGCGATGGCCTGGTCGTCGGTGGAGACCACCACGTCGGTCACCAGGCGGGAGGCCCGGCACTCGCGCACGGCACGCGCCACCAGCGGCACACCTCCCACCGGGGCGAGGTTCTTCGCGGGCACGCCCTTGGAGCCGCCGCGCGCGGGGATGACCGCGAGCACGCGGCGCATCGAGGCGACCTGGCTCGTCTGCGGGTTGGACATCGGATCTGCTCCTCGGGAAAGGCCTTGGAAGGTGTTCACCACTCCCCGCGAGGGGGTCACCGCTCCCGGTGATGGGGTCACCGCTCCCCGCGATGTGGTCACAGCTCCCCCATCCGCCGGATCACCGGAGCCACGCGCTGCACCCCGTGCCGGTAGGCGCCGCGGGCCGCGCGGCGGACGATCTGCCGCACCGGGCCCGGCTCCTTGTCGTGGGCGGGGGCGCCGGGCAGCGGGGTGCCGTCGGGGCCCAGGTGGTGGCGGGCGAGGATGCCGGGGAGGTAGCCGGGGGCGGTGACGGGTGTGTAGTACGGGGTGAGCGGGGGCCGCTCGGTCGAGGCCAGCAGCTTGGTGATGCGCTCGCGGGCCGCGTCGAACGCGCCGGCATAGGTGCCGTCCGCCACGACACCCTGCCGGGCCACCCACTCCTCGTCGGGCACCGGCCGGTGTCCGGCGTCCAGTTGGTCCCAGGAGGCGAGGCAGCCGGAGCCCACGAAGTGGTGGTTGCCGAGGACCTCGCGGATGCCCAGGTCGGTCAGGATCACCGTCGGGATACGGCGGTGCAGCGACTCCAGCGCCGCCGTGGAGCTGATGGTGACCAGCAGGTCGGTCCGGTCGAGGACCTCGCCCATGTTGCCGTACACCAGACGGAAGTTGGCCGGCGGATCGAGCCGCTGGATCAGCTTCTGGTACGGCAACTCCTCGATGTGCGTGGTGTGTTCGCCGGGCCGGGAGCGCAGCTTGAGCAGCACCTCGCGCTCGGGGTGCAGCCGGGCGTGCCGGATGAGCCGGTTCAGCAGGTACACGCGGTCCCTGCGGTTGTCCGGCACCGAGGGCTGGACCGCGAACACCACGGTGTACGGGTCGTGTTCGCCTTCGTAGGCCGCCCCGCCGAGGAACGGCAGCGCCACCTCCGTGACCGACGAGGCGTCCGCGCCCACCCCCTCGTACACCGCGCGGAAACGCTCGGCGTCCTGACGGGAGTTGGCGAGGACGAGGTCGGCCCCGTGGCGCAGGAGCAGTCCGTCGGCGAGCTTCTCGTAGACGACGCCGACATAGCCGGTGACGACGACGGGACGCTTCTCCATGCCGTCCCAGACCCGCGCCAGCCCGTGCAGCATCGCCTGCACTCCGCCGCCGACCAGGGCCAGGACGACGATGTCGTACGACGTCTCGGCCATGGCCCGCAGGAACTCGACCGCGGTGACCTCCCGCAGGGAGTCCGCGCGCACGCCGACCTCTTCGAGCTGGCGTGCGGTGGGCGTGGCCCGGCCGCGCAGCAGGAATCCGTCCAGCGCGCGGCCGACTTGCGCCCCGCCTCGCGGTCCGGCTTCCATGGACGGACCCGGAGCGATGCGGTCGGCGGTCAGCGCACCCCATTTCCAGCGGGTGTCGGAGTCCGCGAGGACGGCGATTCGAAGGGACTTCGTTGTACTTGGCGGCACAACGAAGACGCTAGGAAGCAATTTCTAGGTCCGGCCCAACCGCGAATCAACGAAAAGTTAACAACAGCCCACCGAGAGCCGAACTGGCCCATCGAAGACCGGGAAGTACACGGGATGCACCGTTCCGACACATCGAGTTCACCCGTAGTCCCCTTGCCGGAAAGTTCCGCTGCCGCACCGCCTTCTAGCGTTTCGCGGGTGCCCAAGCTCTCCGTCATCGTGCCGTTCTACAACGTGCAGCAATACGCCCCGGACACCCTCCGAAGTCTCCGTATGAATGCCCGGCGGGACTTCGAGTTCGTGCTGGTGAACGACAAATCCAAGGACGAAACTCCGGCGATTCTCGACCGTGCGGCCGAGGAACTCTCGGACGTCGCCCAGGTGCGGGTCCTCCACCACGAGACGAACGGAGGGCTCGCCACCGCGCGCAACACCGGCCTGGACGCGGCGCGCGGCGAGTATCTGACCTTCCTCGACGGCGACGACTGGCTCGCGCCGGGCTACCTCGCCGAACTCGTGGCCGCCATCGAGGAGTTGGGCTGCGACTTCGTCCGCACCGACCATGTGCAGACCGTGGCGCGCGCCCGGACCGTGCACCGGGTCCCGATCGGCCGGCGGAACGAGGTGCTGAACCCACGGGACGCCATCCTGCCCGCCGACCGCTCGACCTCCGTCGACTACGCGTACGCGTGGGCCGGCGCCTACCACCGCCGCCTGCTCGACAAGGGCCTGCTGCACTTCACCGACGGGCTGCGCACGGCCGAGGACCGGCCGTGGATCTGGAAACTGCACCGCGAGGCGGAGTCGTTCGCCGTGGTGAGTCTGCTGGGCGTGTTCTACCGGCGCGGAGTGGCCTCCTCCCTCACCCAGGTCGGCGACGCCCGCCAGCTCGACTTCATCCGCGCCTTCGACCAGGTCATCGAGGAGACGGCGGCGGACCGGGACGCCGACCGGCTCCTGCCCAAGGCGGTGCGGACCTACTGCGCGATCATCGCCCACCATCTCTCCGACGAGTCCAAGTGGGAGCCGTCCGTGGCCAAGCAGCTGCGGGCGATGAGCGCGGCGGCCATAAAACGGATGCCGCAGGACATGCTCGGCGACGTGCTCGACACCATGGACCTGCGCCGCTCCGCCAAGCTGCGGCGGTTGCGGCGGCGGGCCACCACTGCGAAGGCGGCCGCGTGATGTCCACGACCAGCTCGCGTACGACTGTTCGCACCACGCAGATCTTCTGCGCCTCGACGCTGTACGGCGCGGTCACGCTGGCCGCCGCGATCGACTCCGACCTCTTCGAGGAGCCCGAGCGGCGGGTGCTGCTGGTCTTCAACAACACGGCGACACCGGAGACCTCGACGCCGCTGGACGAGATGCCGGGCTTCGCGCCGCTGCGCGACCACTTCGACGAGGTGCTCTCCTGGAACGAGGCCATCCGCCCCTTCCACCCGGGCTCCTGGACGCCCCGCCCGGACGACATCCCCCTCTTCGAGCGCTATCTGCGGCTGCTGTGGGGCCTCGGCGACGACCGTGTCGAACTGGTCATGGAGTCCATCCAGGTCACCCCCGCCCTCACCGTCGCCCAGATCTTCACCGGCGCCCCGGTCGACGTCTACGCCGACGGCCTGATGAGTTACGGCCCCACCCGCAGCAAGCTCGACCCGCTGGTCGGCACGCGGGTGCGCCGCCTGCTCCACCTGGACCTGATCGCGGGCCTCACGCCGATGCTGCTGACCGAGTTCGGCGTACCGCCGGTGGTGGTGCCGACGTCCGCCTTCCTCAAGGCGATGGGCGAACTCACGTCTGCCGTCGAGGAGTTGCCGCCGCTGCCGGAGAACGCGGCGCTGCTGCTCGGCCAGTACCTCTCCGCGCTGGACATCCTCTCCCCCGCGGAGGAGGAGGACCTGCACGTACGGATGCTGAAGGGCGCGGTCGCCCAAGGACACCGCTCGGTCGTCTTCAAGCCGCACCCCAGCGCGCCGGCCCGCTTCAGCCGCGTCCTGGAGGCCGAGGCGGAGAAACTCGGCGTGGACCTGACCGTCCTGGACACCCCGGTGCTCGCCGAGGTGCTGTTCGCGAAGGCCCGGCCCGCGCTGGTCGTCGGCTGCTTCTCCACCGCCCTGTTCACGGCCTCCGCCCTGTACGACCTCCCGGCCGCCCGGATCGGCACCGAGCTGCTCCTGGAGCGGCTGACGCCGTACCAGAACAGCAACCGGGTACCGGTGGTGCTGGCGGACGCGGTGCTGCCGGATCTGGAGGGCCGAGCGGGGCAGGAGGCCATTCCCGCGGACACCCTCAACGCCCTGATCACCGCGCTCGGCTTCACGTTGCAGCCGCAGATCCACCCGGCGCTGCGCCCGGCCGCCGAACGCTACCTCTCCCAGCAATTCGGCCCGCGCACCCGGCGTTACTTCAGGAAGAAGCGCCTGACCGCGCTCGGACTGCCGGGCGGGATCCCGGAGCGGCTGGCCTTCCTGCCCCGCAACGCCACCGCTCGCCGGGTGGTGCGCAGGGCACGGGCCCTGAAGAAGGCCGTACGACGTTAGGCGGCAACGGATCCCGGAACGGCGGGGCGTGACGGACTTCCGTCACGCCCCGTTGGCGCTTTCCGGGATCTTTTGTTCACCCACCGTTCTCTCGAGGTTGGGCCCGCTCATGGAAAGGTCGTATTTCATTCACGAAGTTGAAGACTTATCTCCAAGTGTGGGCAGGTACCTCCATGCGCATCGCTGTATTCGTCGAGAACCGCAACGGGGTCGGACTGGCCTCCGAGATCATGCGGGCGCCAGGCGCCGAGGCTCACTCGTTCCACCTGGTCACGGCTGACCGGGACGGAAATGTCGCGGGCTGGATCGAGGAGGAGGCCGCGGCGCGGTTCGACGGACTCGCGGTGCGCAATCTCTTCCTGGTCGACGAGGCGCTGAGCGCGGATGAGTTTCTGGAGGAACTCGGCTATCGAATAACCACGTTCGCCGAGCAGGAGCACATCGACCGGCTGGTGTTCTTCAACGACCAGTCGCAGCGCGGCAGACGGGTGGCGGGGGCACTTGGCCGCACGGTGCCGCTGATCCTGGTGCAGGACGGTCACCTGGACTTCCACTTCAAGAAGACCGACGCCGGACTCCACGACCAGAACTGGTACTACGGTTCCTCGCGCCCCGCCGCCGTCTGTGTGTGGGGCCCGGCCACCGCCAACCATCTGACGTTCCGTACGGCGGACGCCGACCCGCCGGTCCACATCACCGGCGCGCTGGGCCACAGCGACGACCCGGCGCTGCTGCGCGCCGCCCGCTCCACCACCCACCGGCACGCCAAGGACCCCGGTGAGCGGCTGCGGACCGTGGTCCTGGACCAGCCGCTGAGCAACCAGAACAAGCTCTCCCGGCACGACCACCGCACCCAGCTGACCGCACTGTGCGAGGCCCTCGCCGAGTTCGGCGAGGTGGAGATCAAGCCGCACCCCTCCACCCTCGACGGCCACCTCGACTGGCTCCGCGGCCTGCCCGGCGTGACGGTCCTGGACGAGAAGGCGCTGCTGGACGCCGAGGCACTCGACGGTTACGACCTCGCCGTCACCTTCTTCTCCACCACCTACCTCCAGACGCTGCGCGCGGGCACCCCGCTGATCCTGTTCAGCCCGCCGCCGCTCAACATCGTGTTCCCGACGATCAACCACCCCCTGCTGCGCAACGTGGGCACGGTCGGCGAACTCGTCGACGTCGTCGCCGACCTGCAACGCTCGGGCAAGTTCGCGGCCAATGTGCACGGCGAGCCCGTGGAGCACTTCATCACCTTCCACGACGACGTCCCCGAGCGCGTCCTGCGCATCGTCGAGAAGGCCTCGGTTCCCGCCGAGCCGCCCGCCCCGCGCTGGACCTCCGCCGAGGACGCACACGTGGGCCTCTCGCGCGCCGAGCGGGCGCTGCACGCCGTCCAGCGCCGGGTGGTCCGGCCACGCTCGCTGGCCGTGCTCGGTCTCGGCTTCTCGTACGTCACCGGGGTGGCGATCCCCGTTCTCACCTACACCCAGGCGCTGCTCGCGCAGAGCCCGGTCGACATCCGCTACTTCGACCTCGGTGCCTACAGCAGGGCCGAGGACGTCATGGCGGAGCTGGCGGGGACCGAGGTCGTCCTGGTCAACAGCCTGGCGCCGTTCTGGCGTTCGCCGCTGGCCAACGAGCTGGTGCGGGCGTTGCAGGACGCCGGGAAGTCCGTGGTGCTGTACGCCCACGAGACCGAGTACGTCATGAACTTCGAGGGCGGCGAGCACACCCTGCGCCATCAGGAGATGCTGTCCCTGCTGCCCCGGCTCAAGGTGTTGTGCGTGTCCACCTCGCAGGCCGACATGTTCCGCCAGCTCGGGGTGAGCGACCCGGTGGTCGTCTACAACGCGGTCCCGCGCGACACCCACCGGGCCCGCGCCCGGCGCACCCCGGGTGAGCGGCCGCGGATCGTGATGGTCGGCTCGATGCAGGACCGCAAGGGCCTCGACCTGTTCTCGCGGGTCGCGGAACTGGCGTACACGCAGGGTCTGCCGTGGCGGTTCGCGTGGATCGGCCACAAGACCTGGCGGATCGGTCCCTCGACGCTGCTGTCGGACCGCGTCGAGTGGATGGGAGCGCTCTCCCGGGACCGGGTGCGCGAGGAACTCGCCGCCTCGGACGTCTTCTTCCTCTCCAGCGTCGACGACCCGATGCCGCTGTCGGTGGTCGAGGCGGTGCAGCAGCGGCTGCGGGCCGTCACCTACCACCGGGTGGGCTCCCGGGAGGTGCTGGAGGGCGTGCCCGGGTACCGCTCGTTCGCCGAGTACACCCCGGAGGCGGCGCTCGACGCGCTGCGCGGGGTGCTGGACGAGGAGGTCTCGGAGACCGACTACCAGGACGTCGAGGACCTGTTCGACATCCCCGCGTTCACCGCCCGGATGACGACGGCGCTCGGCCTGCCGGGGCCGGGCGAGGGCGGGCGGCCCGTGGGCGCCGACGGCGTCGAGGGGGACGAGGGGACTGAGGGCGAGGAAGCCCCGGGGGCGTTCTCCGCGGTGCTCTCCCGCCACGGCAAGTACCTCGCGGAGGACTTCACCCGGCACTTCGAGAAGGGCCGGCACGACGACGCCCTGCGGGTGGGCACCGAGATCCTGCGTCGCAGGCAGCCCGTCGACATCCTCCTCGGCATGGCGGAGATCCGGGCCGGGCGCGGCCAGACCGGGGAGGCGTGCCGGCTGCTCTCGGCGGCGGCGATCGCCGGTGGCGAGCGGGCCAGGGTCTGGTCGGAGGTGGCCCGGGTCGCCGGACTGCTGGGCCCCCGGGGACGCTCGATCCGCCAGCTCGCCCGCAAGGAGGCGGTCCGCATCCAGGTCGGCAACCGTTCGGCGCGGCTGCTGAAGTCGGAGTAAGGGGCGGGTGGGTTGCTCCGCGAGGCCGGGAACACTCGGGGAATCCTGTGAGTCGGCGGGGTGAACCCTTGGAGAGAGCTGGGCGAAGAGCGATCTCCTCGAACACAAGTGCTCAGGGTGATGCCTAACCTGCTGGTGGACGCCACTTCTCCCTGCTAGGGGTACCACCGTGACCGAGACGGTCGTGAGCACCACCAAGCCGCAGTCCGGCACGGCCGCACCCGTTCAGGTCGTGCCCGTGAAGCGCGCGGGGGGCCGGCTCCGCGCTCTGGACGGGCTGCGGCTGATCGCCGCGCTGATGGTGGCGCTGTACCACTATGGCGGGCGCGGAGGCTTCGTCACCCAGGCCTGGGGCAGCTCGCCCAAGGAGCAGTTCCCCACCCTGCACACGCCGTTCGCCTACGGCTGTCTCGGCGTGCAGATCTTCTTCGTCATCAGTGGTTTCGTCATCTGCATGAGCGGCTGGGGCCGTTCGCTGCGCTCGTTCTTCGCCTCCCGCGTGTCCCGTCTGATGCCCGCGTACTGGGCGGCCGTTCTCCTCGTCGCCGGGGTGTTCGCGCTCCCCTGGGTCGTCTACAGGACGGTCTCGCCCAGCGACGCCCTGGTGAACCTGACCCTGCTCCAGCAACCGCTGGGCGTGGACCGGGTGCTCGGCGTGGACTGGACGCTGTGGGCGGAGATCCGCTTCTACGCCCTGTTCGCCCTGGTGGTGGTCCTGCCGGGCGCGAGCCGGCGCCGGGTCGTCATGTTCTGCGCCTGCTGGACCCTGGCGGCCGCGATCGCCCAGGGCGCGAAGATGCCGCTGCTGGACATCGTGCTGATGCCGGAGTACGCGCCCTTCTTCATCGGCGGCATGGGCCTCTACCTGGTCCACCGCGACCGCAAGGACGCCTACGCGTGGGGCATCGTCGCCGTCAGCTTCCTGATCGGCCAGCACTACGCGGTGCGCGACCTGTGGAACGTCTCGGACCCGAACGCCTTCGCCCACCGGACGTCGTACGGCATCGTCCTGGTCGTCGCCTTCGGGTTCCTGGCCGTCGCCGCGATCGCGCTCGGCTGGCTGGACCGGGCGAACTGGCGCTGGCTGACGGTGGCCGGGGCGCTGACCTACCCGTTCTACCTGGTGCACGAACACCTGGGCTGGGTGGTGATCCGCTTCCTGCACCGCGGCTTCGGTCTCCCGTCCTCGGTGACCTTCGCCCTGACCCTGGCCTCCATGCTGGCGCTGGCCTGGCTCCTGAACCGCTTCGTGGAGGGCCGGTTGACTCCGCGGCTGCGTGCGGCGCTCGACAAGGCGCGCTGAGACAAAGCGCGCTGAGCTGTTCACCTGACGTTCGCTTCACTGACCGCTCCCCCGCCGCTGGATGAGGACACTGGTGCCATGGGCGACGCACAGCAGACGTACACGTATCCCGGTGAACTCCGTGACGTACCCGGGTGGTTCCCGCCGCTCGACCAGATGCTGTTCTCCTGGTTCCTCGGACGCCAGGAGGAACCGGGAGACCTGCTGGAACTGGGCGCATACATGGGCAAGAGCGCGATCCTGCTCGCGCATCACCTGCGGGACGGCGAGAGCTTCACCGTCTGCGACCTGTTCGGCGGTGAGGCACCGGACGGCGCCAATCGCGCCGAGACCACGAAGTCGTACGCCTCGCTCACCCGCCAGGCCTTCGAGCGGAACTACCTCTCCTTCCACGACGGCCTGCCGAGGGTGATCGAGGGCCCCACCTCGGTCATCTCCGGTGAGGTGGCGCCGGACACCTGCCGCTTCGTCCACATCGACGCCTCGCATCTGTACGAGCATGTGCGCGACGACATCGGCGCGGTGCGCGAGATCCTGCGGCCGGAAGGGCTGGTCGTCCTGGACGACTTCCGCTCCGAGCACACCCCGGGCGTCTCCGTCGCCGTGTGGGAGGCCGTGCTGAACCGCGGACTGCGGCCGATCTGCCTCAGCACGCAGAAGCTGTACGGCACCTGGGGGGATCCGGAGCCGGTACAGGAGGAGCTGCTCGCCATGGTCCGGGAGCGCGCGGACGTCGGGCTGAGCGTGCAGGACGCGGCCGGTCACCGTCTGGTGCGGGTACGGGCGCAGAAGATGCAGGCACCGCCCTTCCCCCGCTCCCGGCACTACGTCGCGCCTGAGGCCGCGCCGCATCCCGCCCCGAAGCCGCGTCGGTCTCCGGCCCGGCGGATCGCCGTGGACCTGTTGCCGCCCGTGGTCACGCGGGCGGTGCGGAAGGTGCGGGCCCGGTAGGGCCGTACCGCGCCTCGATCCCCGAGATCACCAGCTCCAGCCCCTCCTCGTAATGCCGGTCGAAGTCTTGGAAGATCTCCGCGCCCGCCGCCGCCGACAAGGGGAAGTCGGCCATCAGGCGGGCGCGTTCGGCCACGTCGAAGCCTTCTCGGCGTTCGCCGGGCAGGGGCTCGACGCCCTGCTCCTCCGTGACGAAGCCGAGGGTGTAGTAGTACGACGTCGACTGGGCCCGGACCGCCTGGGCGAGGGTGAAGCCGGCGGCCGTGAAGAGACGCAGAATCTCCTCCATCTGCTCGACGTGGACCAGGCCCGTGAAGCGTGAGCCGCTGTAGACCTTGGCGCCGTCGCGGTAGCCGAGCAGGGCGGTGCGCAGGCCGCGGTTGGCCTTGAGCAGGCGCTCGCGCCAGGTGTCGGACGGGTCGAGCTCGGTGCCGGCGACCATCCGCCGGAACATCTCCGTCGCCATCTCGTCGAGCAGGGCCTGCTTGTCCTTGAAGTGCCAGTACAGGGCGGGGGCCTTGACGTCGAGTTCCCTGGCGATGGCCCGCAGGGTGAGGCCGTCGAGGCCCACCTCGTTCAGGAGCTTCAGGGCGGTGTCGGCGACCCTCGCGCGGTCGAGGGGCGGGCGTTTCTCCGTACTCACACTTGACAGCTTAACAGCGTTAAGGGCACTCTCGGAGCCGACGGCACTTAACAGCGTTAAGGAGATAGGCATGAACACGGACGTACTGGTCGTCGGCGCAGGACCCACCGGCCTCGCCCTCGGCATCGACCTCGCCCGGCGGGGTGTGGACGCGCTCGTCGTGGAGAAGGCGGACCGGCTGTTCCCGGGCTCCCGCGGCAAAGGCCTCCAGCCGCGCACCATGGAGGTCTTCGACGACCTCGGCGTGCTCGACGCGATCCTCGCGGTCGGCGGGACCTACCCGGTCGGCATGGTCTGGCAGGACGGCGAGCGGGTCGGCGAACACCGGATGTTCGACCCGGCCGAGCCGACGGAGGACTCTCCGTACAACGCGCCCTGGATGGTGCCGCAGTGGCGCACCCAGGAGGTGCTGTTCGCGCGGCTGGAGGAGCTGGGCGGGCGGGTGTCCTTCGGCCGGGAGGTGGTGGGGTTCGAGCAGGACACGGAAGGGGTGACCGTGCGCTTCGCGGCGGGAGAGGACGTCCGCGCCCGGTACGTGGTCGCGGCCGACGGCGGGCGCTCGGTCGTCCGCCGGACGCTCGGCATCGGCATGACCGGCGAAACGGTCGACCCGAACCCGCTGCTCGTCGCGGACGTCCGCATCACCGGCCTCGACCGGGACAACTGGCACATGTTCCCGCCCCGCGGTGAGGGCGGCGGCTACCTCTCCATCTGCCCGCTCGCCGGCACGGAGGACTTCCAGGTCGTGGCCCAGTTCCCGGAGGGCACGCGGGTGGATCTGTCCCCGGACGCCCTCCGCGCGGTCGTCGCGGACCGCTCGCACCTCGCCCCCGAGTCGGTGACGGAGATCCGCTGGGCCTCCGACTTCCGGCCCCGCGCGGCCCTCGCGGACAGCTTCCGTTCCGGCCCGGTCTTCCTCGCCGGTGACGCCGCCCACGTGCACTCCCCCGCGGGCGGCCAGGGCCTGAACACGAGCGTCCAGGACGCGTACAACCTGGGCTGGAAGCTGGGCGCGGTGCTGCGGGGCGGTGCCCCGGCCGCCCTCCTCGACACGTACGAGGAGGAGCGCCGGCCCATCGCGGCGCAGATGCTCGGCATCTCGACGGGCGTGCACCGCGGGGAGGTCCGGCGCGGCGAGGCGACCCGTCAACTGAACCTGGGGTACCGGGAGTCGTCCCTGACGGAGGAGACCCGTACGGCTCCGGGCGGGCTCCGCGCGGGCGACCGCGCCCCCGACGGCAAGCTCGGCAAGATCCGGCTCTTCGACGCGTTCCGGGGCCCGCACTGGACGCTGGTGGCGGTCGGATGCGAGGCACCGGAGCTGCCGGAACCGGTGCGGGTGGTCACCGGTGACGAGCAGCCGTCGTACGGGAAGGGACTCTTCCTGGTGCGGCCGGACGGCTATGTGGGCTGGGCGGGGGACCGGACAGCCGGGCTCGGGGACTACCTGAGCCTGTTCGGGCTCCGCTAGCCGTCGCCGTCGAGGATGCTGTCGACGGAGAGTTCGAGACTGACGCCTACGGGCTCGGGGAGGGGGACGGTCTGGCCTCGCTCGTAGCGGACAGGGTCGGGATACTAGGCATCCGACGGGACAAACGTTCCCCAGACCTCGCGCAGGGCGTTGCACACCTCGCCCACCGTCGCCCGGGCCTTCAGCGCGTCCTTCATCGGGTACAGGACGTTGTCCTCACCCTGCGCGGCCTTCTTGAGGGCGGCGAGGGCCGCGTCCACCGCGGACCGGTCGCGTTCGGCGCGGAGCCTGGCCAGCCGTTCGGCCTGCCGGGCCTCGATGGCGGGGTCGACGCGGAGCGGCTCGTACGGCTCCTCCTCGTCGAGCCGGAAGCGGTTGACGCCCACGACGACCCGCTCGCCGGAGTCGGTCTCCTGGGCGATGCGGTAGGCGTTGCGCTCGATCTCGCTCTTCTGGAAGCCGTGCTCGATGGCCGCGACCGCGCCACCGAGGTCCTCGACCTTCCGCATCAGGTCCAGCGCGGCCGCCTCGACGTCATCGGTCATCTTCTCGATCACGTACGAGCCGGCGAACGGGTCGACCGTCGCCGTCACGTCGGTCTCGTAGGCCAGCACCTGCTGGGTACGCAGCGCCAGACGGGCGGACTTGTCGGTCGGGAGGGCGATGGCCTCGTCGAAGGAGTTGGTGTGCAGCGACTGGGTGCCGCCGAGGACGGCCGCGAGGCCCTGGACGGCGACCCGGACCAGGTTGACCTCGGGCTGCTGGGCCGTCAGCTGCACCCCGGCCGTCTGCGTGTGGAAGCGCAGCATCAGGGATTTGGGGTTCCGCGCGCCGAACTCCTCGCGCATCACCCGTGCCCAGATGCGCCTGGCCGCACGGAACTTGGCGACCTCCTCCAGGAGTGTCGTCCGCGCCACGAAGAAGAAGGACAGGCGGGGCGCGAAGTCGTCGACGTCCATGCCGGCCGCGACCGCCGTGCGGACGTACTCGATGCCGTCCGCGAGCGTGAACGCGATCTCCTGCGCGGGCGAGGCCCCCGCCTCCGCCATGTGGTAGCCGGAGATCGAGATCGTGTTCCACCGCGGGATCTCGGCCCTGCAGTACCTGAAGATGTCGGCGATCAGACGCAGCGAGGGCTTGGGCGGGAAGATGTACGTGCCGCGCGCGATGTACTCCTTCAGCACGTCGTTCTGGATCGTGCCGGTCAGCTGGTCGGCGCCGACCCCCTGCTCCTCGGCGACCAGTTGGTACATCAGCAGGAGCAGGGCCGCCGGGGCGTTGATCGTCATCGACGTCGACACCTGGTCCAGGGGAATCCCGCCGAACAGCACCCGCATGTCGTCGATCGAGTCGATCGCCACCCCCACCTTGCCGACCTCACCGTGCGCGATCGGCGCGTCGGAGTCGTGGCCCATCTGGGTGGGCAGGTCGAAGGCCACCGACAGGCCCGTCGTGCCGTGCGCGATCAACTGCCGGTACCGGGCGTTGGACTCCGTCGCCGTACCGAAACCGGCGTACTGGCGCATCGTCCAGGGCCGGCCCGTGTACATCGACGGGTACACGCCCCGCGTGAAGGGGTACCCGCCCGGCTCGCCCAGCTTCTCCTCGGGGGTCCAGCCCTGGAGGGCCTCGGGGCCGTAGACGGGTTCGATGGGCAGTCCGGACTCCGACTCACGCGTCATGCCCACCACGGTATTGCGGTCTCGGGCGAAGCGCCGCCGGGTCGTTCGCAACCGGCCGTCCGGGGGGAGACATCTCAGGGGATGCCGGTGAGACGACAGGGGGTCCGGATGCGTACTACGGGCATGGGGAGAGGCGTGGGGAGATCGTTCGCCGCGCTGCTGGTCCTGGCGCTGGCCTGCGGCTGCACGGTGCAGACCGCCGACGGGAAGGGCGACGGCAAGCGGCGTCTGCCGGTGCGGATCGAGGTCCCGAAGCACAGCACACCGCCGGCGGACGACAACCCGAAGCCGAGTGAGAGTGCGAGTGCGGGTGCTGGGGCTGGTGCGACACCGTCCGCCGGAACCGCCGCGCCCGCCGTGCTGTGGTCGCGGGGCGACTCCGGGCTCGACGTACGGGAGTTGCAGGCCCGGCTGCGCCAGGTCGCGTGGCTCCACGACGGGCCGACGGGGTCGTACGACGATCTCACCGAGCGGGCGGTGAAGGGGTTCCAGGGCAAGCGCGGACTGCCGAGGACCGGGAAGACCGACACGGTCACCTGGAAGCGGCTGACGGGCATGACACGCGAGCCGGGCAAGTGGGAGCTGTATCTGATGGGCGGCCAGCCGGCCGACGCGCCGGACGCGCGCTGTCTGACCGGGCGGGTGCTGTGCATCAGCAAGACGAGCCGGACCCTGCGCTGGATGATCGACGGGCGGACGGTCATGACCGTGCCGGTCCGCTTCGGCTCGGTGGGCACACCGACCCGGGAGGGCGTGTTCAGCGTCTACTGGAAGTCACGGCACCATGTGTCGACGCTCTACGACTCCCCGATGCCGTACGCCATGTTCTTCAGCGGCGGCCAGGCGGTGCACTACTCGGCTGACTTCGCCGCCCGTGGATACGCGGGCGGCTCGCACGGCTGCGTCAATGTCCGGGACGAGGCGGCGATCGCGGACCTGTTCGCCCAGGTGCGGAACGGCGACAAGGTCGTCGTCCACTGGTGAGATACGCGAGGAAAAGTTAGGGGCGCGGACGGGACCGGGGGAACGTGTCCCGCCCGCGCCAGGTGCACGAGCCGTAGGTACGGGGGGAACCCCGGCTCTGTGCGACGGCCGATGACCAGTCGGCTCACTCAGTACTGCGCCGCAGCGGCCGAAAACGTCACACCCACCGCGAGCGAGATCGGGGCGGGTGGGAAAAGCGCAGGTCATCGAGGTGAGTGAGGGTCAGAGCGCGCTGTACGACGGGCTCGGCGCCGGGTCCGGTGACATCGTTGCCCGGGTCGTGGTGAGCGGGGCGTCGGAGGCGGTGTCGGAGGTGCCGCCGTCCGGGCCGTGGTGGTTCTTGCGGGGGGACGTGAACCGGCCACCGTGGTGACCGCCCTTGTCGCCCCTGCCGTTGTGACCGCCGCCGCTCTTGTCGTTGTCCTCGTGGGCGCCGGTGTCCTCGCCCTTGCCGTCGCCCTTGTGGTCGTCGGGGGCGGACTTGGCGTCGCCGCCCTGGGTGGGGGCGCCGGACAGGACCCCCTTGCAGTACTTCCACACCTGCGAGGTGTCGCCCGCCGCGCCTTCCAGGGTGTGCTTGCGGGTCGGGTCGAGTTTCTTGCCGGCGCGCAGGTCACGGCAGGCAGAGGCGGCCCCGTCCAGGTCGCCGCGGGGCCGTACGCCGAGCCCTTCCGAGCCCCTGTCGGGCGACGCGCCGATGTCGCCGCGAGCCGTGTCCCGGGAGCCGGTCCCGCCGGAGGGGGAGCCCTCGGGCGAGGGGACGACCTGGGGGGCCGGGGCCGACGGTGAGACGAGCGGGCGGTCCGGGGTGGCTGCGGCCGACACCGACGCCGCGGGTTCCGGTTCGCCGTCCCCGACGTGCGGAAGAACTCCGATTCCGGCCGCGACGGCCACTCCGCCCACCATCCCGACGGCCAGTACGGCGGCCAGTCCGAGGTGTGCGGGACGCCGCCGGCGGGGACGGCCGGCTCCCGCCTCCGGGGCGCCGATCCGCACGAGTCCGGCGTCGGCGGAACCGGCTCCGGGCCGGTGCCGGCCCCGGACGGGCGGGCTCACCCAGTCGTCCGCACGACCCGCGCGCACCTTGCGGAACGCGGCCAGCGCGGCCTCCTCGCCCGGGAGTTCGGCGCTGGTCGGCGCGGGTTCCACGGTCAGCGCGTCCAGTGTTTTCGCGAGCCGTTCGGCCTGCTCGCGGGCGGCCTCGTCGACAGCTTCCAGGGACTCGCCGCGCAGCAACCGTTCCGCTGTCTCGAGGTCCAGCCACCTGTAGCTCTCGTCGGCCATCACATGTCCTTCTGCGTCCGCGGACGCAGATGCGTCACACTCGCGGACGTCACCGCACTGTCCTGCGGTTCTCGCTGCGGCGGCAGGGCATCGAGCACCCCGGCCGATTCCGGATCCTCGCCGAGGAGCTCGGCGAGCCGTTTCAGACCGCGGTGCGCGGCCGTCCGTACCGCGCCGGGGCGCTTGCCGAGGGTCTCCGCGGCGGTTTTGGCGTCCAGGCCGACCACCACCCGCAGCACCACGGCCTCGGCCTGGTCCTGGGGCAGCCGGGCGATGAGCGAGAGGGTGCTGCCGGTCGCCAGCGCCTCGATGGCCTCGCCCGCGGTGTCCGACTCGGCGGGCTTGCCCGTCAGCTCGGTCTCGTCGCCGCCGATGGCGGGACGGCGGCCGCGCATCCGGATGTGGTCCAGGGCGCGATTGCGGGCTATCCGGGCCGCCCAGCCGCGGAACCGGTCCGCGTCTCCGTCGAAACGGTCCAGGTCACGGGCTATCTGGAGCCAGGCCTCCGAGGCCACGTCCTCGGCGTCCGGATCACCGACCAGCGTCCGGACGTATCCGAGCAGCCGCGGGTGCACCGCGCGGTACACAGTCCGGAACGCGGTCTCGTCCCCGTCCTGTGCCGCAAGCACCGCGGCGGTCAACTCCGCGTCGTCCCCCAGCACCCGTGAATCCTCAATACGTGGTCGCGATCGATGGTCGCCGCTTCGAGCCGTCGAGGGGTTGTGGTGATCGTTCGAGAGTCGCGTTGATCATTCAACTTCCGCGCCCGGCGCGAAAGGCACGTTACGACCTGAAACCGCTGCTCGTCCATGTCCGTACAAAATGCAACTACCTCGTGATCCGAGGGCGGTCCGGCAGGGTGTGACAGAAACCGCACTCATGACGCTGAAGAAAGTACGGGCCGCCGCGCGGCCCGTGCCGCGCGACGGCCGGGGCCTCTCCTGTGGGGGGTGGCGGCCCCGGCCGTTGCCGCGGCCGCGCCGGGTCACTGCTTCTTGGACTGGCTGGACTGGTTCTGGTCCGCGTTCGACCGGCCGCTCGCCTTGTCCTTCTGCTCCCCCGGATTCGCGCCGCCCGCGTCGTGGGCGTTGCCTCCGCCGTTGGCGTTACCCGCGCCATTCCCGTTGCCCGCGGCACTCCCGTTGCCCGCGCCATTCCCGTTGCCCGCGCCCTTCGCGCCGCCCGCGCCCTTCGCAGCGGACGGGCCCGTCAGCGCGGTGCAGTAAGCGCTCACGTTCGCCTCGCCGCCGGCCTCCGTCACGAGCCGCTGGAACGCCGTGGAGTTCAGCGCCTTGCCGCTGCCGCGGAGCTTCTCGTAGGCACGGCAGTGGGCCAGGGTGTCCCTCGCGGTGGGCGGGCGCTCGGCGGGGGCCGTCGGGGAGGGGCGCGCGCTGCTGTGCGACTCGGCCGGGGTGCTCGCCGAGACGCTCGCGCGGACGTCCTTGCCCCCAGCCGCGCCCTTGTCCTGACCGCTGCCCGCCGAGCCGATCGCCGCGTAGGCGACACCGCCGAGGGTGAGGCTCGCGAGAAGCACGGAGAGCGTCGCCCGCAACGAACGGGCCCGGCGCCGCTGCGCACGGGGCCGCCAGTCGTCCCGCCGCCGGGTCCGCGCCCGATGCGCCCCGGAGTCCCTCGCCGCCCGGAACGCGGCCACGGCCAGCCGCTCCGCCTCGCCCTCGGACTTCCCCCCACGGATGGCCGCGGCGAGCAGCGCTTCCAGGGGGCTGTCGTCGTACGGGGACTCGTGGTCGTAGGACTGTTCCCGGCCGGGCGGGGGGTCGTCGCCCCGCGGACGGTCCTCGCCCGGCGTCGAGCGGGCGCCCCGTTCTTGGCCCCGCGCGGTCTTCGCCGAACGCGCATGCCGGCGGCCGGAGGCGTCGCCGCTCCGCTCGTCACCCATGCCGTGTCCGTCCCTGTCCGACGTGGCGTCCTCACCTGTCATGTCGACTCCCCCAGCGTCCGGGGGCCGTCATCCGTCACACTCTCGACGCCCAGCTGGTGCGCCAGCCGCTTCAGCCCCCGGTACGCCGCGGTGCGCACCGCGCCGGGGCGCTTGCCGAGGACGCGGGCGGCGGAGGGGCCGTCCAGCCCGACCACCACCCGCAGCAGCACCGCCTCGGCCTGGTCGCGCGGCAGCCCCCGGACCAGTTCCAGGGCGTACTCCGTGGAGAGGGACTCCAGCGCCTGGTCGTGAGTGCTGTGCGGGCCCGGCAGGTCCAGCATGTCCTGCTCCAGCGCCGCCGACCGGGGCCGCACCTTCTGCCGGCGCAGATGGTCCAGGGCCCGGTGCCGGGCGATGGTCGCGGTCCAGCCGCGGAACCCGGCCCCGTCCCCCCTGAACCTGCCCAGGTCCCGGGCGATCTCCAGCCAGGCGTCCGACGCCACGTCCTCCGCGTCCTCCCCGACCAGCCCGCGCAGATACCCGAGCAGTCCGGGCTGCACCAGCCGGTAGGCGATCGCGAAGGCGGCCTCGTCGCCCTCCTGGGCCCGCGTGACGGCCGCGCCCAGTTCCCCGTCGTACGCCTGCACGCGGCGGGGTTCCCCTCCCTGACCCAAGAACTTTCCCGTCCGTACCGGTTCGTGGCGATTCCGCACCGTCCGGCACGGTCGCCCTTGCCCATGTCCCCCACGGTCAACAGCGCCGGACCTCACAGAAGTGTCACAGCAGGTCGGACATTCCAGGCACCGCACCTCGAACACCTGTGACACCTGGCAGTGTTCGTACGCTGTGTGAGTGCCACCTGTGTGACAGGTGGTGTTTCTGTGACCAATTCAGGGGTGGGGTAGTGAGTCGTAAAAGCCGTGCGTACAGACCGCTCAGCATGAAGCGGCGGGCGTGGCTGACGCTCGGTGCGGTGGTTCTGGGAGGCGGCGGCATCGCCACCTACGCCGCCGCCAGTCCGTCGACCGACACCGCGGGGGACCTGCAGCCCAAGCGGCCGGTGAAGGTCTACAACCTGGCACTGAAGGCTCCCGAGACCGGCGAGCGCGAGCTGCCGCGCACCGAGACCAAGCAGTTCTCGCTGCTCGGTATCTCCTGGACGGGGGCGACCAAGCCGCTCGACGGCAAGGCGCAGGTACGCACCCGGAGCATCGACACCGGCGCGTGGACGTCCTGGCAGGACCTGGAGACGGACGCGGATCCGGTGGAGGACGCCGACGAGCGGGCCGGGGCACGCGGCGCGTCCGAACCGCTGTGGGTGGGCCCCTCGGACGGTGTCGAGGTACAGGTCGTTCACGAGGACGGCACCACCAGCGCCGGACTGCCCTCGGGTCTCAAGGTCAACCTGGTCGACCCGGGTATCGCGACCGCCGCCGAGCAGAGGGACGCGGGCGGCGACACCGACCCGGCGGCGTTCGCCGCTGCCGCGGACGAGACCGGGACGCCGACCCCGACGGACCCGGCCACGGCGTCCGCCCCGGCTTCGACGCCCGCCACCGTCTCCCCGACGCCGACGCCGACGCCAACGCCGACCGCCACCACTCCCACCGCGCCTCCGTCGACGGTCCCCGAGCCGCCGATCGTCTCGCGCGCCGACTGGGGCGCCGACGAGTCGCTGAGCCCCGACCCGTCGGAGTACAACGCGGACGTGAAGGCCGTCTTCGTCCATCACACGGCCGGGTCGAACGACTACACCTGCGCCGAATCGGCGTCGATCGTGCGGGCCATCTACGCGTACCACACCGCCCCGGACCCCAACGGCAACGGCTGGAACGACCTCGGCTACAACTTCCTGGTCGACAAGTGCGGCACGATCTTCGAGGGCCGCAAGGGCGGCGTCGACCAGCCGGTCCTGGGCGCCCACACCTACGGCTGGAACCGTGAGTCCACCGGCATCGCGGTCCTCGGCGAGTACACCGCGACGGGCGCCTCGAACGCCGCCCTCACCTCGGTCGCCAGGATCGCCGCCTGGAAGCTCGGCCAGTACGGCGTCGACCCCAACTCGACCGTCCAGCTGAAGGCGGGCGCCACCCAGAAGAACCTCGCCGGTACGAGCTTCACCGCCGGCAGCCTCTACACCTTCAACCGGGTCTCCGGCCACCGCGACGGCTACGCCACCGAGTGCCCGGGCAACTCCCTCTACGCCCAGCTGCCGACCATCCGCGCGTGGGCGTCCGGCCCGGTACAGGGCCTCAAGGTCGCCTCGCTGACCGGCGCGACCCTGTCCGGCTCGACGTACTGGACGAAGGGCGCGATCACGGCGAAGTGGGCGGCCACCACCCCGGCTTCGCTGATCTCGAAGTTCGAGCTGCTGGTCGACGGCAAGGTCGTCGCCACCACGTCCGGTACGGCCACCTCGGCGAGCACGACCCTGGCCGCGGGCAGCCACAAGGTCGCCGTGCGAGCGGTGCACCAGTCCGGCAAGACCGCGACGACCACCGCGCTGACCGTCGTCACCGACACCACCGCGCCGACCTTCTCCACCACCCCGAAGATCACCCTGCGCACCGGCACGGTCAACACCACCGCCGTCCCGGTCACCCTCGCCTGGAAGGCCGCCGACTCCCAGGCCCTGAAGCAGGTGAGCCTGCTCTCCCCGACGACGGCCACCTTCGGCCCGACCACCACCAGCTCCAGCCGTACCGCCAAGTCCGGCACCGCGAGCACCTGGTCGATGAAGGCGTACGACGTCGCGGGCAACACCCGCACCTCGTCGCCCTCCTACACGCCGATGATCCTTCAGGAGACCTCGGCCTCCAAGTCGGGCAGCTGGACGAGTCGTTCGTCCACGAGCTACCTCGGCGGGAAGTCGTACTCCAGCGGTTCCAAGGGCGCGAGCCTGAGCTGGACGTTCACCGGCCGGTCCGCCTCCTGGGTGGTCTCGCGGGCGTCCACCTCCGGGCAGGCGTACGTGTACGTGGACGGCACCAAGGTCGCGACCGTGGACCTGAAGTCCTCGACCACGAAGTACCGCGACGCGATCTGGACCAAGTCCTGGTCCAGCAGCGCCAAGCACACCGTGAAGATCGTGGTGGTCGGCACCAGCGGCCGTCCGACGATCACCACGGACGGCCTGGTCTACATCAAGTAGTTCGCCGGACGGCCCTTTCGAGGGCCGAGACCAACGGCTCGGGCGTCCGCTCACCCGCACTGCGGGGAGTGGGCGCCCGTTCCGCGTTCACCGCGCCTCCCGCGATCAGTGCCGCACGGTACCCGTCGCATCGCGGCACAGCAGCCGCAGCGAGCCGTCGCCGGCGAAGCAGCGGCGGGCCTCGTCCACGGGGTCCCACAGCCGTCCGTCGGGCGTACGGACCCAGTGCTCGCCGCCACTCGTCCACCACTCGGCACCGGCCTGGCGGACGACGACCTCACCGGCGTAGGCGCCGAGCCCGCGCAGCACGGTCTCCACGGCGGCGTACGGCGCCCCCTCCCGCCGTATCTCCTCGATCAGCCGGTCGACGCGCCACAGGCTCTGCGCCGAGTAGTCGAGCCGGACGCGGGCGCCCTCGCGCAGGGCCGACACCGCGTCGGCGGCCCACCGCACGGGTTTGGCGGCGGCGGAGGGGCGGCTGGTCTGGCGGGTGGTCACATCAGCCGTCGTAGGGGCAGTTGCCTGAGCCGTCACATCAGTCGTCACAAGGGTGAAAGCGTTTCGGCGGGGTGTTTCGTCACCCGGATCGGGGGGTCTCGGCGGGACCGGTGCAGGACCGACGCACCTTCGCCGCAACCCTCCCCGGACGGTCACAGGACCCTCTCGGGAGCGAGGTTGACGCCGGAGTGACGATTCCCTCCTCCCGTGCGCTCCTGTCTCTGATGAGCGACTACTTCCATCTCCGCGCGGTGCCGCCCTCGGCCCTGCGCAACAGCGCGAACTGGATGCAACGGCTGTTCGAGGACGACTGGGACACCGTGCGCGAACGCATCGGACGACACCGCGAGGAGGTACTGAACAAGTCCTATCTGGACCACGAACTCCTCTACGCCGGCGCCGAGGTGGTCCTCGGCGGCCTGCCGGTCTACCCGGGTGACCACGACAAACCGCCGTTCCTGCTCCTGACCGCGGCCCGGGCGAACCGCGTCTCGGCCTACCTGGGTTCGGCCGACTTCGAGGCCCTGTGGCTCCTCGCCCGCGAGGAACTGCTGCCGAGATACGGCGGAACGGCCGCGGAAGGGGAGGCGCGCGGGGTGTTCGCGGCGGCGCACCGGGATCTGACGGCGTTCTACGGGCAGACGGCGCAGTACGGGGACGCGGTGGTCAAGTGGCTCATCCAATGAGCCACTTGACCACTGAGCCACCAGCTTTCACCCCCGCCGTCGACTCCTCCGGGACACCACCGCGCGCAGCACCCGGCGGCCCTCCGTCGAGACCTCCAGGGCCGGGCGCAGTCCCGCCGGGCCGTGGCCGGCGAGGAGTTCCAGGACGGTGATCTGGCGGCGCAGTTCGGCGGCGACGAGGGGGGACATGCCCTCCGTACGGCCCTCGCGGCGGGCGTCGACCGAGTCGCCGGCGTCCTTGAGGGGGTCGAGCAGCCGGTGGATCTGGAGCGCCGCGACCGAACAGGCGTCGGCCCACACCCGCAAGGCGCTGTCCGACGGTTCCACCGGCGCGGCGGCGAGCATCCGCCGGGCCAGCAGCACGGCCTCGTCCTCACCGGAGCCGGAGAAGTCGCCGGTGCCCGCCCGACCCGGCTCCCCGTCGGCCGCCCCGAACTCCGCGTCCCCGCCCAGCTTCCCCCGCACCTGCTCCAGCCGTTCGCCCCACTCCTCGGCCCCGGCGTCGTCCGCGAGCCCCGCCCACAGGGGCCGCAGCACCTCGTCGTCGCCGCCGAGCAGCGGTACGCACCGATCCAAACAAGCCAACCCGCTGGCGGCCAGTCCGCGTTCGTCGGCCTGGCCGATCAGCTCCACCAGACTCATCCACGCCTCCCTCGCCGAACGGCATTCCCTGACGGAACCCGCACTTCCCCTTACTGCGCGCGACGGCCCGGGAGTGTCACAGGGGCACCACACCGAGCCGGTCGAGCATACGGAAGAAGAGATTTTCGGCCAACAGGTCCGGTTCGGAGTTCAGTACGTCGAGCAGCGGCTCCTCGGCCACCTCGTGGCCCGCCTCCGCGGCCCAGGCGACGGCGCGCGCGGCCGCGTCCCCGGGTTCGAGGAAGTAGTCCTCCAGGGTCAGTCCCTCCGCACCGTCCCCGAGGTACCCGGCCATGGCGGCCCGGGCCAGACAGGTCGTCCAGGCCCCGCTCTCCGGCCCCGCCGCCTCCACCACCACCGACGCGCTGTCCATGACGTATCCGAAGAGGGCGGGCGAACCGCTCTCCAGGGCGAGGGTGTTCATGTTCCCGACATCGCCCTCGCCGTTCGCGTACTCCCAGACCTGCCATCCGCCGGGGGCCGACTCGCGCAGGACCATGCCCTCGGCTCCGGCCAGCGCGTCCAGCTCGGCGAGCGGCCGCTCCCCGCGGCCCACGACGAAGTACCCCCAGTAGCCCATCCCCGGTTCCCCCTGGCTGCTCGTACGGCTCGGGCCCGAATACACCACATTCGTACGACAGTTCGCAGCAGGATGGACCAAATCCGTCATACGGCGCCGGGCACCGCGGGTCCCTGGCGGGCCTTCTCGTCCTGCATCCGGGTCAGCCGGAGCACGACGGCGGCGGCGAGCAGGGCGGCCACGAGGTCGAGACCGTCCGCGACCATCGTCTGCGTCATGGAGTCGTGAATCCTCCGAGGGGTGTCCGCCTCGTCGAAGGCGGTGTACAGGACCTCCCCGACGATGGTCGACAGGAGCCACAGCGTCCACCAGACGTTGATCAGGGCATGCCCCCAGGGCTTCTCCCCCGTGCTGCTCGCGTCCCAGATGTCGACCACGACCCGGCGCGGATACCACAGGCCCACGATCGGTACGACCCAGCCGGCGATCACCCAGGCGCGCGCCTTGCGGTGTCCGTTCGGCGCGAACACCTCGGCGTTGAGCCGGACTCGCCACAGCCAGATCACGAAGACGACGGCGCAGACGAACAACAGGAGCCCCTGGGCGGCACCGGCCACGCCGGTGAGCGTGTCCGCCAGGTCGGACCGGTCCCGTACGGCGGGCCGGGTGTCGCCCCCGGCGAGGTCGCCCGTGACGTCGTACATGAGGAAGTCCGCGCCGAGGGCGAACACGTCGACGGCCGCGGCCAGTCCGAGCAGGATCGCGGTGGCGCGTCCGAGGCCGACCGGCGAGCGCAGCCAGATCCTCGGTGTGCCACCGGCCGGCGGGGCCGCGAACCCGGTGGGCGTGGCGCACCCGGCGCACAGCACGCCGTCCGGTGCGGCTTCGGCATGCAGGCAGCGCGTACAGAGCATGGTGAGGTCCCCCCGAGGTGCGGATGATCAGCCGACCGCGCGGGTTCTCCCCAGAGCCTCACGCGCGGCATGCGGAACATACGGTTCGCCGGCCCTGTACGTCCACAGGACCCCCGGCTCCTCAGCCCAGCCGGTCCGCGAGCGCCTTGAACCGCGTCCAGGTCAGGGCGGGCTTTCCCGGATCCCACAGCTTCTGCGCGGTCGCCCGGAGCGGCATCCGGATGCCTGCCGCGACCTGGTCCTGCGTCTGCGCGTTCGGGAAGTCGCACCACACTGCGAAGTACCCGCCGAGGATCTGGCTGTCGTACTTCGCGGGGACGGCCGTCGTACCGCGGAGGACTCGCGGGGTCCACTGCTCGTAGATCCGCTGTCCCGTCGGATAGAAGAAGCGGTTGGGCTGCCCGAGGACGTAGTAGAGGAACTCGTCGTTGTAGTTGACGACCTTGCGTCCCGCGCTCAGATACTCCACCGGCGGCCGGGCGCCGATCTCCTTGCCCGTCCAGTACCCGACCCGGATGTCGTCGGCGGCCCGGACGGACGTGCCGCGGAAGAAGCCGTCGTTCCACGCGATCGGGGCCCTGCGGTGCGCCCGGACGGTGGCGGCGCGGTCGTTGAGCCAGCCCGTGGTCAGGTCCTCGACGGTGGCGCCGGCGCCGTAGGCCTTCCTGGCGGCGGTGGCGAGCTGGGGGTAGGTCGCCTCCGGGTCGGACACCATGAGCGCGCGGTACTCGTCGCCGCCGAGGTGCCAGTCGGCGCCGGGGAACAGGCCGGCGTACTCGTTCAGCAGGTCGTCGACGATCTTGGCGGAAGCGGGATTGGAGATGTCGACGGCCCCGCGCGCCGCGTTCCCCGCCGCACTGCGCAGCTGAAGCTCCGGGTGGGCGGCGATGACGGCCCCCAGGTGTCCGGGCGAGTCGATCTCCGGTACGACGGTGATGTGCCGCTGCGCCGCGAGCGCGACGATCCTCTTCACCTGCGTCTTGGTCAGGTGCTGCGCCGACACGATCTCCGGGTGCGAGGCGGACTCGATCCGGAACGCCTGGTCGTCGGAGAAGTGCAGCTGGAGCCGGTTGAACTTCAGGTCGCCCAGCTCCCGGACCCGGTCCTCGATCCAGCCGGCCGTGAAGTTCTTGCGCGCGATGTCCAGGAGGAATCCGCGCACCGGCTTGGCGGGCTCGTCGCGCACGACGCCCTCCGGCGCCGTAGCGCCACCGTGCACCGCCTGCTTGAGCGTGCGGGTGCCGTAGAACACCCCCGCGTCGTCCGGCCCGCTGATGGCGACCCGCCCGCCGCGCACGGTCATGCGGTACGACTCCGGGTTCGCACCCTTGCCGCCATTGACCGTGAGGCGTACGTCCCCGGCGCGTATGTCGTCCTTCTTCCCGGCGTACGTCAGCCCCAGCTCACCGGCGAGGAGACGTCCCTCGTCGGCGAGGCCGGCGTCGTTCACGACCACGCGCAGGCCGGGGGCGGGACGCCAGCCGGGACCGCGCGCCGGGGTGTGGGCGCGGACGGCCGGGATGGTGCGGGGTGTGGTGGATATGGGGTACGACCGGGTCGGGCTGGGGGCCGGACTCGGGGCCCTCGAAGGGGCCGGCGAGCCTTCCGCTCTGGCGCCCAGGGGTGACTCGGCCTGGGAACTGGCCGATCCGGCCGGGTCGCTGTCGCCGCCCGCCCACAGACCGAGGCCCACCCCGACCCCGACGGTGACGACGACCGCCCCCGCGATCAGCCCCCGTGCCTGCTTCTCCGTTCGCTTCCTGTGCTGGCTCACATCGCCAACCTAGGGCCTTGGGAGAGAGGACCGCGTCCTCCAACCATGCAGAAACGCCCCCGTGCGGGTGAAAATCGGGCATCCGTCGGACAGGTCATGTCCACTCTCGATAGCCTGATGTCACTCCGCTCACAGCTTCCCCTGCCGAAACACACGTGACGCCCACACATTCTCCCGGCCGACTGGCCATACCGTCCCTGCCCACCGTCCTGGACGCCTTCAACATCGCGCCCGCCGACGAGGCACAGCCCCTGCTCCTGGACTGTCTGCGCAGCCTCCGCTGGGCGGAGCGGGTCGTGGCCCACCGCCCCTATCCGACCGTGGAAGCGCTGCTCGCGGCCGCAGACGAGGCGGCGTACGACCTGACCGTGTCGGATCTCTCCGAGGCCCTGGCGGCCGAGACGCTCCCCGTGTTGCCGGAGGGCGCGTATTCGGCAGCCCACATGGCCATGGGCGCGGCCCACGCGGCCTACGAGGCCCGCTTCGGCCACGCCTTCGTCATCTGCCTGGACGGCCTGCCCGCCGACGAGGCCCTGGACCATGCACTGGCGGGCATCCGGTCACGATTGGCAAACGATCCGGAAGACGAACGGGTGGTGGCGGCGGAGGAACTCCGCCGCCTGGCACGAGGCCGTCTGGTGTCCTTGCTGAGGGGCGCGGGCCGGTAGTCGCCAGGCGGCTACCGTCGCGCGGGCGTGACCAGGCCCCACGGCGCCACGCCCGGCACATCACAGCAGATACCACCCTATTTGCCGCCGAGTTCCCCCATCTGCGTGCCACTTTGATCACACAGGTAGGCCCCGGCTAAGCCCAGCGGCAGCGCATCGCTACGATGCTGGGGGCCGGTGGACCGTACCCGGCCGGGCCCGACCGACAGCACAAGCCGGCTGGCCCCGATACCCCGCTCCCGGAGGGACTTCCGTGCCGGCTGGAACGCTGTACCGCGGCCGGGAAGGAATGTGGTCCTGGGTGGCTCATCGAGTCACCGGCGTCCTCATCTTCTTCTTCCTGTTCGTTCACGTGCTGGACACCGCTCTCGTCCGTGTCTCACCCGAGGACTACGACAAGGTCGTAGCCACGTACAAGACCCCGATCGTCGCGTGTCTGGAGTACGGCCTCGTGGCCGCCATCCTCTTCCACGCGCTCAACGGCCTGCGCGTCATCGCCGTCGACTTCTGGTCGAAGGGCCCGCGCTACCAGAAGCAGATGCTCTGGTCCGTCGTGGGCCTGTGGGTCGTGCTCATGATCGGGGCGATCTACCCCGTCCTCGGCCACGCCGCTCGTGAACTGTTCGGGAGCTGATACCGATGGCGACCACTGAAACCACCGCTTCCGGCATCGGCCCCGTCGAGGGCGACTCCGGCTACGGCGTCGACAACCCGGCGCCGCTGATCGAGGCCCCGCGCAAGCGCACCAAGAAGACCCCTCGCTCGACCCGTGGCAACTTCGAGATGGCCGCATGGCTGTTCATGCGCCTGTCGGGTGTCGTGCTGGTCGTCCTGGTCATCGGGCACCTGCTGATCCAGCTCGTGCTGGACGGCGGTGTCTCGAAGATCGGCTTCGCCTTCGTGGCCGGCCGCTGGGCATCCCCGTTCTGGCAGGTCTGGGACCTGATGATGCTGTGGCTCGCGATGCTGCACGGCGCCAACGGCCTGCGCACGATCATCAACGACTACGCGGAGCGCCCGAACACCCGGCTGTGGCTCAAGGGCCTGCTCTACACCGCCACGGTGTTCACCATCCTGCTGGGCACGCTGGTGATCTTCACCTTCGACCCGAACATCCGCTAGGCACGGGGCTGCGAGAATCATGAAGATCCACAAGTACGACACCGTCATCGTCGGCGCCGGTGGCGCGGGCATGCGCGCGGCCATCGAGTCGACGAAGCGCAGCCGCACCGCGGTCCTGACCAAGCTCTACCCCACCCGCTCCCACACGGGCGCCGCGCAGGGCGGCATGGCCGCCGCGCTCGCCAACGTGGAGGAGGACAACTGGGAGTGGCACACCTTCGACACGGTCAAGGGCGGTGACTACCTGGTCGACCAGGACGCCGCCGAGATCCTGGCGAAGGAGGCCATCGACTCGGTCCTCGACCTGGAGAAGATGGGCCTGCCGTTCAACCGCACGCCGAACGGCACGATCGACCAGCGCCGCTTCGGCGGTCACAGCCGCAACCACGGCGAGGCCCCGGTCCGCCGGTCCTGCTACGCGGCCGACCGCACCGGCCACATGATCCTCCAGACGCTGTACCAGAACTGCGTCAAGGAGGGCGTGGAGTTCTTCAACGAGTTCTACGTCCTGGACCAGCTGATCACCGAGGTCGACGGCGTGAAGCGCTCGGCCGGCGTGGTGGCGTACGAGCTGGCGACCGGCGAGATCCACGTCTTCCAGGCGAAGGCCGTGATCTACGCGTCCGGCGGCTGCGGCAAGTTCTTCAAGGTGACGTCGAACGCGCACACCCTGACCGGTGACGGCCAGGCCGCCGTGTACCGCCGGGGCATCCCGCTGGAGGACATGGAGTTCTTCCAGTTCCACCCGACCGGCATCTGGCGCATGGGCATCCTGCTGACGGAGGGCGCCCGCGGTGAGGGCGGCATCCTCCGCAACAAGGACGGCGAGCGCTTCATGGAGAAGTACGCGCCGGTCATGAAGGACCTCGCGTCCCGTGACGTCGTGTCCCGCTCCATCTACACGGAGATCCGTGAAGGCCGCGGCTGCGGTCCCGAGGGCGACCACGTCTACCTCGACCTCACGCACCTGCCGCCGGAGCAGCTGGACGCCAAGCTCCCGGACATCACCGAGTTCGCCCGTACCTACCTGGGTATCGAGCCGTACACGGACCCGATCCCGATCCAGCCCACCGCGCACTACGCGATGGGCGGCATCCCGACGAACGTCGAGGGTGAGGTCCTGGCGGACAACACGACGGTCGTCCCCGGCCTGTACGCGGCCGGCGAGGTCGCGTGCGTCTCGGTGCACGGGGCGAACCGTCTGGGCACGAACTCGCTGCTGGACATCAACGTGTTCGGCAAGCGGGCGGGCATCGCGGCCGCCGAGTACTCCCAGCAGGCCGACTACGTCGAGCTGCCGGACAACCCGGCGGAGCTGGTCGTCGCCCAGGTCGAGCGCCTGCGGAACGCGACCGGTACCGAGCGCGTGTCGGTCCTGCGCCGCGAGCTCCAGGAGACCATGGACGCGAACGTCATGGTGTTCCGCACCGAGCAGACGATCAAGACGGCGGTCGAGAAGATCGCGGAGCTGCGCGAGCGCTACCTGAACGTCTCGATCCAGGACAAGGGCCGGCGTTTCAACACGGACCTGCTGGAGGCGGTCGAGCTCGGCAACCTGCTGGACCTCGCCGAGGTCATGGCGGTCTCCGCGCTGGCCCGCAAGGAGTCCCGCGGCGGTCACTACCGCGAGGACTACCCGAACCGCGACGACGTCAACTTCATGCGCCACACCATGGCGTACCGCGAGGTGGGCGACGACGGCACCGAGTCCATCCGTCTCGACTACAAGCCGGTCGTCCAGACCCGCTACCAGCCGATGGAGCGTAAGTACTGATGGCAACCCCGACCCTGGACAAGGCGGACGCGGCCGGCACGCCCGAGCCCGGCTTCGCCGACTCCCCGTACATCACGGCCACCTTCCGCATCCGCCGCTTCAACTCGGAGGTCTCGGCGGAGGCGACCTGGGAAGACTTCCAGCTGGAGATCGACCCGAAGGAGCGTGTCCTCGACGCGCTGCACAAGATCAAGTGGGAACAAGACGGCACGCTCACCTTCCGCCGCTCCTGCGCGCACGGCATCTGCGGTTCGGACGCGATGCGGATCAACGGCAAGAACCGTCTGGCCTGCAAGACGCTGATCAAGGACATCAACCCGTCGAAGCCGATCACGGTCGAGCCCATCAAGGGCCTCACGGTCCTGAAGGACCTCGTGGTCGACATGGAGCCGTTCTTCCAGGCCTACCGCGACGTGATGCCCTTCCTGATCACGAAGGACACCAACGAGCCGACCCGGGAACGCCTCCAGACGGCGGAGGACCGCGAGCGCTTCGACGACACCACGAAGTGCATCCTGTGCGCGGCCTGCACGTCCTCGTGCCCGGTCTTCTGGAACGACGGCCAGTACTTCGGCCCGGCGGCCATCGTCAACGCCCACCGCTTCATCTTCGACTCGCGTGACGAGGCGGGCGAGCAGCGCCTGGAGATCCTCAACGACCGCGACGGCGTGTGGCGTTGCCGCACGACCTTCAACTGCACGGACGCCTGCCCGCGCGGTATCGAGGTCACGAAGGCGATCCAGGAAGTGAAGAGGGCGCTGATCACGCGCCGCTTCTGACGGTCCGTCCAGCAAGGCGACAGTAGGGCCGTTCCTCCCGGTGGCGGGGGGAACGGCCCTACTGGCAGTATGAGGCGCTGGTCCAACAGCCGGATCTCCTACGGCTGATGAAACGGGGGACGAGAAGATGGCCGAGCCGAATCCGTACCAGGGCGGAGCGGGCCAGTGGGGCCCGCACAACCCGCCGGCCCTGCCCACCGCGATCCCGCCGTCCGGCTACGGATACCCCAACTCGGCCCCGGGGTACGGCTATCCGCAGCAGCCGCCCACTCCGGCGTACGGCTTCCCCCAGCAGCAGCCCGCTCCGGGCGCCCCCGCGGGCGGTAACGCCCCCCTGCTGTCCATCGGGGACATCACGGTGACGGCCGACCAGATCATCACACCGGCCGGGCTCCTTCCCCTGCGCGGCGCGGTGTGGAACGCCACCGACATGTCGCACACCGAGGAGAAGATCCCGGCGCACGCCATCGTGCTCGCGATCATCTTCTTCGTGTTCTGCCTCCTCGGGCTGTTCTTCCTCCTGATGAAGGAGAAGAGGACCACGGGCTACATCCAGGTCACCGTGACGAGCGCGGGCCGACACCACTCGACGATGCTGCCGGCCTTCGGACCGCAGACCTTCCCGCAGGTCATGGGGCAGATCAACTACGCCCGCTCGCTCAGCAACATGTGAGTCGACGGCCCACGGTCACAGCTGGCTCAGGATCGTCGGGTCCGTGATCCGCGTGTCGTCCGCCAGCATCATCGCCTTGCTGAGGATGACCGCGAGCATGCGGTCGCCCTCGTAGGGGAGGTAACCGGCCTGCGGGGCGGACGGGCCGGACTTCGGGACGATGCAGAGGTACTGGTCGTTCGGGGTGCGGAGGATGTTGCCCGAGCCGAGATGGATCTTGTACGTGTGGCGGTCGCCCTTGACGTGGAGGAAGCGGCCCTCCAGGGCGCAGCGGTCGGCTATCGCGAGCCTCGGGATCAGGCGGTCCAGGAGGAGACGGCGGGTCTCCGCGCTCTGGTTGAGCTCTCCGAAGCCGTACGACGTCCAGTACTCGTGGAAGCGGCCGCCGGGGCCGCCGTCCTGCCAGGTGGGGTCGTTGCCGACGCTGGCCACGCCGACGAACAGGTCCACGTCGCGCAGGACTTCGGAGAGGACCAGGGGCGGGATCTCCGCAAGGAGCAGGGGGTCGACCGGGTCGGCGCCGTCGCGGAGCCACATGCGGTACTCGCCGCCGGCGCAGTGCGCCGAGTTCTCGGGGGCGTCGATCGGGTAGAAGCGGACCTGGTCGGTGCGCAGGCGCAGAAAAGTGCCGGAGTCGGTGATGTCCGTGTAGTCCTCGCCGCCCTCGCCCTCGACCCAGTACTCGGCTCTCAGACCCCAGCGCGCGAGGTCCCGGCTGGGCGGCGGCGCCTCGTCGTCGACGGCCAGGCGGAGTTTGTTGCGCCAGCCCCTGGCCGCGGCCAGCGAGTGGAACTGGTGCTGGCGCAGGACGTGGGCCGCGAAACGGTTGGAGTAGGTGCCGGTGGTGCGCTCGGCGTCCGTCAGCAGGTAGACCTCTCGGTGGGCCTGCTTGAAGGGCTGGGTGATGCTGTGGCGTTCCAGCCAGTCGCGCCAGGCGACGATCTCCGCGGGGGTGTGGTCCACCGGGTGCCAGAGGCGGACTTCCGTGCCGTCGGTGACCGGGACGTCGGTGATCGTGCGCAGGGCGCCTTCGGCGTGGCCGGCCGTCGTGCCGTCGACCGTCCACAGGAGGCGGCGGGCGAGGGTGCCGACCAGGGGGTGGTCGAGGTAGCGCTCGCGCCAGGTGGCGTAGGGCCAGGTGCGGTCGGCGAGGAACTGGCGGTCCAGGCGCTCGCTCTGGGCCGAGAGCATCCTGTCGATGTCCTTGACGGCCGCCTTGAGTTCCTTCAACTCCTCCGCGTGGTCCCGTCGTACGGCGGCGGGCACGGTCCTCACCGGCTTGCCACTCGCGTTGCGCCAGGTCAACACGGCCCTGGTGCCCTGCACTTCGAGGACGGCGGTGGACTCGCCGAGCCGGTGCTCGGCGCGTCCGACCTCGGTCAGGCCGTACGCCGGTACGGCCAGTTCCTCGATCTCCGCGCGACTGAGGCCCAGGGCGACGGCGCGGGCCTCCAGAGCCGCGTCGAGCAGTTTGGCGGTGTTCTTGTACGTCACCCTGGTGGCCAGGCGGGCGAGTTCTGCGAGTGCGGCCTCGCTGTCGACGCGGGCGAGGGCGTTGACCCCGGCGTTGGCGACCTTCGGGTTGCGGGGGCCGAGGCCGGCGACCTTCTTGAGGGAGGTCTCGACGAGGGCGCCGAGGGCGCGGGCGGTGTCCGGGTGCGGGGGGAGGAGGGAGAGCAGCCAGGCGAGGCCGCGGAGGGCGTTCGCGTTGTAGGGGTCGTAGGCGCTGTTGACGTCCGGTTCGTACCGTCCGCGTTCCAGCTCGAAGGTGCGGGGGCGGCCGACGAGGGTGAGCCAGCGGACCACCGCCTCGCGGACGCGGTCGGGGCCGAGCGTGCCGACCAGGGCGGCGGCCTGCTTGTCCCACTTGGCGGAGGGCTTGGCCGCGGTGGCGGTCGTCATGTGCGCCAGGAGCTCCTGCCAGGCGGGGTCGGTCTCCCGCAGGGCTTCCTCGGCCCACTCCTCGCCGACGTTGAGGGGTGGCTCGGTCAGCTTCTCGGCCGTCCTGGGCAGGTCCTCGTTCCGGTAGGCGTGCAGGACGGAGCGGCGGACGGTGGCGACGACGGCGGGTGCGACCGGGCGGCCGGCGGCCAGCTCGGCCTCGATGAGGTTCTCGTAGCGGGCGCCGTACCAGAAGGAGTGCTGCCGGGAGATCGTGTCGAGCAGGGCCAGGCGTTCCGCGGTGAGGCGGTCGTGGGGCGGCAGGTCGCGGGAGACGATGCCCAGCAGGATCAGCGCGTTCTCCCGGGCGTTCGGTCCTGCCTGGTCCGAGTGGTACTGCGTCACGAGGCCGTCGGCGACCCGCGACCGCGCCTGCGGCGGCAGTTCGAGCAGTCGGGCGAGGACGCCGTCCCACAGACCGGTCCAGTTGCCCTTGTTGGCGATCGCGGCCTTGAGCAGGTCGACGGCGAGCTCCTCCAGCTCGTCGTCGGCGACGCGGCGGCCGATCAGGTCCTTGTACTTCTGGATCTCGCCCATGGTCAGCCACCCACCAGCGGGACGAGCTTCAGGAACGTCACCTCGGTGCCGAGCACGAGGTCGATCTCCTCGTCGAGTTCGGTCACCTGGCGGTCACCGACCAGCACCAGGAAGCCGTTGCCCGCGAAGGCCCTGAGGGCGATCTCGGTCTGGGTCTCGGGGTCCAAACGGCGGGGCGTGCGCAACGCGTAGCCGTTCACCACGCGTTCGGTGTCCTCGGGCTGGACCAGGCCCTGGAAGACGGCGGGCGTGCGCGCGTTGTACTCGGCGACCTCCTGGAAGACCCGGCGGCGGATCAACTCGCGCACGGCGAGCCGCTCCTCGGCGATCTCCAGCCCCCAGCCGTCGCTGCGGCTCCCGCTTGTCGTCTCGTCGACGAACCTCACGATTCCCATGCGGACGACAGTACGAGGCGGCACTGACAACGGGCCCCGGGCGCAGGCGGGCTAGACGATGTTGCGGGCCACCGTCCAGGCCAGGGCCACCGCGAGGACGCCCACCTGGGCCCGGGGGCTCAGCGTGGGGCGCCAGCGGCGGCCGTGCAGGCCCGCCCACGCCCAGCGGCCCAGCAGGACCAGGGCGTACGGGGAGGCGAGCAGCAGGGCCCGGTTGTCCAGCCACGCTTCGGTGAAGTGGCCGTGCATCAGGTCGTAGACCATGCGGGTGCCGCCGCAGGCCGGGCAGAGCAGGCCGGTGAGCCACCGGAACGGGCACTGCGGCAGGACGTGGCCGGGCTCGTGCGGGTCCGTGTTGTAGAGGTGGACCGCACCTGCGGCCCCCGCGGCGAGTACCGCCGAGGGGGCAGTCGCGGGGTGGCGGAGCAGGGAGCGCCGCGGGGACACCGGGGTCCCGGTCCCCGGCGCCCTAGCTCCGGAGGATCCGCCCGTGTTCATCGGTGTGGTCGTTCCCCGTGAGCAGCAGGATGCCGTCGACCAGCGACCAGACGCCGAGGCCGCCGCAGGTGAAGAGCTGGGCGAGACCCATCCCCACGTTGCCCAGGTAGAAGCGTCCGACGCCGAAGCCGCCGAGGGTGAGCTGGAGGATGCCCGCGATGACCTTCGACTTGTCGGAGTACGGCCGCCCGTACGGGTCGTAGCCGTAGGGGGCGTTGGGGTCTCCGGTGTACGTCCCCGGGGGCGGCGGATAGTAGCCCGGTGGCGGGAATCCGGGGGGCGGGTAGCCCGGCTGAGGGCCCTGCTGCTGGTACCCCGGCTGCTGGTAGCCCGGCGGGGGGCCCTGCGGATGGCCCGGATGGGGGCCCTGCTGCGGATCCTGCTGTTCGTGACCCTGCTGTTCGCTCAAGGGGGACTGCTCCTGGGGACCGAAGCGGGAGGACCCGCGAAAAGACGACAATGCGCCCGGTCATCATGCACGACGGACACCGCGTCGCAGAAGCCGGTTCGGTCACCTCAGGCTTAATCTGACGACATGTCAGATGACCAGTCGTACGAACTGCTCGGTTTCGACAACGTGCTGCTGCCCGTCGGGGACCTCGGCGAGGCCGTGTCCTTCTACGAGCGCGCGGGTTTCACGGTGGGCTTCCGGCTCGACGAGGCCGGGATCGCGCTGCTGAAGGTCGGCGGCGAGACGCCCGGGATCCTGCTCCGGCAGGAGGAGGGGCTGGGGCACCGGCCGCCGCCGTGGCCCGCCACACGCGTGTGGCTGGAGGTACCGGACGCCAGGACCGCCGCCCGAGAGCTGGACGCGGCCGGCGTCGAACCGCTCGACGAGCCCTTCTCCGTGGTCACGGGCTGGACCGTCGAGGTCGCCGACCCCTGGGGCAACGTTCTCGGGTTCACCGACTACACCAAGCGTCCGGAGCTCGGCCGACGAGCCTGAGGTGGAGCGGGCGCCGACGTGACGCAGACCTCTTCACAAGCGAGTTGAACACGTTCAAAAGCAGGTCTAGAGTCTTTCCCGTCAGCGTTTTGAACGCGTTCAAGAAGGGGGAGGCGCATGGACCGCACGGTCGTCGCCTACGTCATCTACCTCGTCGTCAGCATCGCCCTGACCGTCTGGGTGGCCCGCACGCTCAGCAGGAACGGGCGGATCTTCCTCGCCGACGTACTGCGCGGGAACGAAAAGCTCGCCGAGGCCGTCAACCACCTCCTGGTGGTCGGCTTCTACCTCGTGAACCTCGGGTTCGTCGCCCTGTACCTCAGCGGGGACGGCACGATCGAGGACACGCGCGGAGTCTTCGAGGCCCTGTCCACCAAGGTGGGCGTGGTGCTGCTGGTCCTCGGCGTGATGCACCTGGCCAATGTGTACGTCCTCAACCGGATCCGCAGGCGGGGCGCCCTGGAGCGGGAGCAGGTACCCCCGGTCGCGCCGCAGGACTGGGTCCGGGCATGACAGGCCCGAAGGCCGCCGGCAGCACGGCGGACCGCACCCCGGTCCGCCGGCTCACCGTCCTGTACGACGCCGACTGCTCACTGTGCGCCTTCCTGCGCGACTGGCTCGTACGGCAGCCGCAGTTGGTGCCGCTGGAGATGGTGCCGGCCGGCTCGGAGGAGGCCCGGCGGAGATATCCCGGGCTCGATCACCGCGCCACCCTGGAGGAGATCACCGTCGTCGGTGACGCCGGGCAGGTCTACCGCGACACCGCCGCCTGGATCGTGACCCTGTGGGCGCTGCGCGAGCACCGGCCGCTCGCGCACCGGCTCAGCACCCCGTCCGGGGCGCGGCTCGCGAAGGGCGCGGTGCTCGCCGCCGCCAAGTGGCGGGGCGCGCGGCGGCAGGAGGGCCGGTGGGACGGCAGGGTGTACCACCGCGCCGACGGCTGGTCGTACGAGGCCGGCCGGGGCTGGGTCCACACCGCACCGGGGTGCGACGGTGGCGGCTGCGCCACTGGTTAGGCTCTCTTTCCGTGCCTGCGAACAACGACGGCCCCGACGAGGGCGATATCCCCGGCAAGTCCGAGCAGACGACCAAGTCCGAACAGACTCGCGCGCTGATCCTGGAGACGGCCATGCGGCTGTTCCAGGAGCGGGGGTACGACAAGACCACCATGCGGGCCATCGCCCAGGAGGCCGGCGTCTCCGTCGGCAACGCGTACTACTACTTCGCGGGCAAGGAACACCTGATCCAGGGCTTCTACGACCGGATCGCCGCCGAGCACCAGGTGGCGGTCCGGGAGGTCCTGGCCCGGGAGAGCGACCTGGAGGCGCGGCTCGCCGGGGTGCTGAAGGTCTGGCTGGACATCGCGCAGCCGTATCACGAGTTCGCGGTGCAGTTCTTCAAGAACGCCGCCGATCCCGACAGCCCGCTCAGCCCCTTCTCGCCCGAGTCGGAGCACGCGCGCGTGGAGGCGATCGCGGTGCACCGAGAGGTGCTGCGGGGCGCGACGAGGACCAAGGTGCCCGAGGAACTCCGGGACATCCTCCCCGAGTTGATGTGGCTGTCCCAGATGGGGCTCGTCCTGTACTGGATCTTCGACCGCACCGAGGGCCGTGAGCGGAGCTACCGGCTCGCGGAGCGCGGCGCCCGGCTCACCGCGAGGGGCGTGTCGCTGGCCCGGTTCCGGGTGCTCAGACCGCTCGTACGAGAGGTGCACGAGCTGTTCACGGACTTCCTGCCGGGGATGACGAAGGTGATGCCGGACCCCGGCAGGAAGGCGTAATCGCGTCAGTTGACGGCGTCGACCTCCCCCTCGGCCAGTTCGACGTCGTACACCAGCGGCCGCTCCCCCACGTCGACGTGCCGAGCACGCGCGCCGTACGAGGGGGCCGTGGTCGCCAGCAGATACCTCCCAGGCGCCGGGACCGAGACGATGTACGAGCCGTCGGCCAGCGACTCCACCCGGTCCAGCTGACGGCCCCCGCCCGACAGGAGCGTGACGGCCGCGCCCGCTATGGGCTCCCCCTCCGCCGTACGGACGAAGCCGTGGACGGCCGATGCCGGGCCGCCGTCCGCACGGGCCCCGGCCGAAGGCGCCGCCTCCTCCTTCGGCTCCACCGCCAGGTGCGGCAGCCGCTTCTCGAGCCCCTTGGGCAGCCACCAGTTGGAGTCGCCGAGCAGGTGCATCGCGGCCGGCACCAGGGCCGTGCGCAGGATGAAGGCGTCCAGGGCGACGGCGGCGGCGAGTCCGACGCCCGCCATGGCCGCGCCCGAGTCGCCGCTGAGGACGAACGCCATGAAGACGCAGACCATGATCAGGGCCGCGGAGTTGATGACCCGGCTGGTCTCCGCGAGGCCGACGCGTACCGCGCGCGCGTTGTCGCGGGTGTGCACCCACTCCTCGTGCATACGGCTCACCAGGAACACCTGGTAGTCCATCGAGAGCCCGAAGAGCAGGGACAGCATGATGACCGGCAGGAAGGCGTTGATCGGGCCCTCCTTGCCGAGGCCGAGCAGTTCCAGGCCCCAGCCCCACTGGAAGATCGCGACCAGGACGCCGAAGGACGCCGCCGCGGCGATCAGGTTCATCAGGGCGGCCGTCAGCGGCACCACCAGGGAGCGGAAGGCGACCAGCAGGAGCAGGAAGCCGAGTCCGATGATCGTGGCGATGAACAGCGGGAGGCGGTCGCCCGTGACGGACGCGAAGTCCTTCGAGACGGCCGTCACCCCGCCCACGTGGGCCTGTGCCCCGGCCGCGGGGATGACGTCGTCACGCAGCCGGTCGATGAGCCGGTCCGTCTCCGCGGACTGCGGTGACGTCGTCGGCACGACCTGGATCACCGTCACACCCCGCGCGGGCGGTAGCGCGGCCACCTGTGCCACGCCGGACGCGTCTTTGAGGCTCTGGACCAGGGTGCCCGTCCCGCCGCCCTCGGTGACCACCTGGAGCGGTCCGTTGAAGCCGGGACCGAAGCCCTCGGCGAGCAGGTCGTACGCCTTCCTGGTGGTCGTCGAGGAGTCGTCGTTGCCTTGGTCGGTGGCACCGAGGCGGAGCGACAGCACCGGAACAGCCAGGACGGCCATGAGGACCAGGGCGAGCGCGGCGGTCCTGCGGGGGCGCTTCTGGACCCCCGTCGACCAGCGGGCGGCGAGACCGGAGGCGTTCTCCGGCTCGGGCCCCTGGGCGGCCAGCCGGCGCCGCTGGCGGCGGCTGAGCACGCGCGGGCCGAGGAAGCCGAGCAGGGCCGGCAGGAGGGTCGTGGCGGCCAGGACGCTCAGCACCACGGTCAGGGAGGTGCCGATGACCACGCCGTCCAGGAAGCGCAGTCGCGTCACCAGCATGCCGGCGAGCGCGATGCAGACCGTGCCGCCCGCGAACAGCACCGCCCGGCCCGAGGTGTTGAGGGCGGTGACCGCCGACTCCTCGGGGTCCAGGCCCCGCAGGATGCCGCGCCGGTGGCGGGTGACGATGAACAGGGCGTAGTCGATGCCGACGCCGAGGCCGATCAGGGAGGCGAGCAGCGGGGCGATGTCGGGGACGTCGGTGGTGTGGCTGAGCAGCTGGGTGGCGAACAGGCCCATGCCCACACCGAAGACGGCGATCGCGATCGGCAGCATCATCGCGAAGAACGAGCCGAACGCCAGGAACAGCACGACCGCCGCCGCGACGATGCCGACCGTCTCCGACAGCCCCTGCGGCGGTTCCTGCACGCGCTGGATCGCCTGGCCGCCCAGTTCCACCTGCAGACCGGCCCGCTCGGCCCCCTGCGCGGTGTCCACAACGTCCTCGACGAGTCCCTTGGGCACCTCGTTCGCGCGCTTGACGAAGGTCACCTGGGCGTACGCGATCGTGCCGTCCCGGCTGACCTGCGCGGCCCCCTGGGCGCCATAGGGACCGGTCACCGCGCCGACGCCCGGCATCTTCGCGATCTTCTCCAGTGCGGGCCGGATACGGTCCTGGACCGCCTGGTCCCGCACCGAGCCGTCGTCGACCTTCCAGACCACCGTGTCGGTGTCGCCCGAGGTGTCCGGGAATGCCTTCTCCATGAGGTCGTACGCGCTCTTGGAGTCCGTGTCGGGCAGGGAGAACACGTTCGCGTAGTTCGTGCCCGCCGCCGAGGCCGAGAAGCCCAGCCCGAACAACGCCCCCACCCACAGCAACAGGACCACCAGCCGGTGCCGATAGCACCAGCGTGCCAATACCGCCACGCTCCACACTCCCCTGTCGGTCGTCGGTCGGTCCCCCGGGTCCTCGCACCAGGATCGGCGGCGGCACGCGCGCGTGGACATCAGACGCCCATGACTCTCAAGGAACTCCAAAGGGCGAACCCGTCCGACTGTCAGTGGCCCGGCCGATACTGGGGGCATGACTGGGGGAGAGACGAAGAGTCCGGGGACCGTGCTGGTGGTGGAGGACGAGGAGAGCATCGCCGACGTCCTCGCCATCGCCCTGCGCTACCACCGGTTCGAGGTGATGGTCGCCGGCTCCGTCCGCGAGGCGCTCGCGCTCACCGACCGCACCCGCCCGGACGCGGCCCTGCTCGACGTCATGCTGCCCGACGGCGACGGCCGCGCCCTCGGCCGTGAACTGCGCGAGCGGCGGCCCGACCTGGCGCTGGTCTTCCTCACCGCGCGGGACTCCCCCGCCGAGATCGTCGGCGCCCTCGGCTTCGGCGACGACTACATCACCAAGCCGTTCAACATCGACGAGGTCGTCGCCAGGATCACCGCCGTCCTGCGCCGCACCCGCCCCGCCGACGTCCTGCCGCAGCGCCCGCCCCTGCGCTACGGCGACCTGGAGCTGGACGAGACGACGTACTCGGTGCACCGCGACGGCCGCACGGTCCAGCTCACCCCCACCGAGTACGCGCTGCTGCGCTTCCTGGTGCGCAACGGCGGCCGGATCGTCCCCAAGGAACAACTCCTGCGCCACGTCTGGCAGTACGAGCACACCCCGCCCGAGTCGACGGTCGTCGAGACCTACATCAGCTATCTGCGGCGCAAGCTGGACGCCCTGGGCCCGCCGGTGATCACCACCCGGCGGGGAGTCGGATACGGGCTCGCATGAGGGTGCGCCTGTCCCGTCGCCGGCACGGCATCCACTCCCTGCGCGGCAAGCTGACGCTGGCCAATGTGGCGCTGCTCGCGATCGGCATCGTCGCGGCGACCGCCGTGAGCGTGATGGGCATGCGGTACTACCTGCTCGACCAGATCGACAGCGAACTCATCAAGACCCGCGACTCCCTGGGCGGTTCGCAGCTCACCCTGCGGGAGATCGACTCGCTGAGCATGCTGGGCTTCGTCCGCGACCGGCTCATGCCGGCCCAGCAGGAATCGAGCGGTGAGCGCTCGACGGAGACCGTGTTCGCGCTGGTCGACCGCCGGGGCGTGCCGGTCGGGATCCTCGGCTTCGATCCGACCGAGTCCCAGCAGGGGCTGGCGAAGGCGGCGGGCGACCCGCGCGCGCTCGCCGTCGACTCCGAGCCGCACGACGTCACCCTGGACGGCTCCACCTACCGCGCCACGGCGGCCCGGCTCGGCGACGGCACGTACGCGCTGCTCGCCGCGCCCACCGACGTCCTGAACCAGGGTGTCGCCAAGGCCGTCCGGCTCGACCTCGCGATCGGCAGCCTGCTGCTCGCGCTGCTGGCCTGTCTGACGATGTTCAGCGTCCGGCGCCGGATGCGGCCGCTGGAGGACATGGTGGAGACGTCGTCGGCCATCGCGGAGGGCGATCTGACCCGGCGCATTCCCTCCAGCTGCGAGGCCACCCTGGAGGTCGAGCAGCTGCGGGTCGCCCTCAACTCCATGCTCCATCAGGTCGAGTCGGCGTACCGCACGCGCGAGCGCAGCGCGGCCCAGCTGCGCAGCTTCGTCGCCGACGCCTCGCACGAGCTGCGCACCCCGCTGTCCGCGATACGCGGCTACCTCCAGTTGTACGACAAGGGCATGCTCTCCGATCCGGACGAGCGCAAGCGGGCCTGGGCGCGGGTCCTGGCGGAGACCGACCGCATGGGGCGGCTCGTCGACGAGCTGCTCACCCTCGCCCGCCTCGACCAGCAGCCCGAACTGCGGTTCAGGAACGTCGACCTGAGCCGGCTGGTGCGGGACGCGGCCGAGGATCTGCGGGTGCAGCAGCCCGACCGGCCCGTCGAGGTCGTGGCCGAGGGCTCCCTGCTGGTGCGGGCCGACGAGTCGGGACTCAGACAGGTCCTGGGCAACCTGGTGGGCAACGTGCGCACGCACACGCCCGCCGAGGTGCCGGTGCGGCTGTGGGTGGAGCGCGAGGACGGGGTCGTACGGCTGTGTATCGCAGACGAGGGACCGGGGCTGTCCGCGGACGACGCGGCCCGTGTCTTCGACCGGTTCTTCCAGGTCGGCGGCGGCGCGGGCAGCGGCCTCGGCCTGGCGATCGTGCAGGGCGTGGTGCGGGCCCACGGCGGCCAGGTGGCGGTGCGCACGGCCCCGGGCGAGGGGCTGGCGGTGACGGTCACCCTGCCGGTGCGGGCGTGTGCGGGGCAGTGACTCCGCCCGCCCGGACCTGCTCGGCGGTTCTGCGCACGGTCCGCCGCGGACGTCCGCTCGGTCGGCCGGAACCGTCCGCGAGGGCGGTCACCGCGGCCTCCGACTCCCGCTCAGAAGCGGCCCGTGGCGCACCGCTTTGGTGGCCGGCTCCGACACCAGCAGGACCGCATCGGCCGACGGAAGCCGGATGCCGGGGCAGCCGGAAGGAGCTGGGCCTCGACACGCCCGCTCCGGCGCGATCGCGTCGGGATCAGATCCAGCTCAGGCGCCAGAGCCGGAAGACGCCGGTGCCGTCCGAGAGGTACTGGCCGCCGCCGACGTCCTCCGTGGTCACGACGTAGTCCTTGGCCTGCCACAGCGGGATGACGGGCACATCGTGGGCGACCGACGTCTGGAGGTCGCGGAAGTCCTGCTCGGCCTCGCTGCGGTCGGCGTAGCGCTGGCTGTCCTGGATCAGATGGTCGACCTCGTGGCTGCTGTAGCCGGTGTTCATGGTGCCCTCGGTGCCGACCAGCGGGGAGCCGTAGGTGTCCGGGTCGGGATAGTCGGCCACCCAGCCGACCGCGTAGGCGTCGAGCTTCCCGCTCGCCCAGCGCTTCTGGAAGTCGGTCCACTCGTAACCCTTGAGCGTCACCTTGAACAGGCCGCTCGCCTCCAGCTGCTTCTTGAGCGCCTTGGCCTCGGCGGCGGCGGAGCCGCTGTTCAGGCCGTAGCCGTAGGTGAAGCTGACCGGGGTGGTCACGCCGGCCTCGGTGAGCAGGGCGCGTGCCTTCTTGACGCTCGGCTCCGGGTAGGCGTCGAAGAACGACGTGGTGTGGCCGTTGATGCCGGTCGGGATCAGCGAGTAGAGCGGGTCGACGGTCCCCTCGTACACCGAGGCGGCCAGCTGCTCGCGGTTGATCAGCCAGGCCATCGCCTGACGCACCTTGACGTCGTGCAGCGGCTTGCCCGCGCGGGTGTTGAGGTAGAGGTTGCGGACCTCGGAGCTGTCGGCCTCCGAGACGCGCTGGCCGGGGTCGCTCGGGTTGAGTCCGGCGAGGACGTTCGGCGGCAGCTGGCGGTAGGCGACGTCGAGCTGCTTGGACTTCCAGGCGCTGTTCAGCTTGTTCGAGTCGCCGTAGTAGTCGAGTTCGACCGGGCGGCCGGTGCCCTTGATCTCGCCCTTGTAGTTGCCGTTGGGCGTGAGGACCGCTTTCTTCCCCTTCGTGTACGCCTTCAGCTCGTACGGCCCGGTGCCGTCGACGCCGTTGTCCGTGCGCAGGGAGTTGGCGGGGTACTTGGTGCTGTCGACGATGGCACCGGCCCCTGTGGCCACCTTGAACGGGAAGGTGGCGTCGGGCGAGGACAGCCGGAAGGTGACCGTCCGGCCACTGGCACCGACCGACTCCAGGGTGTCCAGCAGGGAGGCCGGACCCACATCGGAGTTGATCTTCTTGACCCGGTCGAAGGAGTACTTGACGTCCTTGGCGGTCATCTCGCGGCCGCTCGGGAACTTCAGACCCTCGCGCAGTACACAGCGGTACGTCCGCAGATCACCGCCCTCGAACGCACAGCTCTCGGCCGCGTCGGGCACGGGTGTGACACTGCCCGGCTCGAAGGCCAGCAGTGACTGGAAAACGTTGTTGAACAGCGCCCAGGAACCGGCGTCGTAGGCGCCGGCCGGATCGAGTGCGGTGACCTCGTCGGTCGTCCCCACCTTGATCGTCCTGCCCGTCCCGCCTTCGGACGGGAGCAACTGCCAGCCGCCTACTCCCACAGCCCCCAGAACCAGCAGCGTCGCGAGAATCCGCACGCGAACCGACCGCATCGGTTTGCCCTCCCCGGACCCCAGTGGGTCCCAGTGCACATGCCACCCCCTAGTGGCGCGGATCACCTAATCACAGGTGTTTCACCTGGGGGAAGAGGGATTTGTCGAGTTGGGCAAGACGTTACCGCAAGGAGTTTCGGCCATGTTTCACAGGGCTCTCACAGCCTCTCCCCGCGAAGATCCTCCGGTCCCCGTTCAGGCCTGCTTCGACGCCAGTTCGATCACCGTGATGTCCGACGGGGCGCCCACGCGCGTGGGCGGGCCCCAGGCGCCGGCGCCGCGGCTGACGTAGAGCTGTGTGTCGCCGTAGCGCTCCAGCCCTGCGACCGTCGGGTTCGCGGCCTCGGCGAAAAGGTTGCCGGGCCAGAGCTGGCCGCCGTGGGTGTGGCCGGACAGCTGGAGGTCGACGCCGTGGTCGACCGCGTCGTGGATCTGGACCGGCTGGTGGGCGAGGAGCACGCACGCGCGTGCCGTGTCCCGGTCGCCGAGGGCCTTGGCGAAGTCGGGGCCCTGGCCCTCGCTCTCGCCCGCGATGTCGTTGACGCCGGCGAGGTCGAACCACGCCAATTCCGTACGGTCGTTCTCCAGCGGGCGCAGACCGAGCCGCCGTACCTCCTCGACCCACTGCTCGGCGCCGGAGAAGTACTCGTGGTTGCCGGTGACGAAGAACGAGCCGTGCCGTGCCTCGAGCCGGGCGAGAGGCGCGGCCGCCGGGCCGAGGTCCTTCACGCTGCCGTCGACCAGGTCACCGACGACCGCGATCAGGTCGGGCCGGGTGGAGTTGATCGTGTCGACGACCTTCTGGGCGAAACCGCGGCCCAGCACCGGGCTCAGATGGATGTCGCTGACCACCGCGATCCGGTAGCCGTGCGCCGCGCGCGGGAGCTTCGCGAGCGGCACGGTGACCCGCTTGACCTTGGGCCCGCGCAGAACCCCGTAGGTGCCGTAGCCGACGGTCCCCACGGCGGCCGCGGCGGCGGCTCCGGCGACGACCCGGGAGACGAAGAGGCGGCGGGAGGGGGCGGCGGCGAGGGTGGTCGGGCCGGGTTCCTGTGACTCCTCGGCCGCCGGCCCGCCCTGCCCCGGCTCCTGCGGCTTCTCCACCGGCGCTCCCGCGGGCACCCGCTCCGGACGCGGTACGGCGGCGGCCGGTTCACCGCGCCGGTCCCGGCGTTCGAGGAAACGTCGCAGCAGGGGCCGTACGACCTCTCCGGCCACGACCGCGAGCAGCAGGTAGATCGACAGCGCCAGCCACAGGAAGCCGGGCCACGCGAGCACGCGCTGGAGCCAGAAGGGGGCGCCGGTGCGCTCCGCGGCCAGGGCACCGATCGCCAGCACCCAGCCACCGCCGATGAGCACCGCGCCCACCCGGCGGGCCCGGCCGGGGCCGCCGGTGGTGTCGCGGAACAGGCGGCGCCACAGGTACCAGTTGGCCGTCACGAGGACGGTCAGGGCGAGCAGTGCGAAGACGATGACCACGGTCTGCTAACTCTCGAGGGTCGGCTGTGAGTTCCGGCGCAGTGCGCGCACTCCACGCAACCCGATGAGCCCGACGACCGTCCCCAATACGAAGGAGACGACGGCCAGCAGCAGGTGCACCCAGAAGTACCCCGTCGGGTCGCCCGCGTCGTCGAACGCGAGCCCGCTGGCGTCCTTGACGAGGTTCTTGACGAAAGTGATCCAGATGACCCAGCTCCACACCCCGAAGGCGAGCAGGAACCAGGAGACGGGGCGGCTGAGCTTCATGGGTCCAGTATCGCGGGCCGCCGCCCGGTCCGGCGGCCGGGGTGGGAAGGGCGACGGGACTTCACCGTCCGCGGCATGTACGTTCCTGAGCGTGTCCGCTCCCCTGAAGAAGACCGCCGGGCGATCCCTGCTGGTCACCTCCGCCGCCCTGTCGTCCCTCGCGCTGACCGCGCCTCTCGCCCTCGCGGCCCCCAGCCCCACACCGAGCGCGTCCCCGAGCGCCACTCCCCCGGCGAACATGTCGACCGTGGGCGGCGCGCGACTCGGCCTCGCGGGCACCCAGGTCAATCTCGCGAGCGGGGTCCCTGTGCTGCCGAAGGACATCACCGCGCGGTCCTGGATCGTCACCGACGCCGAGTCCGGCGACGTACTGGCCGCGCACAACGCGCACTGGCGGCTGCCCCCGGCGAGCACCATGAAGATGCTCTTCGCCGACACCGTGCTGCCGAAGTTCCCCAAGACCGGGACGCACAAGGTCGTCCCCTCCGACCTCGCGGGCATGGGCGCCGGCTCCAGCCTGGTCGGGATAAAGGAGGGCGAGACGTACACGGTCCACGACCTGTGGCTCGGCGTTTTCCTTCGCTCCGGCAACGACGCGGTGCACGTCCTGTCGGCGATGAACAAGGGCGTCGCCAAGACCGTCACGGAGATGAACGAGCACGCAGAGGAGCTCCAGGCCCTCGACACGCACGTGGTCAGCCCCGACGGCTACGACGCCCCCGGCCAGGTCTCCTCCGCCTACGACCTGACCCTCTTCGCCCGCTCCGGGCTGCAGAAGAAGGACTTCCGCGAGTACTGCTCGACGGTCACCGCGGAGTTCCCGGGCGAGACGAAGAAGGACAAGAAGGGCAAGATCGTCCGCAAGCCCTTCGCGATCCAGAACACCAACCGGCTGCTGAGCGGCGACTACGACATCTCGCAGTACCAGGGCATCGCAGGTGTGAAGAACGGCAACACCACCAATGCCGGCGCGACCTTCACCGGTGTCGCCGAGCGCAATGGCAGGGTGCTGCTCGTCACCGTCATGAACCCGTCGAAGGAAGAGCACAACGAGGTCTACAAGGAGACCGCGAAGCTCTTCGACTGGGGCTTCAAGGCGGCCGGCAAGGTGGAGCCGGTGGGTGAGCTGGTGCCGCCGAAGGGTGCCGCGCGGCAGGGGACCTCGGGTGAGGCCGGGGGCGGTTCCGGCGGCGCCGGGCAGTCCGCGGGTCCGGGTGCTTCGGCGAAGCCCGTCGCGTCCGCCACGGCCGACGGCGGCTCCCGCGGCATGGAGACCGCCTTCGCGATCGCCGGCGGCCTCCTCGTGCTGCTCGCGGGCGCCGCGTTCCTCGTCAACCGCCGCTGGCCACTGCCGGATCTGGTACGTCGTCGCTCGTCTCGTCCGTGAGCTCCTGCTCCTTGCTCCCCGTCGCCGTCCACGCGGCGCAGAACAGCACCAGTTTCGCCGTGAAGTTGATCCACAGCAGCAGGGCGACGGGGACGCCGAACGCGCCGTACATGCTCTTCGTCGCCACGCCCTGCATATAGCCGCTCAGCAGCAGCTTCAGCAGCTCGAAGCCGACCGCGCCGGTCAGCGCGGCCACGAAGAGCCGGCGACGCCCCGGCTCGACCCCGGGCAGCAGGGTCAGGACGTACAGCAGGAGCAGGAAGTCCGCGAGTACGGCGACGACGAACGCGGCGATCCGCAGCAGGATCCGGCCCGCGCTGCCCTCCTGGAGGCCGAGTTCCCCGCCGATCCAGTCGACCAGCGCGGAGGCGATGGTGGAGATGGCGAGCGTGACCAGGACGGCGCCGCCTAGCCCGACCAGGATGCCCAGGTCCTTGCCCTTGCGCAGGATCGCGTTCTCGTCCTCGTCGGGCAGCTCCCACACCGCGCGCAGACACTCGCGCATCGAGCCGGCCCAGCCGATGCCGGTGAAGAGCAGGACGGCCGCGGCGATGAGGCCGACGGTGCCGGCGTTCTGCACCAGGTCGTCGATGTTCAGCTGGTCGGAGATGCCGGGAACCTGGTCGGCGATCTTGTCCTGGAGGTCGTTCTGCTGCTTCGTGCTGACCGTGGCGGCGGCGATCGCGGCGGCCACGGTGAGCGTCGGAAACAGCGCGACGAAGCTGGTGAACGTCATCGCCGCGGCCAGCCGGGTCCACTTCACCCGGTCCAGCCGTTCGTACGACCGCCACGCGTGCGTGGCCGTCAGGCGCACCCAGAGCGGCCCGACGACGGGGAGTTTCTTCAGCCAGTCCATGATCGGATCTTGCCCTCCCGGTGGAAGACCGATGTGTGAGTACCCGAAAACCGCGGCACGACGGCAGCGCCAGGCCGTACATCGCGAGCCGGTTCAGGGCGATGAGGACGAGGGCGCGGTCGCGCGGCACGACGTCCTCGGGTTCGCCCGCCGTGCCGCGGCCGGCGCGGACGGCGGCCTGAGCTCCGGCACTATTGAGCGACATCCCACTAATCACCCATCCTGGGGAGATAAGTGAGGTTTACGAGGGAGTTGCCGCTATAGCGGCGATACGGTCACCGGCATGTCTGCCGACACCGTTCCCGTCACGGGATGGGGCCGCACCGCCCCCACCGCGGCCCGTCCGATCCGCCTGCGGAGCTACGAGGAGGCCGTGGCGGCCGTCCGGGGGGGCGGGGCCCGCGGCGGCATTCCCCGGGGCCTGGGGCGGGCCCACGGCGACGCGGCGCAGAACGCCGGGGGCGCGGTGTTCGACATGACCGCCCTGAACCGCGTCCACGCGATCGACGCCGAGGGCGGCACCGTGCTGTGCGACGCGGGCGTCTCCCTGCACCGGCTCATGGAGGTGCTGCTGCCCCTCGGCTGGTTCGTGCCGGTGACACCCGGCACCCGTTACGTCACCGTCGGCGGTGCGATCGGCGCGGACATCCACGGCAGGAACCACCATGTGTCCGGCTCCTTCTCCCGCCATGTGCTGTCCTTCGAACTCCTCACCGCCGACGGCGGGATCCGCACCGTGCGCCGCGGCACGCCCCTGTTCGACGCGACCACCGGCGGCATGGGTCTGACCGGGATGATCCTGACCGCGACGGTCCAGCTCCAGCCGGTCGAGACCTCGCTGATGTCCGTCGACACGGAACGCGCGCGGGACCTCGACGATCTGATGGCCCGCCTGACGGCCGGAGATCGCGAGTACCGCTATTCGGTCGCCTGGATCGACCTGCTGGCCCGCGGCGCCGCGACGGGTCGGGCGGTGCTGACCCGGGGCGACCACGCTCCGCTGGACGCGCTGGAGACGCGGGGGCTGCTCGCGGGGGGCACACGCGCGTGTAGAGATGCGGCGGGGCTGCTCCGCGGGGGCACACGCGCGCGGAGAGATGCCGTGGACCTGCTCGCCGGGGGCACGCGCGGGTGTGGAGACCCGCTGGCCTTTCGGCCCCCGCGCTTCCCGGCCCCGCCCTCCTTCCTCCCCGAAGGGCTCGTCAATCGCACGACCGTGGGACTGTTCAACGAGCTCTGGTACCGGAAGGCGCTCCACGCGCGTACCGGCCGGCTGCAGAAGATCCCCGCCTTCTTCCACCCGCTGGACGGCGTGCCCCACTGGAACCGGATCTCCGGCCGCAGCGGCCTCGTGCAGTACCAGTTCGTCGTCGGACACGGCCAGGAGGAGGCCCTGCGCCGGATCGTGCGGCGGGTCTCCGGACAGCGGTGCCCGTCCTTTCTCGCCGTCCTCAAGCGGTTCGGGGACGCCGACCCCGGGTGGCTCTCCTTCCCGGTTCCCGGCTGGACCCTGGCCCTGGACATCCCGGCCGCCGTCCCGGGCCTCGGCGCCCTCCTCGACGAGCTGGACGAGGAGGTGGTCACGGCCGGCGGACGCGTCTGCCTGGCGAAGGACTCACGCCTGCGGCCGGAGCTGGTCGCCGCGATGTACCCGCGCCTCGACGATTTCCGTGCGCTGCGCGCGGAGCTGGATCCGCGCGGGGTGTTCACCTCCGACCTGTCGCGCCGCCTCACCCTCTGAGCCCTCTGCGTCACTGAGTCCGCTGAGCCCTCTGAGTCCGCTGAGCCCTCTGAGTCACTGAGCCCTCTGAGTCACTGAGTCCGCTGAGTCCGCTGAGTCCGCTGAGTCCGCTGAGTCCGCTGAGTCCGCTGAGTCCGCTGAAGATCCCCCCCAAGGAGCTGTTAGTGAAGGACGCCTTCGGCATCCCCCAGTCCGTGCTCGTCCTCGGCGGTACGTCCGAGATCGCGCTGGCCACCGTCCGTCGTCTCGTCGTCCGCCGCACCCGCACGGTGTGGCTGGCGGGGCGTCCCTCCCCCGGCCTGGAGTCGGCCGCCACGGAGCTGCGCACTCTGGGGGCCGAGGTCCGCACCGTCGCCTTCGACGCCCTGGACTCCGAGTCTCACGAGGCGGTGCTCGGCAAGGTGTTCGCCGAGGGCGACATCGACCTGGTGCTGCTCGCCTTCGGGATCCTCGGCGACCAGGCCCACGACGAGCGCGAGCCGGTCGCCGCGGTGCGGGTGGCGCAGACCAACTACACGGGCGCCGTCTCGGCCGGCCTGGTGTCCGCGCGCGCGTTGCAGGCCCAGGGGCACGGCTCGCTCGTCGTGCTCTCCTCCGTCGCCGGCGAGCGCGCCCGCCGGGCCGACTTCATCTACGGCTCCAGCAAGGCCGGGCTCGACGTCTTCACGCAGGGGCTGGGCGACGCCCTGCACGGCACGGGCGTCCACGTCATGGTCGTACGCCCCGGGTTCGTACGGTCGAGGATGACGGCAGGTCTCGAGGAAGCGCTCCTCGCGACCACTCCGGAGGCCGTCGCGACGGCGATCGAGCTGGGTCTGCTGCGCCGCTCGGAGACGGTGTGGGTGCCGGGAGCGCTGCGGGTGGTGATGTCGGCGTTGCGGCATGTGCCGCGGGCGGTGTTCCGGCGGCTGCCGCTGTAACTCCGGGTGTGGCCCGGTGGAGCTGCGCGTATGGCCCGGTGGAGCTGCGGGTACGGCTGGTGGAACCGCGGTTACAGCGGCTGTACCAGGAGTTACAGCTGGCTTGTGGGCAGGGAGCCGCGCTCCACGTGGCCGGCCTGGGGCGGCACGACCGACCCCCCGAAGGCGAACTCGCGCAGCTTGCGCCAGACCCCGTCGGCGCCCTGCTCGTAGAGGGCGAAGCCGGTGCACGGCCACTCGGCCTCGAAGTCGGCGAGTTCCTCGAAGGCGCGGTCCATGGCCACCTCGTCGATGCCGTGGGCCACGGTGACATGCGGGTGGTAGGGGAACTGGAGTTCCCGCGCGACCGGCCCCGATGCGTCACGGACCTGCTTCTGGAGCCAGGTGCAGGCCTCGGCGCCCTGGACGACCTGGACGAACACGACGGGCGACAGCGGCCGGAAGGTGCCGGTGCCCGACAGCTTCATCGGGAACGGCCGACCCGCCGCGGCGACCTCGGTGAGGTGCGCCTCGATGGCGGTCAGCGCGGTGTCCGCGACCTCTGTGGGCGGCAGCAGGGTGACATGGGTGGGGATGCCGTGAGCCGCGGCGTCGCCGAAGCCCGTGCGCCGCTCCTGGAGCAGGCTGCCGTGAGGCTCCGGGACCGCGATCGACACACCGATCGTTACGGTCCCCACGTCGTCTCCTGTTCGTCCCTGTCGTCCTGTCGGATTCGTTCCCGGCCGTCCGGCTATCGACTGTACGGCCACGGCTGTGCTGTGGGCAGGCGCAGGCATAGTGATGTGCAGCGCTCTGCCCGGTGGTGCTGGTGTGCGGTGGTACGCCCGGTGCCCGGCGGCCGGTGCCGACGGGCTGGGGCGGCGGTCAGTGCTTGGCGGGCAGGAAGCCCACCTTCTCGTACGTCTGGGAGAGGGTCTCCGCGGCGACCGCGCGGGCCTTCTCCGCGCCCTTGGCCAGGATCGAGTCCAGCGTCTCCGGGTCGTCCAGATACTGCTGGGTCCGCTCCCGGAACGGCGTGACGAACTCGACGACGACCTCGGCGAGGTCCGTCTTGAGCGCGCCGTAGAGCTTGCCCTCGTACTGCTGCTCCAGCTCCGGGACGCCGGTGCCGGTCAGGGTCGAGTAGATGGTGAGCAGGTTGCTGACGCCCGGCTTGTTCTGGACGTCGTAGCGGATGACGGTGTCGGTGTCCGTGACCGCGCTCTTGACCTTCTTGGCGGTGGCCTTCGGCTCGTCGAGGAGGTTGATGAGGCCCTTCGGCGTGGACGCCGACTTGCTCATCTTGATCGACGGGTCCTGGAGGTCGTAGATCTTCGCCGTCTCCTTGAGGATGTACGGCTTCGGGATCGTGAAGGTCTCGCCGAAGCGACCGTTGAAGCGCGTGGCGAGGTCGCGGGTCAGTTCGACGTGCTGACGCTGGTCCTCGCCCACCGGGACCTCGTTGGCCTGGTAGAGCAGGATGTCCGCGACCTGGAGGATCGGGTACGTGAACAGGCCGACGCTCGCGCTGTCGGCGCCCTGCCGGGCGGACTTGTCCTTGAACTGGGTCATGCGGGAGGCCTCGCCGAAGCCGGTGAGGCAGTTCATGACCCAGGCGAGCTGGGCGTGCTCGGGGACGTGGCTCTGGACGAAGAGCGTGCAGCGCTCCGGGTCGAGGCCCGCGGCGAGGAGCTGGGCCGCGGCCAGGCGGGTGTTGGCCGTGAGCTCCTTCGGATCCTGCGGAATCGTGATCGCGTGCAGGTCGACGACCATGTAGAACGCGTCGTGGGACTCCTGGAGGGCCACCCACTGACGGACGGCGCCGAGGTAGTTGCCGAGGTGGAACGAGCCTGCGGTGGGCTGGATTCCGGAGAGCACGCGGGGTCGATCAGAGGCCATGCTCACCATTCTCTCAGGTGTCGGGGGCCGATCCGGAACCAGTCGGAAACAGATGCGCCACGGGTGGGAACCGATTCGGTCCGGGCGGTGTACCAATCGTGTGAGGACGCGGGAGGGGGGCCGCATCGTCGATGAGGCCGCGGTGATCGCACGCGTACGCGCCGGAGACCCGGAGGCGTACGCGGAGCTGGTGCGGGCCCATACGGGCCTGGCGATGCGAGCGGCCGCCGCGCTCGGGGCGGGTGCGGACGCGGAGGACGTGGTGCAGCAGGCCTTCGTCAAGGCGTACTGCTCGCTGGGCCGCTTCAAGGAGGGCTCGGCGTTCAAGCCGTGGTTCATGTCGATCGTGGCCAACGAGACGAGGAACACAGTGCGCACGGCGGCACGCCAGCGCACGCTCGCCGGCCGCGAGGCGGCCTTCGCCGGGGCCGAGCCGCAGATACCGGAGTCGGCGGACCCGGCGGTCGCGGCCGTGGAGATAGAGCGCCGTGCCGCACTGGAGTCCGCGCTGGAGAGGCTGAGCGAGGAACACCGTCTGGTCGTCACCTACCGCTATCTGCTGGAGATGGACGAGTCCGAGACGGCCCAGGCCCTGGGCTGGCCCCGGGGGACGGTGAAGTCCCGGCTGAACCGCGCGCTGCGCAAGCTCGGCAGACTGCTGCCTGATTTCGAGCCTCGGGAAGGGGGTGATGAGCGTGAGTGAGTCCCACGGCGGTGAGGGCGCCGGCGACAGCCCGCGGGAGCGTGTGTCCCGGCTGCCCGAGGAGCTGCGGGCGCTCGGGCGCTCGCTGGACGTGCCGGGCGCGGGTGGGTCCGAGTCGATGGTGGAGCGAGTGCTGGAGCAGATACTCACCGAGCGGCTGCCGGTCCCGGTGGTCCAGGCGTCGGGGCCCGGTGAGCGGCTGCGGGCGCTGCGGCGGTGGACGCGGGCGCGGTGGCGCTCGCTGACCGCGACGCTGTGCGGGCTGCTGGCGGTCCTCGCGCTCACGCCACCGGTGCGGGCGGCGGTCCTGGACTGGTTCGACTTCGGCGGGGTGCAGGTGCGGTACGACCCGGCGGCGGTGCCCTCGCCGGGGGCCGAGGTACCCGGCTGCGGGCGCTCGGTGTCGCTCGCGCAGGCCGGGCGGCGGGCCGGGTTCGAGCCGCTGGTGCCGACGGCGCTCGGCGCTCCGGACGTGGTGACGGTGACGGCCGAGCCGCGGGGGCGGTCTCTGGTGAGCCTGTGCTGGCGTGAGCGAGGGCGCACCGTCCGGCTGGACGAGTACCGGGCCCGTCTGGACATCGGCTTCACCAAGAGCGTGCGGGAGCAGCCGGAATGGCTCTCGCTGCGCGGGGACTCCTCGGACCTCGGGGCGGTCAATGACACGGCTCTCTGGTTTCCGCGGCCCCACCTGCTGAGCTTCTGGCTGGTGGATGCGGCCGGCTCCCAGTACACCCGCGAGCGGCGGACCGCCGGGCCGACCCTGCTGTGGATGCACCGGCGGGACGTCGCGGCCGGGCCGGATGTGACGCTGCGGCTGGAGGGGGTCTCGTCCAAGGCGCGGGCTGTGGAGATCGCGAAGTCCCTCGGTGGGCCCGGGAGCGAGGGCGCCGAGAAATCCTCGGATTAGTGCGGGCGGGGTGGGAACCCCGCCGGGCCGGGCGGTGTACCAGAAGTGACACGCGGCTCGCGGACGGGCCGCACGGGGATCGTCTGTTTGGGGGGTCGTCATGAAGCGGAGTGCGGGCGGGCGGAGGGGCCGCTGTCGTGAACTGGCAGCGGGATGGGGCACGTTGGCGGCCATGCTTGTGGTGACGGTGTGGGGTGCGCCGTCCGCGTGGGCGGGCGGACCCACGAGCGTGCTGGTGGTCTCGCCGGAGAGCGAGGAGACGGCGTCGCTGTACTACTCCGACGAGGAGTACGGCGAGTTGGACCGGCTGCTCCGCCCTGCGGGTGCGGACACCCGAACCGAACCGCCCGAGGCGAATCTGCTCGCCTCTCGGCAGATCAACGTCACCTGGATGGCGCACGACGTCTCGCCGTGGCGGCTGGACCAGGTCTTCCCCGTCGCCGACAGGGACGAGGTGTGGATACACACCATGGAAAACCTGCCGGAGACGGTGAACGGCTATTGGCACCGCACGAAGAACCCCGCTCAACTGCGCGCCCTGCTGAAGGACTTGGGCGTGATGGGCAAGGTCTCCGGTGAGAGCCACGCCATCTTCCCCTTCCCCGCGCCCGCGCAGGAGCCGGAGAGTCAGGCGGGAGCAGTGGTCCCGGAGGCGTCTGCGGGCCCGTCCTCAACAGCTGACGACGGCACCGAGTGGTGGTGGGCGCTTCCCGGTCTGGCGGCCGGAGCGGTACTGGCACTGGTACTGCGGCCGTTCGTGCTGCGGAAGCCGTGGGACCGCCTGCGCGGAGAGCCGGGGCCGCGCCAGGAACTGCGCGATGTGTGACGAAAGGACGTGCGCGCGAGCTTGAGGAAGCGAGGCTGAATCGATCGAGGGGGATGGCAGTGCGGAACAGACGCGCAGGACTGCGGCTCGGGCCGCGCAGGGCGCTCGCGGCGCTCGCACCATTGACTGCGGTGGTGACCGTGCTCACCGCACCTGCGGCCGACGCGGCGACACCGTCGACGCGGGCGGCGGGCCTGGACAGACCCGACCTGGCGATGGTCGTCACCGGCGGCTCCGGCCGGACGCAGGCCGTGCGTGTCGACGAGCCGTACTTCACTCGCCTGTGGCAGCTGCTGCAGCCGACCTACACCGGCACGGAGCGGGTCTCGGACGCCTGGGAGGAGGGGCGGTACCCGGCGGTGCGGTTCACCGTGCTGTGGGGGCTGACGGGGGTCGGCGGCTGGCCTCGGACGGATTCGGCGCCGGGTGGTGATGTGGCGGTGGCGCGACAGGACCAGCTGTTCCTGGCCGGGGACGGCACGCCGTGGGTGCGCTCGGATCCGGCGCCGGAGCGGGAGGACGCGGACATCCGCTGGCACCGGGCTCCCCGGGCGGTTTTCGACCGGCTGGACCGGGCGGGCCTTGCGGGCGGTGCCGGGGAGGAGCAGGACGAGAGCTCGAAGGGTTCCACGGGCCCGGGATCTGGCGTGTGGTGGGCGGTGCCGGGGCTCGTCGCGGGATTCGCGGCGGGAGTCGGCGGCACGTGGCTGATACGCCGCGCGGCGGCCGGGCCAGGAGCCGGGCCGCCGCGGGATGAGCCACGACAGGAACTCATCGATCTCTAGGAGTCGCCGGTCTTTGACAACTCAAAAGAGGACGTGTGTCAGCCGAGGTCGACCTCCGGGTACAGCGGGAAGCCGGCCACGAGGTCGGTGGCCCGGTGGGAGATCTCGTCCGCGACCTTCGGGTCCAGGATGTGCTGGGCCTTGGACGGTGCGCCCGACTTGGTGGTGCCGGCCTCCGTGGTGGTCAGGACGCGGTCGATGAGACCGGCGACCTCGTCCATCTCGGCGGTGCCGAGACCACGGGTGGTCAGGGCGGGGGTGCCGATACGGATGCCGGAGGTGTACCAGGCGCCGTTGGGGTCGGCCGGGATGGCGTTGCGGTTGGTGACGATGCCCGACTCGAGCAGCGCGGACTCGGCCTGGCGGCCGGTGAGGCCGTAGGAGGAGGCGACGTCGATCAGGTTGAGGTGGTTGTCGGTGCCGCCCGTGACCAGGGTGGCGCCGCGGCGCATCAGGCCCTCCGCCAGGGCGCGGGAGTTGTCGACGATCCGCTGGGCGTAGTCCTGGAAGGAGGGCTGGCGGGCCTCGGCGAGGGCGACGGCCTTGGCGGCCATGACGTGCGGGAGCGGACCGCCGAGGACCATCGGGCAGCCACGGTCGACCTGGTCCTTGAGGGAGTCGTCGCACAGCACCATGCCGCCGCGCGGGCCACGCAGGGACTTGTGGGTGGTGGTGGTGACGATCTGGGCGTGCGGGACCGGGTCGAAGTCGCCGGTGAGGACCTTGCCGGCGACGAGACCGGCGAAGTGGGCCATGTCGACCATGAGCGTGGCGCCGACCTCGTCGGCGATCTCGCGCATGATCCGGAAGTTCACCAGCCGGGGGTAGGCCGAGTAGCCGGCGACGATGATCAGCGGCTTGAACTCGCGGGCCGAGGCGCGCAGGGCGTCATAGTCGACGAGGCCGGTGGCTGGGTCGGTGCCGTAGGAGCGCTGGTCGAACATCTTGCCGGAGATGTTGGGGCGGAAGCCGTGGGTGAGGTGGCCGCCGGCGTCCAGGGACATGCCCAGCATGCGCTGGTTGCCGAAGGCCTGGCGCAGCTCGGCCCAGTCGGCGTCGGAGAGGTCGTTGACCTGACGGACCCCGGCCTTCTCCAGGGCGGGGACCTCGACGCGCTGGGCGAGGACGGACCAGAAGGCGACGAGGTTGGCGTCGATGCCGGAGTGCGGCTGGACGTAGGCGTGGCGGGCGCCGAAGAGCTCCTTGGCGTGCTCGGCGGCCAGGGACTCGACGGTGTCGACGTTGCGGCAGCCGGCGTAGAAGCGGCGGCCGACGGTGCCCTCGGCGTACTTGTCGCTGAACCAGTTGCCCATCGCGAGGAGGGTGGCCGGGGAGGCGTAGTTCTCGGAGGCGATCAGCTTGAGCATCTCGCGCTGGTCGTGGACCTCCTGGCCGATGGCGTCGGCGACGCGCGGCTCGACGGCGCGGATCACGTCGAGGGCGGCGCGGAAGGCCGTGGACTCGGTGGACAGGGGCTGCTGCTCGGACATGGCGGCCTCCGGGTTGCGTGGCTTGAAGCGGTCACGGATCACGGTTCGGCCCAGGCGCACGGCACTTGGTTCACTCACAGGCCGCTCCCCGATGGTCCGTCCCATCCCAGCGCGCCAGTCACGGCCTGTCGGCCAGCCTACCGGGCACGTCGGAGGGCACCTGTGCGGCGTCCACCATGCGAGCGACGGCTTCGAGGCCGGGCGGCGGGTCTCCGGGCCTCGAAGCCGTGGCGGCGGTGGACGTCAGAACAGCGCGTCGGCCAAGCGGTCGATCTGGTCGGGGTCCGAGGCCCAGCAGTAGAGCATCACCTCGTCGGCGCCGATGCCGGCGTAGGCGTCGGCGGCTTCACGGATCTGCCGCGGTGTGGTGAGCAGGCCGGCTTCCATGTACGCGACGTGGCCGCTGAAGGCGTAGTAGTCACGGAGGTTCTGGCGGGCCCGGTCCAGGGTGCTGTCCGGACCGAGAACGACGTTCGCCTGGGCGACCAGGCGGGGGCGGCCGGGGCGGTCGTGCTTCTGCCAGGCCGTTTCGACGTCGCGGAACAGGTTGACCATGAAGGAGGGCGGCAGGGCGGCGCCGAGGAAGCCGTCGCCGAAGCGGCCGACGCGTTCGAGGGCGGCGGGGGCGAACCCGCCGAACAGGACCTCGGGGCCGCCGGGAGTGGTGGGGGCGGGCCCGATGGGGCCGACACCGTCTGCGTACGGCTCGCCGGACCAGGCGCGGCGCAGCAGGATCAGCTGTTCGTCGAGGCGGCGGCCTCGACGGTGCAGGTCGGTGCCGGCGGCCAGGCAGTCGTCCTCGCGGCCTCCGACTCCGATGCCGAGCGTGAAGCGGCCGCCCGAGAGACGGTCGAGGGTCGCGGTCTGCTTGGCGAGCAGGGCGGTGTTGTGGAGGGGCGCGATCAGCACCTCGGTCTGGACGCGGATGCGGGAGGTGGCGCCGGCGAGGGCCGCAAGGGTGACGAGGGGTTCGGGGGTGTCGTAGACGAGACGGTCGAGCAGGCCGAGGGTGCTGAAGGGGCTCGCGTCCGCGCGCCGGGCCCAGCCGAGCAGCTGGGCGGGGTCGTCGATGGGGAGGCCGAGGCCGATATTCATGGGAGAGTCCTCCGGAGGGCGTACGAGATCCGCCGGTCGGCCGGATCCGGTGCCGCCCCTCCGTGGTGCCGCGCGCTGTGCGCGGACCTGCTCCCGTTCTGCGGCGATGGTTCAAGAGAGCGTGTGCGTCAGAGTGCGCCGACCGTAACGCGGTCGGGCGGGGTGCGACAACGCGTTTTCGGCGGGTGCCCGCGGACGCGGCTTCGGGGGCACGGCTCGTGGGATGCCCCGTCGGAGGAATTCGTCGGCGCGCACCGCCAACATCCCCTGGCACCACGCCCCAGCCCGACGGACCCCACCACCGGCTGGAACGCCCACGCCCCTACACCGGCCCCGCGCTCCGCCCCCGCCGACTCGCCTCAGAGGATCACGTGCGGCAAGAAGCGCGCGTACTCGTCGGTGACCAGGCCGGACGACTCCCGGATGCCGAGGCCCGCCGACTCGCCCTCCACGACCCAGGCACCGAGGACGACGTGGTTGCCGTCGAAGTCGGGAAGGGGGGCGAGCTCCTGGTAGCAGCACGCCTCCTCGCGGACCACCGCAGCGGTACCGGGCTCGTGGACCGTCACCCCGGCGCCCTCGCGGCCGAGCAGCGGCTTGGTGACGTAGCCGGTCGTCGTCGCCAGGTGCCGGGGGCCGTCGAGGTAGGCGGGGAGGAGGTTCGGGTGGTCCGGGTACAGCTCCCAGAGGATCGCGAGGAGGGCCTTGTTGCTGAGGAGCATCTTCCAGGCGGGTTCGATCCACAGGGTGCTGCCGGTGCCGCCGCCGTTGTCGAGGGTGTCGAGGACGTGGGTGGCGAAGCGGTCCGTGGTGAGCCACTCCCAGGGGTACAGCTTGAAGCAGCTGCGGATGAAGCGGAGCTGGTTGTCGACGAAGCGGCCGGAGAGGGGGTCCCAGCCGATCTCCTCCATGGAGATCCAGTCGGTGTCCAGGCCGGCCTGTTCGGCGGTCTCCTTGAGGTAGGCGACCGTCATGAGGTCCTCGCCGAGTTCGTCGGCGGACGAGTGCGCGAAGTAGAGCGGGCTGCCGGGCGGCAGGAGGGCGGCCTGGTTCTTCCAGGCGGCGACGAGGCGTTCGTGGAGGGAGTTCCACTGGTCGGCGCCGGGGAAGCGCTCCTCCATCCAGAACCACTGGGGCGAGGCGGCCTCGACGAGGGACGTGGGTGTGTCGGCGTTGTACTCCAGCAGTTTCGCCGGGCCGTCGCCGTCGTGGCGGAGGTCGAAACGGCCGTATACGGACGGGAGTTCCGTGCGCCGGTGCCAGGACTCGGTGACCGCCTCGGCCACGCGCGGGTCGGTGATGCCGAGGTCGGCGAAGCGGTTCGCGGTGACGATGTGGTCGGCGGCCGCCAGGCACATGCGGTGGAGGTTCTCGACGGTCTCCTCCAGGGCCTCCACCTCGGCGAGCGTGAAGGAGTAATAGGCGCTCTCGTCCCAGTAGGGGCGCAGGGAGTCGTCGGGGTGGCGGGTGAGCGGGTAGACGAGGCCCTGGGCCTCGACGGTCTGCTGCCAGCCGGGGCGGGGGGTGATGGTGTGTCGGCGCATGGTGCTGGGCCGTCAGCCGCCGGAGCTTCCCTTGCCGCTGCCGCCGTCTCCGCCGCTGTCGCCACTGCCTCCGCTGCCGAAGCCCCCGCGGTCGACCCCGCTGCCGCCGCTGCTGCTCGACGAGCCGCCGGAGCCCTTGCCGGACTTCTTGGTGAAGGAGCCGCCCGAGACCCAGCTGCCCTTCTTCTTGCCGCCGTAGTAGTAGGTGCCGTTGACCGGGGTGCTGGACTTGCAGTTCTTGTCGGCGACGACCCGGTAGCCCTTGCCGAGGGTGTAGCTGTCGCGGTCGACGCAGCGCTTGTCGGGGTCGGAGGAGCAGGCGGTCAGGGCCATGGCGAGCAGTCCCACGCCGCCGAGTGCGACCGTGCCCGAGCGAAGTTGCCGGCGTGCGTCCGCCATGTTCGTGTCTCCCCCTTGGTCAGACCGTGGGCCCGGTGTACGCGGGTCCGTGGGACAGCTTAGAGATCAGTAAGAGCCTGTCCGGGGGCAGCCCGCTTCTCACCTCCTCCCCTAAGGTCACTTCGTGCTCTTTGGAATGGTGTGTGCTCTTGGTGCCGCGGTCTGCTTCGGGACGGCCACCGTGCTGCAGGCGATGGCGGCACGGGCGGCGGACGCGGGCGGCGGTGACGGCGAGGGGACGGCGTTCGCGGTGACGCTGTTCCTGCGGGCGGTGCGGCAGTGGCGGTATCTGGCGGGGCTGGCCCTGGACGGGGTGGGGTTCCTGTTGCAGATCGCCGCGTTGCGGTCGGTTCCGATCTACGCGGTCGGCGCGGCCCTCGCGGCGAGTCTCGCGGTGACCGCGGTGGTGTCGGCGCGGCTGCTGCGGGTCCGGCTGAGCAGGGGTGAGTGGGGCGCGGTCGGCGTGGTGTGCGCGGGGATGGCGCTGCTGGGGATCGCGTCCGGGACGGAGGGCGACCGGGGCGGCCCTGCGGCCTTGAAGTACGCGATGCTCGGGACGGCCGTCGCGGTGCTGGCTCTCGCGCTGCTGGGTGGGCGGCTGCCGGAGCGGGGGCGGCCGTTGGCGCTCGGGCTGGGGGCCGGGTTCGGGTTCGGGGTGGTCGAGGTGGCGGTGCGGCTGATCGACTCGCTCGCACCGTCGGCGCTGCTGGCCAACCCGGCGACCTACGCGCTCCTCGTCGGCGGTGCTGCGGCCTTTCTGTCGCTGACTTCCGCGCTGCAGCGGGGGTCGGTGACCACGGCGACCGCCGGGATGGTGATCGGGGAGACGATCGGGCCCGCGCTGGTGGGGGTGGTGTGGCTCGGGGACCGCACCCGGGAGGGGCTGGCGTGGGTGGCGGTGCTGGGTTTCGCGGTGGCCGTCGCGGGGGCGTTGGCGCTGGCCAGGTTCGGGGAGGCGCCGGCGGAATCCGTCCCGCAATCCCCGCAGCGAATTCCGTAAGGGGTTACTCGGCTTACTTCCGGTACAGCTCGACAGAGTGAGCCATGCCTACCGAAAGAGCGATAAAGAGGCACGATCCGGGCAGCCGAAAAAAGCTTCGTTGAATATTTGAACGTGATGTGAAGGCATTGCGTATACGACGCCGTGAGCAGCAATCCCGTCACCGTCACCGTGGCCTATCACGTGGTGCCGGGCCGTGAGGCCGACTTCCACTCCTGGGGGTGGGCCATGCTGGCCGCGAGTTCGCAGCAGCCGGGCTTCCTTGGGGGTGGCGTCCTTGTCGACCGAGAGGCGGAGTGGCATGTGGTCTATCGCTTCGCCAGCGAGGGAACGGCCCGGGCCTGGGAGGATTCGGCCGTCCGGACCCAATGGGACGCCCGGACGGTGGGCTTCGCCCGGCAGACCGAGCGCAGGAGCGTGCGGGGCTCCAAGACATGGTTCGACTCCCAGACCACCACACCGAAGGCGCCCGCCCCGCCGGCGAAATGGAAACTGTGGTTCGTGAACATGAGCGCGGTATTTCCGCCGGTGCTCCTGTTCAATCTGATCGTTCTTCCTTATCTCGGCGGACTCAATCCGCTCGTCCGCACGCTGCTCTTGTGCCTGTGTGTGACGGCTCTCGTCACGTGGATTCTCATGCCCCGGCTTCAGCGTTTCTTCAGGAAATGGCTGTATCCGCCGCTTCAGGCACTTCGCGGACGGCACAAAAGACGGACCGCGTAGGTCCGGAACGAACCGAGGGAGGTGGGCGGGTGAAGACCCTGCTCATCGACAATTACGACTCGTACACGTACAACCTGTTCCAGCTGGTCGCCGAGGTCAACGGTGAGGAACCGGTCGTCGTCCTCAACGACGCGTTCGGCGGCCTTCCCGATCTCGGGGAGTACCTTGCGGCGTTCGACAATGTCGTGGTCTCGCCCGGACCGGGGCACCCGGCCGAGCCGCGGGACTTCGGACTGAGTACCGCCGTGCTCGCCGAGTCGCCGATCCCCGTACTGGGCGTCTGTCTGGGGCACCAGGGCATCGCGCTCGGGGAGGGGGCCCGGGTGGAGTCCGCCCCGGAGCCGCGGCACGGGTATCTGTCGGCGGTCCGGCACGACGGACGGGACCTGTTCCGGGGTCTGCCGCAGGACTTCACCGCGGTCCGCTACCACTCGCTGGCCGTGTCCGAGCCGCTTCCGCCGGCGCTGGAGGCCACCGCCTGGGCCGAGGACGGCGTGCTGATGGGGCTCAGACACCGCAGCCGGCCGTTGTGGGGCGTGCAGTTCCATCCGGAGTCCGTGCTCACCGACTACGGCCACCGCATGCTGGTCAACTTCCGCAACCTCACGGCGGAGCGCGCCCGCAGGACGCGTACGAAGAACACCGCGGTGCCCCCGCCCGAGGCGGTGATCCCCCGGCCCGCGCGGGTCGTCCCGCGCCCCCGCCGGGCCGCCGCTCCCGCCTATCGGCTGCACACCCGGCGCATCGCCGGCGCGGTCGACACGGAGGCCGCCTTCACCCGGATGTACGCGGCGTCGCGGCGGGCGTTCTGGCTGGACAGCGCGCTGGTGGAGGAGGGGCGTTCGCGGTTCTCGTTCTTCGGTGACGACAGCGGTCCGCTCGCGGAGTTCGTCCGGTACGACGTCGAGAGCGGCCGGTGCGAGATCGAGCGGGCCGGGCGGCCGACGCGGAAGGTCACGGCGAGCGCTTTCGACTATCTGGGACGGCAGTTGACGAGCCGCCGGGTGGACGGCGCCGGGCTGCCCTTCGACTTCACCGGCGGCTATGTCGGTTACTTCGGCTACGAGACGAAGGCCGACTGCGGATCGCCGAACCGGCACACCTCCGACGTCCCGGACGCCTGCTGGCTGTTCGCCGACCGGCTGATCGCGGTGGACCATCTGAAGAGGTTCACGTACGCGGTCTGTCTGGCCGAGGACACCCCGCAGGCCGCGCGGGAGGCCGAGGACTGGCTGGAGAGCGCGCTGGCCCAGCTGACCTTCGTCGCCACCGAGCCGGACCCGACGGCGGCACCCGGACATTCCAGGCCCGGCCGTTCGGCGACCCTCCGTTCGGCGCCCGGCCCTTCGGAGCCCGGCCCTTCGGCACCTGGCCAGTCTCCGTCCGCCGCCCGCACCGGTCCCGAGCTCGGCGCCGCCGAACCCTGGCTGGTGCGGGACCGGGCGACCTATCTCGCCGACATCGAGTCCTGCGGACGTGAGCTGCGGGCGGGCACCAGCTACGAGGTCTGTCTGACGAACGCGGCCCGGTTACCCGCCCCGCCGGACGCGTACGAGTTCTACCGGGCGCTGCGCCGGGTCAACCCGGCCCCCTACGCGGCGTTCCTGAGGTTCGAGGACGTCGACGTGGCCGGTTCCTCGCCCGAGCGGTTCCTGCGGATCACCCGGGACGGGGTCGCCGAGGCCCGGCCCATCAAGGGCACCGCACCGCGCGGGGTGGGACCGGAGGAGGACGCCCGGCTGCGGGACGCGCTGGCGGCGGACGCCAAGACGCGCGCCGAGAACCTGATGATCGTCGACCTGCTCCGCAACGACCTGGGCAGAGTGTGCCGGACCGGGTCGGTGCGGGTGACCCGGCTGATGGCCACGGAGACGTATGCGACCGTGCACCAGCTCGTGTCCACCGTGGAAGGGCGGCTGCGGGAGGGCATCGACGCGGTGCAGTGCGTGCGGGCCTGTTTTCCCGGCGGCTCGATGACCGGGGCGCCGAAACTGCGCACGATGGAGATCATCGACACCCTGGAGACCGAGGCCCGCGGGGTCTACTCCGGCGCACTCGGCTATCTGGGGTGCGGTGGGGGCGCGGATCTCAACATCGTGATCCGTACGGCCGTGTTCGCCGACGGTCTGATGCAGCTGGGCGCCGGGGGTGCGATCGTCCTCGACTCCGATCCGGTGGCCGAGTACGACGAGATGCTGCTGAAAACGGCGGCCCAGATGAGCGCCCTGCACCTGCACACCGCGGAGCGGACGGCGGAGCAGCGGCGGCACGCGACGGTCCGCGCGGATGTCCGCGCAGGGCACACCGCCACCGAGGAGCCGGTCCGATGACGACTGCGCAGAACGTGCTGTCCCCGGCCGGTTTCGACGCCCCCGGCAACCTCGCCGCCCAGCTCGCCGATCTCGCGGAGCGGCGCCGCTGGACGGACCGGCCCGCCTTCCACCAGGGCCACCGGGCCTGGACCCACGGTGAGGTGCACGCGCTCGCGGCCCGGGCGGCGACCGTGCTCGCCGGTCACGGCACCGGGCCGGGTGACCGGGTGGTGCTGGCGTTGCCGGACGGGATCGCCTGGGTCACGGCTTTCCTCGCCGTCGCGCGTCTCGGGGCCGTCGCCGTCCTCGTGAATCCCGAACTCCCCGCGGCCGACCACGCGTTCATGGCCGCGGACGCCGAAGCCGCGCTGTGTGTGACGGGGCCGGGCCTGGAGGACCGGTTCGCCGAGCGGCCCCGGCTCGGCGCCGACCAGCTGCTCGCGCTCACCGCCTCCGCCGAACCGGCGCCCGCCCATCCGGTCGACGCGCACACGCCGTTGTACGTGCAGTACACGTCGGGCACCACGGGCCGTCCCAAGGGGGTCGTGCACACGCACGGCGACCCGAAGGCGTACCACGACCTGATCGGGCGGCGGCTGCTGCGGGTCACCGCGGACGACGTGACCCTCTCGGTGTCGAAGCTGTTCTTCGCGTACGGCTTCGGGAACGCGTTCGTCTTCCCGCTGTTCTCCGGTTCCTCCGCGGTCCTGGTGGACCGGCGCCCGACCCCGGCCGCCGTCGACGAGCTCGTCGTCCGGCACCGGGTGACCCTGCTCTACTCGGTGCCGTCGGCGTACGCCGCGCTGGTGGCCGACCGGGGCAGCGGACACGGGGCGTGCTTCGTCTCGGTGCGGGCCGCGGTGTCAGCCGGTGAGGGGCTGCCGGAGGAGCTGGGGAGGCGGGTCGCGGAACTGCTCGGCGCTCCGGTGCTGGAGCAGATCGGCTCCACCGAGGCCGGTCACGCCTTCTGCGCCAACAGCTTCGACCACAACCACCCGGGCACGGTCGGCCGTCCCGTGCCCGGCTTCGAGGTGGAGCTGCGCGACCGCGCGGGGGAGCCGGTCCCGGACGGCACGGAGGGCGAGCTGTGGGTACGCGGCCCGACGGTGACCCCCGGCTATCTCAACCGGCCCGAGGAGACCGGGCGCGCCCTGGTCCGCGGCTGGCTGGCCACCCACGACCGGGCGGTCCGCGAGCCCGACGGCAGCTACCGGCACCTGGGCCGCGCCGACGACATGGAGATGGTCGGCGGCATCACCGTCTCCCCGCTGGAGGTGGAGGCCGTACTGCGCGCCCATCCGGCGGTGCGGGAGGTCGCGGTGGTGGCCGTCACCGACCGGAGGGGGGCCAGTCGGCTGCGGGCGTTCGTCGTCCCCGTAGCGCCGGCCCCCGACGGGAGCCTCCAGGAGGACCTCCTCGGCCTGGCCCGCGAGAAGTTGGCCGCTTTCAAGGTGCCCAGAAGCGTGAGCCTCGTCCCGTCGCTCCCCCGCACCCCGACCGGCAAGCTCCGCCGGCACCTGGTCCGCCAGGGCGCCTGGTGACCGCGCTTCGAGCACACCGCACCCAGCACAGCAAAGGCACCGCAGAGAGGAACGGCCCCATGCGAGAACAGCAACCGCCCTTCACGGACCGGGGGTTCTACCTGGGCCCGGTGTTCCGCCGGGCGGCCGAGCGGCACGGCGCCGTCTTCGTCACCCTGGACCGGCCGCTGGACACCCACCCGGCCCTCGGCGTCGATCTGACCTACCCGGCGCTCGCGGAGGTCGTCGAGGAGCTCTCCGGACGCCTGTGGGAGGCGGGGGTCAGGCCCTCGGAGCAGGTGGTCGTACACAAGACGGACAACGTCGACATCGTGCTGCTGACCTGCGCGGTCTCCCGTATCGGCGCGGTACCCGTGCTGCTCTCCCCCGGGCTGGCCGGTGAGGTGGTCGGGGAGTTGATCGAGCGGCTCAGGCAGCCATGGCTGGTCACCGACCGGGCCAAGCTGGAGGGACCGCTGAAGGGGGTGGGCCTGCGGGTGCGGCAGGTTCTCACCGTGGACGACGCGCCGGGCGCCGAGCCCCTGGAGCGGTACGCCGGTACCGAGCCTCCGCCTCCCGTCCGCCTCCACCCCCGCGAACCGGCGCTGATCACCCACAGTTCGGGCACCACGGGCCTGCCCAAGCTCGCCGTGCATTGCGCGAACACCATGTGGAACCGGCTCGTACCGCAGAAGGCGATGGGCTGGCCGACGCGCGGGGAGACCGCGGCGCTGCACATGTCGTTCGTGCACTCGCGGTTCTACCATCTGCTCGGCGTCCTGCTGCACTTCGGCAGCCCGCTGGTGCTGATCACCGACCCGGATCCGGCCGCCGTGGGACCGCTGTTCACCCGGCACCGGCCCGGCATCGTGGAGACGCATCCCAACACCTTCGTGCTGTGGGAGGAGTTGGCCGACGCGCCCGGTGCTCCACTGTCGCGGGTGCGGTCGTACGGCTCGACGTTCGACGCGATCCATCCGCGCACGGTACGGCGGCTGCTGAACGCCTCGAAGCGTCGTACGCCCTGGCTGATCCAGCTGTACGGACAGAGCGAGACGGGGCCGGTGGCCTTCCAGTGGTTCACCCGGCGCAGTGCCGCACGCGCGGACGGGCGGCGGGTCGGGATCGGCATACCCGGCTTCACACGCGTGCGCGTGACGGGGCCGGGCGGTGAGCGGGTCGCCGCCGGGACGAACGGCAGGATCGAGGCCCGTACCCGAGGCCGCATCCTCACCTATCTCGGCTCGCAGGACCGCTACGACCGGCAACTCCACGACGGCTGGTGGGAGATGGGCGACATGGGCTACCGCAGTCGCCTCGGCACCCTGCATCTCACCGACCGGGAGATCGACCGGATCGACTCCGTGCCCAGCAGCCTGGAGGTCGAGGACACCCTGATGGAACGCCTGGAGGAGCTGCGGGAGGTCGTCATCGTGCCGGGTGCGGACCGCGAGCCGGTGCCGGTGGTGTGCGTGCGCGGGGACCGGCCGCTGGACCCCGGGCGCTGGCGGGATGCGACGGCGGATCTTCCGGTGATGGCCGAGCCCCGGCAGTGGCGGTTCGAGGAGCTGCCGATGACGGCGACCTGGAAGGTGAAGCGGGTCGAGATCACCCGGATGCTCGCGGAGGGTGCACGCGCGTGACACCGGTCGTGGTGGTCGGCGCCGGGCCCGTGGGGCTGTCGGCGGCGCTCGCGCTGCGGGCGCGCGGGCGGGAGGTCGTGCTGCTGGAGGCGGACCCCGAGGACCGTGAACGGCCTGGCAGCCGGGCCCTGTTCGTGCATCGCGAGACCCTCGCCCTGCTCGACGCGATGCGGCCGGGACTGGCCGGAGAGATCACCGCGTACGGACAGACCTGGCGGACCCGGAGGACCCTGTACCGGGGCCGCGAGGTGTACTCCCGCACCTATCCGCCCCATCGGCCGAAGGAGGGCCCGCCGCCCTTCACCAGCCTGCGCCAGGTGGACACCGAGCGCTTCCTGCGGGCCGCGTGCGAGCGGGCGGGAGTGGAGTTCGCGTGGGAGGCACGGGTGCTGGGCGTCCGCACGACCGCGACCGGGGTGTGGCTGGGATGCGGCGACGGCCGGGAGTGGAGCTGCGAGTACGCCGTGGCCGCCGACGGCGCCCGGTCGGCCGTGCGGGGTGCCCTGGGCATCGCCATGGAGGGCGAGCGGGGCGAGGGCTTCCATGTGGTCGTCGACGTGGCCCACGCACCGGGTGCCGAGCCGCCGCCCGAGCGGATCTTCCACTACGAGCATCCGGGCGTCGGCGGCCGCAGTGTGATGCAGGTGCCGTTCACCGGGGGCTTCCAGGTCGACCTGCAGTGCCGGGACGACGACCTGGAGGAGGAGTTCGGGACCGAGGAGGCCGTACGGCGCTGGCTGCCGGCGGTCGTGGGCGAGGGGTACGGGGAGCGGGTCCTGTGGGTGTCGACGTACCGCTTCCTGCGCAAGGTGGCCGCCTCCTTCACCGATCCGCACCGGCGGGTGCTGCTCGTCGGGGAGGCGGCGCATCTCTTCCCGCCGTTCGGGGCGCGCGGCATGAACAGCGGCATCGCGGACGCGGCGGCCGCCGCGGCGGCCATCGCCGCCGGGACGGTCGAGGACTTCGCCGACGTACGGCGGTCCGCGGCGCTGTTCAACAGTGCCGCCGCCGGTACCGCGCTGGACCATCTGCGGCCCCGGCGCCGGATCGTCCGGGCCCGTCAGCGGGCGGCGGCGGCGCTCGCGCCGGTGCTGCCGTGGTGCGGCGCGTGGCTGGAGCACGCGCCGTACGGGCCGCGGCACGGGGCGCCGGTGAACGCCGGGCTCAAGTACTGAGGAGGGAGTGGCTGTGGTGGTGAGCCGACCGGTCATCACGGAGGGGCTGTCGGTGTGGTCACCGGCCCGTGGGCTGACCCCGGCCGCAAAGACAGCGGCACCTCTCCTCGTCGCGGACTCCTGGCTGGTGCGGGACGGCCGGGTGCGCGGACTCGAACGGCACCGGGAGCGGTTCCTGCGGGCCTGCGGCGAGGTGGACGGGCCGCCGTTGCGCAGGCTGCTGGAGTTCTGGCGCGACATGACCGACGCGCTGCCCCGCACGGGCGAGTGGTTTCCCCGCGTCGAACTCGCTTCCGGTACCTCGGAGTTGCGGTTGCTGCTGCGCCACGCTCCCCCGCTCGGCACCGGCGTACGGGTCTGGGCGACCGGCCAGTGCGACCCTCGGAGCGTGCCCCGCCGCAAGGGACCGGACCTCGCCGCCCTCGCCCGGGTGCGCGAGCGGGCGTCCGGCGCGGGCGCGGAGGAGGCGGTGCTGATCACACCTTCCGGCGCCGTCCTGGAGACGGCCACCGCCAGCGTGCTGTGGTGGGAGGACGACACCCTGTGCCTGCCCCCGCCCCGGCTGCCGGTCCTGCCCGGGGTGACCGTGGCCCTCGTCCAGGAGCGGGCCGGGCGGGAGGGCGTCCCCGTCGCCCACCGCGAGCGGACCGTGGCGCAGCTGGACGGCCGGGAGGTGTGGCTGGTGAACGCGCTGCACGGAATCCGGCCCGTGACGACATGGACGGGCGGGTCGCTGAAAGCGGCACCGGCGGACCGCGCACCGGAATGGCGGGCTTGGCTGGACGGCATTATGGAGCCGCTGCCGGATAGATAGAGCGACGAACGGACGGGTATCGGCACGCATTGCCGATACCCGTATTCGGCGTTATTTCTTGGCCGGCTGATATCCCCCCGGCACCATCCGCGTGGCAATGGCGATCCGGTTGTACGCGTTGATGACGGTCGCCGCCCAGATCAGTGCCGCGACCTGAGTCTCGTCGAAGACCTCCGCGGCCTCGGCGTACACCGCGTCCGGTACCCGGCCGTCGTGCACCAGGGTCACGGCCTCGGTCAACGCCAGTGCGGCGCGCTCGCGCGCGGTGAAGAAGGGGGCCTCCCGCCAGGCGTTCAGGGCGTAGAGGCGCTGCTCGGTCTCGTCGGCCGCCCGGGCGTCCTTGGTGTGCATGTCGATACAGAACGCGCAGCCGTTGATCTGCGAGGCACGGATCCGGATCAGTTCGAGGAGTTCCGGTTCCACCTTGGCGTCCTGGGCCGCGGAAACGGCGGCGGCATGCAGGGAGCCCATCGCCGCGGACACGTCGGGGGTGATTTTCTTCAGGGCCACACGGGATATGGCTGCACTATTGCTCATGGGGCGACTCTATCCGCGCGACCCAATTCGCGTGCCGTTATTCAGAAATGGTGAACAGGTCGAACAGAACCTCGTCATTCGGGCAGCACCGCGCACAGCGCCTCCAGCGCTCCCGACCATGCGTGGTCCGGCGGTGTCCCGTAGCCCACGACGAGCGCGTCGCGCCGCTCGACGCCGGCCTCGGGGTGCTGGTAGCGGTGCAGGCCGTGGATCGCGAGGCCCTGCCAGGCCGCCGCCCGCAGCGCCGCCTGCTCGGTGCCCGGCGGGAGCCGCAGCACCACGTGCAGGCCGGCCGCGATCCCGGTGGCGTGGACCCGCGGGGCCCGCCGCGCGAGCTCGGCGACGAGGGCGTCGCGGCGGCGCCGGTAGCGCAGCCGGGCGGCGCGCACATGACGGTCGTAGGCGCCGGAGGTCAGGAACTCGGCGAGGGTGAGCTGGTCGAGGGATCCGCAGACATCGATGCCGCCCTTGGCCGCCAGCACCTCCTCCATGAGGCCGGGCGGCAGTACCAGCCAGCCCAGTCGCAGGCCGGGGGCGAGGGACTTGCTGGCCGTGCCCGCGTGGACGACGTGGTCGGGATCCAGGCCCTGGAGGGCGCCGACGGGCTGGCGGTCGTAGCGGAACTCGCCGTCGTAGTCGTCCTCGATGACCAGTCCGCCGGTGCGGCGGGCCCACTCGACGACGGCCGAGCGGCGGTCGCGGTGCAGGGTGCCGCCGATCGGGAACTGGTGCGCGGGGGTGAGCAGCACCGCGTCCTGGTCGGTCAGCTCCCGTGGGTCCGTGCCGTGCTCGTCGAACGGCAGCGGCACGGTCCGCAGACCGGCGGCAGCGAGCAGGTTCCAGTGCACGTCGAGGCCGTACGACTCCACGGCGACCGTGCGGGCACCGCGGGCCCGCAGGACCGCGCCGAGGAGCCGCAGGCCGTGCGAGAACCCGGCGCAGACCAGGATGCGTTCGGGGTCGGCGCGCACGCCGCGGGCGCGGGAGAGGTACTCGGAGAGGGCGGTGCGCAGTTCGACCCGCCCGCGCGGATCACCGTAGTCGAGGGCCTGGTAGGGGGCGGTGGCGAGGGCTCGGCGGGCGGCCTTGAGCCACTGGGCGCGCGGGAACGAGGCCAGGTCGGGGGTGCCGGGGACGAGGTTGTGGGTGGGGCGCCCGGGTGCGCGGGGCCGGGGTGGGGCGCCGGCGGGCGGGACGACCGTACGGTCGGAGACGCGCGTGCCGGAGCCCTGGCGGGCGGTGAGCCAGCCCTCGGCGACCAGGTCGGCGTAGGCGTCGGCGACGGTGTTGCGGGCGATGCCCAGGTCGGCGGCGAGGGCGCGGGAGGAGGGCAGCCGGGTGCCGGGGGCGAGGCGGCCGGTGCGGACGGCCTCGCGCAGGGCGTCGGTGAGGCCGCGCCTGACGCCCCCTGCGGAGGGCTCCAGGTGCAGGTCGATGCCGAAAGTGGCCCATGGTCTTGCCATGAAAGTGGACCATACCCTTGGGCTGCCCGGCTCCTAGGGTCGAGACATGACCACCGAGGAAACCGTCCGGTACACCCCCGAACACACGCCCCGCCTGTCCTGGGCCCAGCACGCCCCCGAGGTCTACAAGGCGATGCTCCGCCTCGACACCGCCGCCCGCCGGGGACTCGACCCCCGGCTGCTGGAGCTGGTGAAGATCCGCGCCTCACAGCTCAACCACTGCGCGTTCTGCCTCGACATGCACTCCAAGGACGCCCTCGCGGCCGGCGAGAGCGTCGAGCGGATCATCCAGCTCGGCGCGTGGGAGGAGTCGAGGCACTTCTACACGGAGAAGGAGGTCGCGGCCCTCGAACTGACCGACGCGGTCACCGTCCTGACCGACGGCTTCGTGCCGGACGAGGTGTACGACCACGCGGCCAAGCACTTCGAGGAGGCCGAGCTGGCCCAGCTGATCGCGGCGATCACGGTGATCAACGCGTGGAACCGGTTCGGTGTGACGTGCCGTCTGGTCGCGGGCCACTACGAGGCGGGGCAGCACCAGTGAGCCGTACGGACCTCCTCGACAGCGAGGTCGGCCGTGCCCTGTCCGCGCTCAGCGCCGCCGCGAAACAGGGACTCGGCGATCCGGCGCTCGCCGAACTCGTCGTCATCCGGGCCTCGCAGCTCAACCACTGCGCGTTCTGCCTGGACATGCACCTCGCGATCGCCCGCAAGCACGGGGTGAGCGAGAAGCAGCTGGACCTGCTCGCCGCCTGGGAGGAGGCCGAGGGCGTCTTCGACGAGCGGGAGCGGGCCGCGCTCGCGCTGACGGAGGCGGTGACCGTACTGACGGACAGCTTTGTGCCGGACGCCGTCTACGCCAGTGCCGCCCGGTATTTCGACGAGACCCGGCTCGCCCATCTCATCGGCCTGATCGTCGCCATCAACAACTGGAACCGGGTGATGGTCGCCCGCCGGATCCCACCAGGGGGTTACCGGCCGTGAGCAAGGTGGACGTCTTTCGCGCCCTGCACCGCAACCGGCTTCCCGGCGATCCCCTGGTCCTGCCCGGCCCCTGGGACGCGGTCAGCGCCCGGGTGTGCGAGGAGGCCGGGTTCCCGGCGCTCGCCACACCCAGCGCGGGGATCGCGGCCGCGCTCGGTCACGAGGACGGGTCCACGCCGGCCGACAAGATGTTCGCCGCGGTGGCGCGCATCTCCGACGCCGTCGACATCCCCGTGTCGGCGGACGTCGAGGGCGGGTACGGGCTGGCGCCGAAGGAGCTGGTGGAGCGGCTGCTGGAGGCGGGGGCCGTGGGCTGCAACCTGGAGGATTCCCATCAGGGTGTCCTCAAGGACCCGCGCGTGCACGCCGAGTGGCTCGCCGAGGTGCGGTACGCGGCCGGGGACCAGTTGTTCGTCAACGCCCGTGTGGACACGTTCTCCTACGGCGACGGCGATCCGGAACGGGCCATCGAGCGGGCCGCGCTGTACGTCGCCGCGGGCGCCGACTGCGTCTATCCGATCGGCGCCCCGGCGGGCGTACTGCCGTTGCTGCGGTCCGGCATCCAGGGGCCGCTCAACGTGTTCGGGCGGCTGGACGGCAAGGGCCCCTCGCCCACCGAACTCGGTGAACTCGGGGCCACTCGCGTCACGTTCGGGCCGGGGCTCCAGCGGAGGGCGGTCCAGCAGCTGCGGGAGACCGCCCGGAGCCTCCGCGCATAGCGGTGTTCAGGACAGCCACGCCTTCCAGGTGGACTCGTGGCTGTCGACCCACTTCTTCGCCGCGTCCTCCGGCGTCAGCTTCTGGTCGGCGATCATCAGGGAGACCTGGTTCTGGTCCTCGGTCGTCCACTTGAACTTCTTCAGGAAGGCCGCCGCCTTGCCGCCGGACTTGGCGAAGTCCGTGTTGAGGTACTTCTGGAGCGGGGTGTGCGGATAGGCGCAGGTGATCTTCGCCGGGTCCGCGTCGCAGCCCTCCTTGTAGGCGGGCAGCTTCACCTCGGTCATGGGGACCTTCTCGAAGAGCCACTGGGGGGCGTACCAGTAGGTCAGGAAGGGCTTCTTCTCCTTGGCGAACTGTTTCATCTGGGTGATCTGCGCGGCCTCCGAACCGGCGAACACCACCTGGTAGTCCAGGCCCAGGTTCTTCACCAGCGCCTTGTCGTTGGTGACGTAGGACGGGGAGCCGTCCATCAGCTGGCCCTTGCCGCCGCTCTCGGCGGTGCGCAGCTGCGAGGCGTACTTGTTGAGGTTCTTCCAGTTGGTGACGTCCGGGTGCTGCTCGGCGAAGTACGTCGGGACGTACCAGCCGATGTGCCCGGTCACGCCGAGTCCGCCGCCCGGCGTGATCGTCTTCTTGTCCTTGACGTACCGCTGTTCCTGCTCGGGGTGGCCCCAGTCCTCCAGGATGGCGTCGACCCGGCCCTGGCTGAGCGCGTCCCAGGCCGGGACCTCGTCGACCTGGACGGTGTCGACGCGGTAGCCGAGCTTGTGTTCGAGGAGGTACTGGGCGACGGCCACGTTGGCCTGCGCGCCGACCCAGGACTGGACGGACAGGGTCACCGACTTGGCGCCCTGGGCGTTGGCGAAGGGCGAGGCCTGCTTGGTCATGTCGGCGGCACCGCAGCCGGTGAGCAGCAGCAGCGAGCTCGCCGCTGCGATCGTACGGAGTCGCATGTCAGGCTCCCTTCCCCGGGCGGCGTTCCGTCGGCTGGGTGACCCGGTCGAGCATCAGGCCGAGGCAGACGATGGCGGCACCCGCGACCAGGCCGGTCGCCAGGTCGCCCTGGGCCAGGCCGAAGACGGTGTCGTAGCCGAGCGCGCCTCCGCCGACCAGGCCGCCGATGACGACGACGGCGAGGACGAGAACCACGCCCTGGTTGACGGCGAGCAGCAACGCGGGCCGGGCCAGCGGGAGTTGGACCTGCCGCAGTTGCTGCCAGCTGGTCGCGCCGAGCGAGCGGGAGGACTCCATCGCGGCCGGGTCGACCTGGCGCAGGCCCTGCGTGGTGATGCGGACGACGGCGGGCAGCGCGTAGACGACGGCCGCGGCGGCGGCGGGCGCGCGGCCCACGCCGAACAGCGCGACGACCGGGATCAGGTACACGAACTGCGGCATGGTCTGGAAGACGTCCAGGACGGGCCGGAGCAGGCGTTCGACGCGGTCGCTGCGGGCCGCGGCGACGGCGGTCGCGAAGCCGAGGACGAGAGTGACGGCGACGGCGGCGAGGACCTGCGACAGGGTGTCCAGCGCGGGCGTCCACACGCCTAGGACGCCGATGGCGGCCATGGCGAGGACCGCGGTGAGCGCGGTGCGCCAGGTGCCGATCAGCCAGGCCAGGGTGGCGACGATGAGCAGCACGGACCACCAGGGCAGCCCCTGGAGTCCGTCGCGGACCGGGTCGAGGACCCAGGTGGTGAAGTGGCCCGCCCAGTCGGCGGTGCCGCCGATGACGGGGACACCGGAGTACAGGTGGTCCGTCATCCAGTCGACGGCCCGGTTCACGGGCTCGGCGATGTTCAGGGTCCAGGCGTCGGGCCAGTCGACCCGGCCGAGCAGACGTCCGGCGACGGCGACGACGACGGTCCCGGCGAGGGCGTACGCCCATCCCGCGCGCCCCGGGCGCTCGGCACCGTCCGCCGCCGCGCCCGCGGCGCCGGTCACCCGGTCGAGGACGACGGCCAGCAGCACGATCGGGATGCCGGCCGCCAGGGCCGCGCCCACGTCGACCGAGGCGAGCGCCTGGTAGACGCGGTCACCGAGGCCGGCGGCGCCGATCACGGACGCGATGACGGCCATCGACAGCGCCATCATGATCGTCTGATTGAGGCCGAGGAGGAGTTCCTTGCGGGCCAGCGGGATACGGGCGGTCAGCAGCCGCTGACGGGCGGTGGTGCCGAGCGACTCCACCGCCTCCAGGACCTCCTTGTCCGCGCCCTGCAGGCCGAGCGCGGTCAGGCGGGCCATGGGCGGGGCGGCGTAGACGACGGTCGCGAGGACGGCGGCGGGCACGCCCATGCCGAAGACCAGGACCACCGGGAGGAGGTAGGCGTAGGCGGGCATGACCTGCATGGTGTCCAGGACCGGGCGCAGGATCTTGTCCATCCGGCGGGACAGTCCGGCGGCGAGGCCCAGCAGGACGCCGACGACGACCGAGGCGAGCACGGCGACGACCATGAGGGCGAGGGTCTGCATGGTGGGAACCCACATGCCGAGCAGACCGCAGGCGAGGAACGCGGCCGTCGTGCCCACGGCGAGCCTGACACCGGCGACGCGCCAGGCCACGAGGGCACCGAGCGCGGTGACGCCGGCCCAGCCCGCGCCGAGCAGGACGAGATACACGGCGCGTACGGAGATGACGACGGCGTTGCTGACGTAGCCGAAGCCGTAGAGGAACAGCGGGTGGCTGTCGCGGTTGTCGATGATCCAGTCGCTCGCGCTGCCGAGCGGCTTGGTGAGGTCGACGGTGAGGGCGTCGGGCCAACTGCCGCTGGCCCAACGGGCGTTGGCGAGGGGGACCAGGACCGCTGCGGCGAGTGCGATGAGCAGGAGCTTGCGGACCGCCCGGTGCTTGAGCAGATCGGTGGGCAGGGCGCCGGGCGTGGACGCGGTGACGGTAGCCATCAGACGGCCTCCTTGCGAAGCTCCGTTCCCGGACCTCCCGAGCCGGGGCCTCGCGTACCGAGCTCCGTTCCGGCGACCACGCCGAGCAGCCGCTCGTGGTCGACGACGCCGAGGCACCGTCCGTTCTCCACGACGCAGGCCGGCCTGCCGCTGCTCGCGACGACCTTGATCGCGTCGGCGACCACGGAGTTCGGGGCCAGCGCGCCCGGATGGGTCGGGCCCGCGCAGTCGCCCGGCTTCATGGCCCGGCGGACCGTCATGACCTGTTCGCGCGGCACGTCCCGGACGAACTCGCGGACATAGCCGTCGGCCGGGGAGCCGACGATCTCCTCGGGGGTGCCGAGCTGGACGACCTTTCCGTCGCGCATCAGGGCGATGCGGTCGCCGAGCTTGAGCGCCTCGCTCAGGTCGTGCGTGATGAAGACCATCGTGCGGCCCTCCTCGCGGTGCAGGCGGACGACCTCCTCCTGCATGTCCCGCCGGATCAGCGGGTCGAGCGCGCTGAACGGCTCGTCGAAGAGGAGGACCTGCGGGTCCACCGCGAGCGCCCGTGCCAGGCCGACGCGCTGCTGCTGGCCGCCGGAGAGCTGGGAGGGCTTGCGCTGTTCCATGCCCTCCAGGCCGACCTTGGCGACGACCTCGGCGGCCCGCGCCCGGCGCTCGGCCTTCCCCATGCCCTGGATCTCCAGGCCGTACGCCACGTTGTCGAGGACCGTGCGGTGCGGGAGGAGGCCGAAGTGCTGGAAGACCATCGCGGCGCGGTGGCGGCGCAGTTCGCGCAGCCGGGACTTGTCCATCGCGCGGACGTCCTCGCCGTCGATGCAGATCGTGCCCGCGGTCGGCTCGATGAGCCGGGTCAGACAGCGCACCAGCGTGGACTTGCCGGAACCGGACAGGCCCATGACGACGAAGACCTCGCCCTTGCGGACGTCGAAGCTCACGTTGCGGACGGCGGCCGTACAGCCCGTCTGCGCGCGCAGTTCGGCGGGGGCGAGGGCGGACAGTTCGGCGTCCTCGGGGACGCGTTCCGCCTTGGGGCCGAAGACCTTCCACAGGCCGTCGACGGAGAACACCGGATTGTCCGTCGTCGGCGGCTTCTCCATGGTCGCGGTCGTACTCATCACGCACCACCTCCCAGCAGGTCCACGGCTTTCTCGCCGACCATGAGCACTCCGATCATCGGGTTCACGGCGGTCATGGTGGGGAACACGGACGCGTCCGCGATCCGGATGCCGTCCAGGCCGCGAATGCGCAACTCGGGGTCCACCACGGCCAGTTCGTCGTCGGCGGCACCCATACGGCAGGTGCCCGCCGGGTGGTACACGGTGTGTGCGACCTTGCGGGCGTACTCGCTCAGCTCCTCGTCACCCGTGACGTCGGGGCCGGGGCACACCTCCCGCTTCAGCCAGCCGGCGAGCGGTTCGGTCGCCGCGATCTCGCGGGCGATCCTGATCCCGTCGACAAGGGTGCGCCCGTCGTAGTCGTCCTCGTCGGTGAAGTACCGGAAGTCGAGGGCGGGCTTCACCTCCGGGTCCGCGCTGGTCAGGTACAGGCGGCCGCGGCTCTTGGGCTTGGGGATGTTCGGGGTCATCGAGACGCCGTACGCCGGGCGTTCGTAGCCGAGGCGCTCCGGGTTGTCCGTGAAGGGGACCTGGTAGAAGTGGAACATCAGGTCGGGGCCCGCGCGTTCGGGGTCGCGGCGCACGAACAGGCCCGCGTCGGAGTCCATCGCGGAGTTCTCGGGGATCGGCCCGTTGGTCTCCCAGACGATCACCGACTCGGGGTGGTCGAGAAGGTTCTCGCCGACGCCCGGCAGGTCGTGGACGACCGGGATGCCGAGGGCTTCGAGGTCCGCGCGGGGGCCGATGCCGGAGTGGAGCAGCAGGCGGGGCGAGTCGACGGCGCCCGCACACAGGACGACCTCGCGGCGGGCCCTGATCAGGGTCTCCTCGCCGTCCTTCGTCCGCACGTGCACGCCTTCCGCGCGCGTGCCGTCCAGCTCCAGCTTGTACGCCCAGGTCTCCAGCAGGATCGTGAGGTTGGGCCGCTCGTCCATCACCGGGTGCAGATACGCCACCGACGCCGAGGAGCGCTTGTTGTTCTCCGGGTGGTAGGCCAGGTCGAAGAAGCCGACGCCGTCGTCGAAGGGCTTCTTGTTGAAGCCCTCGACCCGGGGAACCTCAAGGGCCCTCTGCGCCGCGTCGACGAAGTCGCGGGCGATGGCGTTCCGGTCCTTCTCGTCGACCGGGACGATGTTGTTCTTCAGCCGGGCGTAGTACGCCTCCATCGGGACCGCGCCCCAGCCCTTGGCGCCGGCCTCCTCCCACTCGTCCCAGTCGGAGGGCAGCGGCTTGAAGGCGATGAGGGTGTTGTGGGAGGAGCAGCCGCCGAGGACGCGGGCGCGGCTGTGCCGGATGTGGGAGTTGCCGCGCGGCTGTTCGGTGGTCGGGTAGTCGTAGTCGAGTTCGCCGCCGAGCAGGCCCATCCAGCGGCGCAGGGTGAGGACGTCGTCCCGGCCGACGTCACTGGGGCCGCCCTCGATGACGGCGACGGTGACGTCGGGGTTCTCGGTGAGGCGGGCGGCTATGACGGAGCCTGCCGTCCCGCCGCCGACGACTACGTAGTCGTACTCCTGTTTGGTGTCGGACATGGGGGTACTCCAGGGAAGTCTTGAGAGAGAGGGGAGGGCGAGTGGGCTCAACCGGCGAACCAGCGCACGGGCTTCGGCGCGAGGTTCTGGTAGACGTGCTTGCTCTCGCGGTACTCGGCGAGTCCGGTGGGGCCGAGCTCGCGGCCCACTCCGCTCTTGCCGAAGCCGCCCCACTCCGCCTGCGGAAGGTAGGGGTGGAAGTCGTTGATCCAGACGGTGCCGTGGCGCAGCCGGCCGGCGACCCGGCGGGCGCGGCCGGCGTCGGCGGTCCAGACGCCGCCGGCGAGGCCGTACTCGGTGTCGTTGGCGAGGGCGATCGCCTCGTCCTCGGTGCGGAAGGTCTCGACGGTGAGGACCGGCCCGAAGACCTCCTCCCGCACGACCCGCATCTCGCGGTGGCAGCGGTCGAGGACGGTCGGCTCGTAGAAGTAGCCGTCGGCGGGGCGCTCGGGCGACGGTTCGGGGCGCTGTCCGCCGGAGCGCAGCACCGCGCCCTCGGCGAGCGCGGAGGCGACGTAGGACTCGACCTTGGCGCGCTGCTGCTCGGAGACCAGCGGCCCGCACTCGACACCGTCCTCGGTGCCGCGGCCGAGGCGGATCTTCGCGGCCCGGCGGGCGAGTTCGGCGACGAAGCGGTCCCGGACGGACTCCTCGACGATGAGGCGGCCGCCCGCGGAGCAGACCTGGCCGCTGTGGATGAAGGCGGCGTTGAGGGCCTGGTCGACGGCGGTGTCGAAGCCCTCGGGGGTGGCGCAGGCGTCGGCGAAGACCACGTTGGGGTTCTTGCCGCCGAGTTCGAGGGCGACCTTCTTGACCGAGACGGCGGCGGCCTGGGCGACCTTGGTGCCGCTGACCAGGCCGCCGGTGAAGGAGACCAGGTCGACGTCGGGGTGTTCGGCGAGCCGGGCGCCGACGGTGTGGCCGGGGCCGGTCACGATGTTGGCCACGCCTTCCGGCAGACCGGCCTCGACCAGCAGCTCGATGAGCGCGATCGTCGTCATCGGGGTGATCTCGCTCGGCTTGACCACGAAGGTGTTGCCGGCCGCGAGCGCCGGGGCGATCTTCCAACTGGCCTGGAGGAGCGGGTAGTTCCAGGGAGTGATCAGCGCGCACACGCCGACGGGTTCGTGGACGACGACACTGTGGATGTCGGTCGAGCCGGCGTCGACGACCCGGCCGGGGGCCTCGGCGGCGACCAGGTCGGCGAAGTAGCGGAAGGCGTCGGCGACACAGTCGATGTCGACCCGGCCCTCCTCCACCGTCTTGCCCGCGTCCCGGCTCTCCAGGAGGCCGAGTTCTTCGCGGTCGCGTACGAGAAGATCGGCGACGCGGCGCAGCAGTGCGGCACGTTCGGCGACGGGGGTGAGCGGCCAGGGGCCCTGTCCTGAGTCGAACGCCTGGCGGGCGGCGGCGACCGCCAGGTCGGTGTCCTTCTCGTCTCCCTCGGCGACCACGGCGAACGGCCGTGCGTCGGCGGGGTCGAGGATCTCGCGGGTGGCGCCGGAGACGGCTGCGCGCCATTCGCCGCCCGCGTGGATGGTGTGCGGCTCCTGCCGCGCGTGCTGTCCGGCCATGATCGGTGTTGCCTTCCGTTCCTGTTCGGTTCCCCTGTGTCACACAGGTGTCACTCACGGGGACCGTCGTCGCATGCCCCCGCGCCTCGATTGCATGCGCAATCGATGGCTGAAAGTGCGCAGGCTCACGGAGCATTCGGACAAACAGGGTGAAAAGCACGGCAGCGGGTGCGGCCGGGGAACGGTTCACGGGGAACGGTTCACGGAGAAAGGGTTCAGTCGATCGACGCCGCGTCACAGGCGTAGGGCGCGCAGAAGCCGGAGAGAGCGTCGGTCAGCAGTTGAAGTTCGTCCTCGCCGCCGTCGTCCTCCAGACCGTAGGCGGCGATCGCGTAGATGAGGCCGTCCTGGGCGACGAACCGCTCGTCGTAGACGTGCCAGGGGCCGATGTCCGGCTCCCCGCTGAGGGAGTCGGCCCGGTACTCCAGGCGTTCGCCGGTGAACCCGTCCCCCTCGACGGGCCGGAGGTCCAGCTTCTCGAAGCCGTCCGGCTTGGGGGTGTCGGCGGAGAGGTACAGCTCGAAGGACGCCTCCGGGGACTCCTCCGCGACCTGGTACACCTGGAGCCTTCGCCGGCCGTCCGCGCTGCGGTAGTTGACCACGTCGATGCCGTACTTGGACGCCACGGTGGTGCGCGACCAGCCCGCGGGACGTGCGATACGGAAACCCTCCTCGTCCTCCAACAGCTCGTATCCGGCGGGGGGTTCGGGTGTCGAGGCGAGCGGGGACGGCGTGTCCCCGGTCGGTGAGGGGGTCGGCGACCCGTCGGGTCCGCCCTGCTGCGAGACGACCTCCGTGGGCGTCGGGCTCGCGTCACCGGCCTTGTCGTCCTCGTCCCCGCCGCCGACGACGAACGTCAGCACCAGGGTCACGGCGACACCGACCGCCGCAATCCCGACGAGCGCGGACCACAGGAGCCGGCGGTTCGTCCGGGCGGGAGGTTCGGGAACGGCTGCCTGACCGGCGGTCGACCAGGCGGCCCCCGACCACTCAGCGGACGGAACGGATCCGCCACCGAGCTGCTCGACCGAGGACCAGCCGCTGCCCGGGGTACCGGGGGCGCCGGGCCCGTGCCAGGTGCTGCCGTCACCGGCAGCGGGCCAGCCGGCGGGAGGGGAGGGGACGGGGGACGTCGGCGGTTCCGCGGGGCGGGACTCCACGGTCGCGTCGGAGTCCGCCTTCGCCCCGTCCGACCCGGCCGCCGGCGGCCACACGGGCGCGGCCGGTCCCGCGGCGGGCGCCGCGGGCGCGCCCGCCGAGGGCACCGCGTCCGGCCGGGCCGGTGGCGGCGGGGTGACCGGACCGGTCGCGGCCCCGCTCCCGTCCCCGTCCTCCCACCGCTGCGTCTCCTCGTTCCAGTACCGCACGCCCCCGCTCATGGCGTCCCCTTCCCGCTCACCGCGTCCCCCGATCACACCCACGCCGTGAAGGTCGGCTCACCGCACCCCTCACAGACCGGAACCGTACGCCTGCGCTCACAACCCCAGCAGGCCGGCCACCGCCCCCGCCGACGCGACCAGGCCGACCAGCGCCTGTGAGTCGTCCAGCAGCGCCCGCAGGCGTTCCCGACGGGTCGGCCCCGCCTGCCCCGTCGTGACGATCTCCTCCTCCGTCTCGGCCAGCGCGGTGTCCAGCGCGGCCGTCTCGTCGGTGGCCCTGAGGCGCGTGAGGTCCTCGCGCAGTTCCCGTACGGCGGTCAGGAGCGCCTCGGCGGCCTCGTCCCGCTGGGGCGACGTGCCGTGGTGGCTCTCGGCGTGCGCGTGGCTGCCGATCGCGAAGGTGCTGCCGTGGACACCGCCACTGATGCTGACGCCCGGCTCATCCGTTGCCATTGCCGCTGGTTCCCTTCTGTGGCGCGACCCCCGCGCCGCCGTCGGTGGAGGACGCGGTGGCGTACTTGCCCGCCGCGAAGGTGCTGCCGTGGACGCCGCCCTCGACGTGCACGCCGCCACTGCTGATGTTCACGATCTTCTGGACGAACTCGCCGGTCTGGTAACCGGATTCGGCCAGCGCGGTCAGCACGCCGTGGGCGACCCGGTCCTGCACGCTCCTGAGGTAGCGGTAGGCGTCCATCTCCTGGAAGCGGGACCCCTCGTCCGTCGAGCCGAGCTCCCGCACCGACAGCGCCGGACCGCCGGGCAGCGCGCCCGCGTACCCGCCGGTCAGCAGCTTCCACGCGTACCCCACGCCGCGGCCGAGTGTGACGAGGGAACGGGCCGCGGAGCCCGGCACCCGGGCCACCGCCCAGGCCGCCTTGCCGAGCGCGTTGTTGTGCCGGTAGGTGTGCGCGGTGCGGTCGGCGTCCTTGAAGTCCTCGCGCACCGGCAGCAGCACATGCGGGGCGATCTCCAGCATGAGCATCCGGCCCTGGGTGTGGACGCGCACGAAGACGGTGACGACCAGCTCCTCCTCCCAGCCGCCGACCCGGATCCGCAGGAAGTGCCGCCGCTTCTCGGCACCCTCCTCGACCGCGCGCGCCCGGTGGTCCTCGAAGGCCTGCGGGTGGTACGGCGCCTCCTCGCGCCGGCGCAGCCCCTCAGCGGGCAGGAACACGCACTCGTCGATCTCCAGCCAGCGCAGCCGGTCGCGGACCGTGTGCCCGGCGAACTCCGAGGGCAGCCGCAGCTGTTCGAGCAGCGGGCGGATCTTCTCCAGGACCGCGCGGTTGTTCAGCGGCAGCTGTTCCTTCTTCATCTCGTCGGGCCGCAGCTCGACGGCGAGCACCCAGGTCTCGTAGGCGACCCCGGCACCGCAGAAGGGCCGCTTCTCGTGGTACATGACCAGCGGCGCGTGCTGCTCGGTCCGGATGCGCTGCTTCAGCCGCTGGAACCGCTGCCCCTCGGTGCGCTCGGCGGGGTCGCCGGCCGCGTCCGGGAAGCGCTGCGGGGACAGCTCGGCGCCGACCGCCCTGGCGAACTGGCCGCGTTGCGCGGCCACGCACACCGCGATCAGCGCGAAGACGACGATCACCATCCAGGCCTGGAGCGGCCCGATCAGCCCGCTGACCCCGTCGAAGTCGGGGAACAGCAGATCGGACAGGTCGGACGAGTCGCCGTAGGAGCCGTACGAGTCGCCGTAGCCGTACGAGTCGCCGAAGGACCCCGAGCCGCCGTAGGACGACGAGTCGTCGTCGCCTCCGCCGAACGCGACGACCAGGGCCAGGATGAGGAACATCGCGAAGACGAGACGCCCCCACCAGCGGATGAAGAAGGCCGGCAGCCGCCGGTACAGCGGGGGGTTGGCGCCCTTGCCGCGGACCCACGAGGCGGCGGCGAGCAGCAGGCTGGGGCCGAGGAAGACCAACAGCAGTCCGCCGGTCAGCGGCAACCCGATCACCCACAGGCCCAGGATCAGGCCGGCCCACAGCAGCTCCTGGCGCCGGGCGCGCAGCGCGTGCGCGAGCACCCGGGCCGCGTCCAGGCCGAGCGAGGGCGCCACGATCCGCTGTTCGTTCAGGTGGAGCTGCTCGATGACCTGGTCCCGGTAACCGGAATCCAGGTAGGTGCCCGCGCACAGCAGCCGGGTCGCCTCACTGGCGTGCGGTTGCGTGGCGGGGCCCGGCGGGGCCGCCTGCGGTTGCCGAGGCACAGATGTAGTAGTCACGCGACTCCCCCGATGCGTGCAAAGTCCTTGCTGAAGTCAGTTGTTGACAAACCATCAGCATAGAGGTGCGGGTGGGGACAGGAAACCGGAATCTCATGTCCATGGACGCCACGGCTGTTCTTTGACTACAGTCAAAGATTATGGATCCGGTGTCGACCCAGCACGTGGCGGAGTTCCGTCGGTTCAACCGCTACTTCACCCGCCGCATCGGCGCCCTGGACGACCACTACCTCGGCCAGGACCGCCCGCTCGGCGAGGCGCGGCTGCTGTTCGAGATCGGCGAGGGGGTCTCGCTGCGCGAGCTCAGGACCCGGCTGGGACTGGACGCCGGATATCTGAGCCGGATGACGAAGACCCTCCAGACGCAGGGCCTGGTCCGGATCAGCGTCCACCCTGACGACAGCCGGCTGCGCATGGTCGAGCTGACCCGCGCCGGACAAACCGAGCTCAAGGAGCAGAACCGCCGGGCCGACGCCCTCGCCGCCGGCCTGCTCGACGGACTCACCCCGGCCCAGCGCGACCGGCTCACCGAGGCGATGAACACCGCCCGGCGCCTGCTGCGCCTGGCCGGCATCACCGTGGCCCCCGTCGACGGCGCCGCCCCCGACGCCCGCGCCTGCCTCGACGCCTACGCCGCCGACATCGACGCCCGCTTCCCGGAGGGCTTCGACAGGTCCGACCTGGTGCGCCCCGAGGAGGCCTCCGGGGACGCGGGCGCGTTCTTCGTGGCGTACGAGGAGGGCCGCCCCGTGGGCTGCGGCGCACTGCGACGGCTGGAGCCGCGGGTCGGCGAGCTCCGCCATGTGTGGGTGCATCCGGACGCCCGCCGCCTGGGCCTGGCCCGCCGGATCCTGTCCGCCCTGGAGACGGAGGCCGCCGCTCGCGGTTTCAGCGTCCTGCGGCTCGACACCCACGCGTCGCTCACCGAGGCGCGGACGATGTACCGGGCCAGTGGCTACACCGAGATCCCGCCCTACACCGATCACGTCTACGGCGACCACTGGTTCGAGAAAAGGCTGTCCGGCCCGGGGAGCTGACCACCCGACCACTGCGCGAGCAGTTCCCGCACCGCCCGCCGCAGCCACGCGTGCGCCGGGTCGATGAAAGGCTACGGTCCCGCCGTCACCGGAGTGGCGATCCTGCCGGTCGTCGCAGGCATGGCCGTTCCGCCGAGGCCGGCCGCCCCCTGCCCCTGCGGCTGCTGGTCATCTCGGCCGTTACCGGACTCTCCATGCCCGCGCTCACCCTGGGCGTCGCCACCGCGCTCCCGCCTCACCGGGCAGGGCTCGCCTCGGGTCTCGGCACCTCGGCCCTCGAGATCGGGACCGCCCTCGGCGTCGCCGTCACCGGCACGGTGCTGACCTCCTACCCCGGCCTTTCCCACGGCATGGGCCCGGCCCTGCGCACGGTCGCCGTGCTGGTACTGGGGTCGACGGTGGTCGTGGCCGTCGGACACCGCGACCGATCCGGAGAGTCACGCACTATCGCGTTCGGCGGGAAACGAGTACTATCGCGTTCGGTCCGTCGCTGAACCGGCGGCCCAACCACCCCAGCCCGCACCCCAGTTGACCCGAGGAGCCGCCGTGCCCTCCCTCCTGAACCCGGTCATAGGCCTGTTGATGCTCCGCGTGCGCGTCGAGGGCGACACCCTGGCCGGTGTCGAGGCCGGGCCCGGCCCCGTCTCCCGTACGTACGCGCGTTGCAGGGTCTCGATCCGTCCGGTGCGGGCGAGGTGGGCGTTCACGCCGGGCCGTGAGCGGCGTCGGCGCCCGGAGGTGGGGTGGACGGGCGGGTGCGGCTCGGCGGACCCGAGGGTGCGTTCGCGCGGGGGACGGCAGCGTCCGCCGTGTCTGCTCCGGCGAGGAGAGCGGCTCACGCCCAGGCCGCTCAGCGGCACTCCGTGTCCGCCGGGCAGAAGGAGGTCAGGGCCCTGGTGAGCGGCTCGCGTACCACGGCGGGCGTGAGGGAGGCGGGGCCGGCCGCGCGGATCGCGTACAGCGTTCCGTCGGCGGCCTGGAAGCGGTGGTCGACGACCTGGCGGGCGCCGAGGTCCGTGTCGTCGTAGCGGTAGGCGAGCTCGGCCCAGGTGGTGCCGGAGGCGCGGTCGAGGACCCGGTACCCGGGCTGGCGCGCGAAGCCGTACCCGCGGTCGTTCTCGGCCAGGTCGAGGGACTGGGCCGGGGTGTCCTCCGCGATCCGGAAGACCTGGAGCCGGCGGCCGTCGGCGGGGGCGTCGTAGACGACGACCGGCGCGGACCGGCCCTGCTTCTCGCTGCGGGTCCAGCCCCGGGGCACGTCGACGGTGTAGCCGACGGGGTCCTGGACGCGGTGGTATCCCGCGGCGGGGGAGGCGGCGGGCGACGGGGACGAGGGGGCCGTGACACTCGGGGCCGGACCGGCGCCCGTGCGGGTACCGGACCCGAGGGTGGTGTCCCGGAGGAGCCACCAGACGCCGACCCCGACCGAGACCCCGACCAGGACCGCCACCGCGAGGGCGGCGAGCACCCGTCGAACCCGATGGGGCGCGTGCTCGGAACCCGCGAGAGCCTGCGTCGCCCGGGGCCAGGGCGGTACGGGCGAGGCGTCGGTCCCGTCCGTCGCCCAAGGGGGCGCGAGCGAGGTCTGCGTCTCCGCGGAGGCCCACGGCGGAGCGGTCCCCGTCTCCCCCGAGCTCCAGGCCGACCGGCCTCTCTCCTCGCTCGGCCCGTGTCCCGCTCCGGAACCGGAGCTGTAGCCGTTCCAGCCGTTCATCGCGAACCCCCCGCATCACCCCACCGGGTAAGGCTTCGACCGTAGGACGGAAAACGGCCACGGGCCCCGTTCCGGAGGAAACCGGAACAGGGCCCGTGCAGGCTCGTGACAGAGCTGTGGAGAAGACTCAGATGAGGCCGAGGGCGCGGACCGCCTCGCGCTCCTCCGCCAGCTCCTTCACGGACGCGTCGATACGGGCGCGGGAGAACTCGTTGATCTCCAGGCCCTGGACGATCTCGTACACGCCGTCCTTGGTGGTGACGGGGAAGGAGGAGATCAGGCCCTCCGGGACGCCGTAGGAGCCGTCCGACGGGATGCCCATGGAGGCCCAGTCGCCGTCCGCGGTGCCGTTGACCCAGGTGTACACGTGGTCGATGGCGGCGTTGGCGGCGGAGGCCGCCGAGGACGCGCCACGGGCCTCGATGATCGCGGCGCCGCGCTTGGCGACGGTCGGGATGAAGTCCTCGGCCAGCCACTTCTCGTCGTTCACGGTCTCGGCGGCGTTCTTGCCGGCGACCGTGGCGTGGAAGATGTCCGGGTACTGGGTGGCGGAGTGGTTGCCCCAGATCGTCAGGCGCTTGATGTCGGCGACCGTGGAGCCCGTCTTCTTCGCGAGCTGGGTCAGCGCGCGGTTGTGGTCGAGGCGGGTCATCGCGGTGAAGCGCTCGGCCGGTACGTCCGGGGCCGCGGCCTGGGCGATCAGCGCGTTGGTGTTGGCCGGGTTGCCGACGACGAGGACCTTGATGTCGTCCGCGGCGTGGTCGTTGATGGCCTTGCCCTGCGGCTTGAAGATGCCGCCGTTGGCCTCCAGGAGGTCACCGCGCTCCATGCCCTTGGTGCGGGGGCGGGCGCCGACGAGGAGGGCGACGTTGGTGCCGTCGAAGGCCACGTTCGGGTCGTCCGTGATGTCGATGCCCTGGAGCAGCGGGAAGGCGCAGTCGTCGAGCTCCATGGCGGTGCCCTCGGCGGCCTTGAGCGCGGGGGTGATCTCCAGGAGGCGGAGCTTGACCGGCACGTCCGCGCCGAGCAGCTGGCCGGAGGCGATGCGGAAGAGCAGGGCGTAACCGATCTGGCCGGCCGCGCCGGTGACGGTGACGTTCACGGGAGTGCGGGTCATGGCGTTCTCCGTATGACAGCTGGCGGTGGGGCGTCCCTGCCCCGGACGTTTGATCGATCTCTCGGCGTCAAGAGATCTCCAGCGGTCAGGCTATCGCGCATCCGGGATCCCGGACGTCCGGCCCCGTGTGGCCCAGCCCACAAACCGCTGCCCCGACAGAAAAGGCGGCCGCCCGTCCGGGAGAGAGGGGACGGAGACGGCCGCCGTATGGGGGTACCGTTTCCGGACTCCCGTGGGGGTACGGTTCGCCTGCCCGCGATGCAAGAGCCCATGCACGCTCCGGGGAAGATTTACTCCTCAGGCGCGCGGGGCCGTGTCGATGGGCGGTTCCGCCGCGCGGGCGCGACCGGCCACAGAGCAACCGCACCCGACAGCGCACACCCCCGGCACTCCCTCAGTCGGTGCACCCCTGCTGCCCCGAAGCCAGAGTCACACAGGCCTTCGCCTCCCCCGCGTCCTTCACGGCGACCATCGGCGTGTAGGCGATCGTGTCCCCCGCCTCGGTGATGCTGCCGCTCCGCTCGGCCACCTTGCCCGCGCTCACCTCGACCTTGTCCCCCTGGCCGGCCTGGGTGACCCGCCCCCAGGCCGCTCCGCAGGTCTCGCTGTAACGCACCTCGACCACGGTCGCCCCCACCGTCGCGGTCTTGGCGGTCGTCACCAGATTCCCGCTGCACCCCATGGCCTCGGCGTCCTTCCCGGTGCACCCCTGGCCACTGCACTTCACCCCGGCGGGCAGCGAGACGGTCGCGCTGGCGGACGGCGACGGCGACTTCTCGGTCCGGTTCTTCCTGTCCCCGCCCGGGTCGGTCAGGAAGAACACGGCGGCGACCACGACCAGCACCCCGACGATCCCCGCGAGGAACATCGTCAGCCGCCGCTTCCCTCCGCCGGAACCACCGGAGTCACCGGAACCACCTGAGCCACGCGAGCCGCCGGCGACCCCGACCCCGTCCCCGGGACGCGCGTCCTGCGGCTCGTCGTACGGTCCGGGCGCCCCCGGCGTCCGCCCCGTACCGCCGGCGGAGACGGGCGCCGCCGCGGCCGTACGTCCCGGAGAAGCCTGTGAGGGCCCCTGGTACCCGGCCACACCCCAGGAGTTCCCGCCCGAGGAAGCGCTGTCCGCGTCCGCCGCGGTCGGCTGCGGCGGCACCGTGGGCGCGACCCCCGCCGGCCCCGCCACCCCCGGCGTCGCCGTCGCGCTGCCGCTCTTACGGGCCGTCTTGGCGCCCTTGGCGTTCGCGGGCGGCGCCCCGAACTCGCCGAGCGCGGCCCGCGCCTGGGAGATCCGGATGGCTTCCATGGTCATGTCGTGGCGCATCTCCGAACGGCTCCAGGCGCGTTCGGCGAGCTCCCACATCGTGGTCAGGTGAATGGGATTCGTGCCGGTGACCTCGGCCAGGGCGACGATCGCGCCTTTCGGCGCGAGCAGCCGGCCGTTGAGATACCGGTCCCAGGACGTCTTGCTGTAACCCGTGCGGTCGGCGACGGCCGCGATGCTCAGGCCGCTGCGGTCCACGAGCCGCCGCAGCTGGCTCGCGAACTCCCTGACCTGCGGATCCAGTTCATCCGGCAAGGCCCTCCAACGAGGCATTGCTCCCCCTCTTTCCCCCCGGTCGGTGCTGGCTGTTCCCCGCTCTTCCCCGTGCCGCAAGGATCTCAGCTCCCCGGGTGGGGGCGCACGGGAGCATCAGCAAGTTCGACACGTTAGCCGTGCTGTCGAACAGCTCCCTATCAAATACGCAAACTTGTCGACACATCGTCACAGGTGGAACACACCGGAAATAACGTCCGTCACGGAAGTCCCCTCATCCCCCGGACGCAACGGCACCGGCCACCCCGAGCAGCAGGACGAGCACGAGCAGCAGCGCGGCGGCCAGCAGCAGGCGGTTCATGCCGCTCGCGCGCTCCCTCGGGGGCTCGTCCCACCACGGCAGCGTGGGATCGTCCTCGTACCTTTCGCCCTCCTCACTTGCCTCGCTCCCGGCGGCCCGTGCGGGTGCCGTCGCCGGACGGGGCCAGGTCTGGACCGCCAGTTCCCAGCGCACACCGAAGCGCTCGGCGTCGGTGGTGTCGAGGCCCGCGATCCGGCACAGGGCGGCGACGGCCTGGCGGGGCGGGGGCTGGGTGGCGTTGAGATAGCGGTGCCAGGAGGACTTGCTGTACGCGGTGCGGGCGCCGAGCGCGACGAGACTGAGCCCCGTGCGGTCCTTGAGCTGTCTGAGCTGCTCCACGAAGTGCCGTACCTCCGGCGGCAGATCGTCGGGCAGCGCCTGCCAGCCATTCATCGCCCACCTCCGCGGCGTCCTCACCTGTTCCCCGCCATTGACGACGTCACAGGGCTGATCGGTTCCTGGTGCGGGGGTCCGCTGTGGCAGGTCGCGCACACCGTGCCGGAACCGTCACCGCTGTGCCACAGCGGACGGACAGCGGTTGAACAGGCTGTTCGCGGCACGGGAGGCTGGGTCGTGACGGCGGTCCGTCCCTCGTCGGGGGTGGGGGCGGACCGCCGGCCTGCTGCGGGTCAGCTGCTGCTGACCGTGAAGTGCAGGGTGTCCTTGAGGAAGGGGATCACCAGCCAGGGGTCCGGCTGCACCATCAGCGCCAGCAGGACGATCGCGGTGCCGAGCACGCCGTAGGTGGCGATGTCGGTGAAGCGGGAGCGGACGGCGAGCATGCCGACGTCCGGCAGCAGCCAGCGCAGCACGGCGCCGACGAGCAGGGCGACACCGATGAGCAGCGTGCCGAAGCGGAACCGGTCGAGGGCGGTCAGCAGCAGCCCGAGCCCCACCAGGGCCAGCACGGCGAGCACCGGCCACTGCCGGGCGGGCGCCGGAGCGTCCCGCGGCGCGGCGCGGCCGCCGCCCTCGGGCGGCGCGGTGTCCCTGGTGAACAGCGGGAACCGCCGTGTCGCCCGCCGCGGCCGTCCGTCGATGTCGGGCGCGCTGATCGCGTCCCGTACGACGATCTCGGCCTGTTCCTCGGGATCCGGCCCCTCGTCCGACGCGACGTCGGCGCCACCGAACTCCGGGGACTCGCCGTCCACGGCACCGGTGTCAGGGACCTGCTCCGCCTCAGCGGCCCCGGCCCCGGGCTCCCGGGACTCGCCGGGCACAGGCTGCTCCGCGGCCGTCTCCTGGGAGCCCCGCGCCGCGGTCGCCCCTGTCGTGGTCGCTCCCCGCTTCTCGGGGCCGCGTGCCTCAGCCGACACTGCGCTCCGCCGCCTCGACCACGTTGACGAGCAGCTGGGCGCGGGTCATCGGGCCGACGCCGCCGGGGTTCGGGGAGATGAAGCCGGCGATCTCGGCGACGCCGGGGTGGACGTCGCCCACGATCTTGCCCTCGGCGTTGCGGGAGACCCCGACGTCGAGGACGGCGGCGCCGGGCTTCACGTCCTCGGGACGGATGAGGTGGGCGGAACCGGCGGCGGCGACGATGATGTCCGCGCGCTTGAGGTGCGAGGACAGGTCACGGGTGCCGGTGTGGCACTGGGTGACCGTCGCGTTCTCGCTGCGCCGGGTGAGCAGCAGGGGCATCGGGCGGCCGATGGTGACACCGCGGCCGACGACCACGACCTCCGCGCCCTTGATCTCGACGCCGTAGCGACGGAGCAGGGTCAGGACGCCGTTGGGGGTGCAGGGCAGCGGGGCCGGCTCGTTGAGGACGAGGCGCCCGAGGTTCATGGGGTGCAGGCCGTCCGCGTCCTTGTCCGGGTCCATGAGCTCCAGGATGCGGTTCTCGTCGATGCCCTTGGGCAGCGGCAGCTGGACGATGTAACCGGTGCACGCCGGGTCGTCGTTCAGCTCGCGGACGACCGCCTCGATCTCCTCCTGCGTGGCCGTCTCGGGCAGTTCACGCTGGATGGAGGCGATGCCGACCTCCGCGCAGTCCCGGTGCTTGCCGGCGACGTACTTCTGGCTGCCGGGGTCGCTCCCGACGAGGATCGTTCCGAGGCCGGGCGTGACGCCCTTCTCCTTCAGGGCCGCCACGCGGGCGGTCAGATCGGACTTGATCGCGGCTGCGGTGGCCTTGCCATCGAGAATCTGGGCGGTCATGACCCCATCCTCCCGGATGACCCGGCCCTGGTTCCAATCCGGGTTCCCCCTGGGTCCCGCCCAAGATCGACGAGGTTGCACTTGCACAACACCTACCGAATGGGGCTGGACAACAACACACCTGCCTAGAACGATGTCTGGCGCAGTATCGCGGTTGATGTTCGGGGGGCAGACCGCTCAGCCATGACGTTCCTCCGCGCAGTCCGCATTGTCCCCAGCTCGGCCGACGGAGGATCACCATGAGTTTCGGCTCGCCCAACAACCCGTACGAAAAGCCGCAGAATCCGCAGAACCCCCAGCAGCAGCCGCAGCAGCCCGGTTACGGCTACCCCCAGCAGCAGCCGCCGCAGCAGCCCGGTTACGGCTACCCGCAGCAGGCCCCGCAGGGCGTACCGCAGCAGCAGGGGTACCCCCAGCAGCCGGGTTACGGCTACCCGCAGGCTCCGCAGGTCCCGGCCTCCGCCTACGGCTACCCGCAGCAGCCGGGCTACGGCGCGCAGCCGCCGTACGCGAACTGGGGCCAGCGCTTCCTCGGCACCCTGGTCGACGGCCTCGTCTTCGCGGTCCCGTACATCCTCGTCATCGTCGGCGCCAACGCCAGGACGGCGGCCCTGTCGCTGATCGGCGGCCTCGCGATCCTCGGCCTCGCGATCTACCAGCTGATCATCGAGGGCAAGAACGGCCAGACCCTCGGAAAGAAGGCGCTCGGCATCCGTCTGGTGCGGGAGATCGACGGGCAGCCCCTCGGCGTCGGCATGGCCTTCGTCCGCCGCCTCGCGCACTTCCTGGACAGCCTCGCCTGCTACCTCGGCTGGCTGTGGCCGGCCTGGGACGCCAAGCGTCAGACCTTCGCCGACAAGATCTGCTCGTCCATCGTCATCCGCACGAACTGAGCACCGCTGCACCACAGTCGGCGTCTCGCGATACTTTCCCCGGGGCCGTGTCACGTCGTGACACGGCCCCGGGGCGTCACCCACCCCTGGCTCGTAGGCACGCGGACCCGCTGGAGCCCGCACCGGACGGCACGCGCGTCACCGGCGGCCGGCCCGACGGCACCCGGGTGACCCGACCCGGCGCGGGACCACGCTCCCGTGCGCGCCCGCCGCGTTCCCTCCGTATCCCGGCACTCCCCGGCAGCGGGGCGCTAGCCTCTCCTCAGTCAACTCGTGTGACGCGAGAGCACGTTGAGGAACGAAGAGGCAGGTCGGGGGGACCGTGACAGACATACCGGCGGCCGGTGACACCGCGCTGCGGCAGGCGGGCGCGGTTCCGCTGCTGCCCGCCGACCCCGGGCGCATCGGGCCCTACGTCCCGCTCGGGCTGCTCGGCAGCGGCGGCATGGGCCGGGTCTATCTGGCCCGGCGCGCCGATGACGGCCCCGGGCTCGCCGCCGTGAAGGTGATCCGGCCCGAGTACGCCGAAGGCCCGGACTTCCGGCGCCGGTTCGAGCGGGAGGCCGCCGTGCACGGGCGGGTGCGTACCCCGCGCGCGCCGCACCTCCTCGGGACCGGGTTCGACGACGCGCTGCTGTGGATGGCCACCGAGTACCTGCCCGGCCTCAACCTCGCCGAGGCTGTCCGCGAGTGCGGGCTGCCGGAGGCGGCCGGGGTGTGGCGGCTGGTGGCGGAACTCGGCGAGGCCCTGTCGGCGCTGGCCGCCGCCGGGGTCGTGCACCGCGACCTCAAGCCGTCCAACGTCATCCTGTCCCCCCGGGGCGCCCACGTCATCGACTTCGGCATCTCCCGCGCGGCGGACAGCAGCGCGATCACCACGACCGGCAACCGGGTCGGCACGGCCGCGTACATGGCGCCCGAGTATCTGCGCGAGGGCCGCTGCGACGCCGCCTCCGACGTCTTCTCGCTCGGTTGCACCATCGTCTACGCCGCCACGGGGCACGCCCCCTTCGGCGACGGAACCGGCGTGGACGTCATGCACCGGGTGGCCTTCGAGGCACCCGACACCGAGGTCATGGCCGAACTCGCGCAAAGGGACTCCGCGTTGGCCGCGCTGCTGTCCGCCTGCCTGGCCAAGGACCCCGCCGGGCGCCCCACCCCACGGCAGCTGATCGACGCGGCCACGGCCGCCGGGCACGGGCGCGCGTCCGACTGGCACCACCCACTGGCCGCCCGGCTCCGCGACCGGCAGCAGGGGTGCGCGGTGCTGGAGGGCGGACCCGTCCGGCAGTCGCCCCACTTCCGCACGCCCCTGGAGCCGGTGCTCTCCCCGCTCCCCACCCCGGCCACCGGGACCGGTGGGCGGCGCAGGCCCCTTCTGGCCGCCGTCGCGGGCATCGCCGTCGGTGCCGTGGCCGTCGGCGCCTTCCTCCTCACCCGCCCGGCCCCCGACTCCCCGGCCGCCGCACCGACCGCTTCGGGGGCCGGCGCCTCCGCCTCGCCGTCCGGCAAGAACGCCGACGGGAAACAGAAGAAGAAGGACAAGAGCGAGGTGCAGACGGCCGCCCCCGAGGAGAGCAGCGGCGCGCCGGACAGCACGCCGTCCGCGCCGGCCACGCACGGCGGCGGCAGCGCGGGCGGCGGCAGCCCCACATCCCCCACCCCCACCGCCACCGTGACGAAGACGGCCGCGCCCCCGGCCACCCCCGCCTGGATCTCCGGCTGCACCTACTACTCGGGCACCGAACTCACCGAGTACGGCGACAAGGGCCAGCGGGTCGTCCAGGTGCAGTGCATGCTCACCAAGCGCGGTTACGGCGTGGGCGGTTCGGGCGTGGACGGTGAGTTCGGCAAGGACACCCAGTCGGCGGTCAAGCAGTTCCAGAGCGCCAAGGGGCTGGAGGTCGACGGCCAGGTGGGGCCCAACACCTGGGCGGCGCTGCGCAGTTCCACGTAGCGCCGCCCAGGTCGGTGTTCCGTCAGTGGAAGAAGTGCCGCGTCCCGGTGAAGTACATCGTGACGCCGGCCTTCTTGGCGGCCTCGACGACGAGTTCGTCACGGACCGAGCCGCCCGGCTGGACGACCGCCTTCACACCGGCCTCCAGGAGGACCTCCAGTCCGTCCGGGAACGGGAAGAAGGCGTCCGAGGCGGCGTACGAGCCCTGCGCGCGCTCGGTACCGGCCCGCTCGACGGCCAGCTTCGCCGAGTCGACCCGGTTGACCTGACCCATGCCGACGCCGACCGAGGCGCCGTCCTTGGCGAGGAGGATGGCGTTGGACTTGACGGCCCGGCAGGCCCGCCAGGCGAAGGCCAGCTCGGCCAGCTCGTCGGCGCTGAGCGCCTCGCCGCTCGCCAGGGTCCAGTTGGCCGGGTCGTCGCCCTCGGCCTGGAGGCGGTCGGTGATCTGCAGGAGCGCGCCGCCGTCGATGGGCTTGACCTCGGCGGGGTGCGCGGGCGCGGCCGGAGCCTTCAGGACGCGGATGTTCTTCTTCTTGGCGAGGGCCTCCAGGGCGCCGTCCTCGTAGTCGGGGGCGACGATGACCTCGGTGAAGATCTCGGCGACCTGCTCCGCCATCTCCTTGGAGACCGGACGGTTCACCGCGATCACACCGCCGAACGCCGACAGCGGGTCACACGCGTGTGCCTTGCGGTGCGCCTCGGCGACGTCCGCGCCGACCGCGATGCCGCAGGGGTTGGCGTGCTTGATGATCGCGACGGCCGGCTCGACATGGTCGTACGCGGCACGGCGGGCGGCGTCCGTGTCCGTGTAGTTGTTGTAGGACATCTCCTTGCCGTGCAGCTGCTCGGCCTCGGCGAGACCGACGCCGGTGCCGTCGACGTAGAGCGCGGCGGGCTGGTGCGGGTTCTCGCCGTAGCGCAGGGTGCTGCGGCGCTCCAGGGTGGCGCCGAGGAAGTCGGGGAAGAACGACTCGTCGGCGGGCGCGTAGGCGCTGGCGAACCAGCTCGCCACCGCGATGTCGTACTCGGCGGTGTGCCGGAAGGCCTCGGCGGCGAGCCGCTTGCGGGTGGCGAGGTCGAAGCCGCCGTCCTTGACCGCGGTCAGGACGTCGGCGTACCGCTCGGGGCTGGTGACGACGGCGACCGACGGGTGGTTCTTGGCGGCGGCGCGCACCATGGACGGTCCGCCGATGTCGATCTGCTCGACGCACTCGTCCGGGGAGGCGCCGGACGCGACGGTCTCGCGGAACGGGTAGAGGTTGACGACGACGAGGTCGAACGGCTCGACGCCGAGCTCCGCGAGCTGCTCGCGATGGCTGTCGAGGCGCAGGTCGGCGAGGATGCCGGCGTGCACGCGCGGGTGCAGGGTCTTGACGCGGCCGTCCAGGCACTCGGGGAAGCCGGTGAGCTCCTCGACCTTGGTGACGGGGACGCCGGCGGCGGCGATACGGCCCGCGGTGGACCCGGTGGAGACGAGTTCGACGCCGGCTTCGTGCAGCCCGCGGGCGAGCTCCTCGAGCCCGGTCTTGTCGTAGACGCTGACGAGCGCGCGACGGATGGCCCGCTTGCCGTTCTCGATGCTCTCGGCGGTCACTGGATAACTACCTTTCGTCCCTCAATGCGATAGCCGTTGCGGGCGATCCGCCCCACGACCTCGACGAGCAGCCTTCGCTCGACTTCCTTGATGCGCTCGTGCAGAGCGCTCTCGTCGTCCTCGTCCCGGATCTCCACCACGCCCTGGGCGATGATCGGTCCGGTGTCGACGCCGTCGTCGACGAAGTGGACGGTGCAGCCGGTGACCCTGGCTCCGTACGCGAGCGCGTCGCGCACTCCGTGGGCCCCCGGAAAACTGGGCAGCAGCGCGGGGTGGGTGTTCACGAACCGCCCGCCGAAGCGCGCGAGGAACTCCTTGCCCACGATCTTCATGAACCCGGCGGACACCACGAGGTCGGGTTCGTACGCGGAGACGGCCTCGGCGAGGGCGGCGTCCCACTCCTCGCGGCTCCCGAAGTCCTTGACCTTGCGGACGAAGGTGGGGATCCCGGCCCGCTCGGCCCGCGCGAGCCCCTCGATGTTCTCGCGGTCCGCCCCCACGGCCACGATCTCGGCGCCGTAGGCCTCGGTGCCGGTCGCCGCGATGGCGTCCAGCAGCGCCTGTAGGTTCGTACCGGATCCGGAGACCAGCACGACCAGGCGCTGGACCGGCCTGGCCTGCTCGGCCACGGGCTTGGCGGCCACGGCGGGGGCCCTTTCTCGGGGGAGCGTTTGTACGGTCGTACGAATGCTTCGAGCCCCGGGATACGGGGAAGTCTACGAAGCGGCCGAACGTCAGCAACGATACCGGCACATCGGAAGGCCCCCACGGGACGGGGGCGTGGCCGGAAGGTAGCGTCTGGGAGGGACCGGTCCGGGAACGCGGGTGGTGCGCGGTGCGTTCACGGGATGAGGCTCGCGCCGACGGGCCCACCGAACCGTTCGATCCACGTAAGCCATGGCCAGTCACATCCTTCAAGGGGAAGACGCTCACTTGATGTCGGACCGCAGCCTGCGACTCCTCACGCTCCCCCAGCAGTCGGTGCAGGAAGGGGAGCGCAGCGGCATGCTGCTGCGGGAGCAGCCCGCCTCGCCGCCGGACGCCCCGTCCTCCGACAAGACGTCCGGCAAGACGTCGGGCAAGAAGGACGGCGGGACGAACGGCGAGGAGCAGGGCGCGGCGACCGAGGACGACAACCCCTTCGCCCCGCCGCCGGAGGGCACCCCGGACCGCCCGTGGCAGCCGCGCCGCCCCGAGGACTCGGACGGCGGCGGGGGCGACGGCGGCGGCCGCACCCCGTGGGGCAGCCAGTGGAGCGACCGCCAGCCGGGCCGCTCGGACGGCAATTTCGGCGAGCGCCCGGGCGCGGGCCCCGGTAGCGGTCCGCAGGGCCAGGGCGGCCCAGGACCCGGCCCGCGCTGGGATCCGACGGACCCCTCCCAGCGCCGCGCCCGCTACGCCCTGCTCTGCGGCATGTGGGCCGTCTTCTTCGTCCTCTTCGGCTGGCCGTACGTGAGTCTGCTGCTGGGCGCGCTGGCCCTCTACTGGGGTATCAGCGCCCTGCGCGCCAAGCCCCGCAACCCGGACCCCGACAGCCCGGCCCCGCCCCCGTCGGCCCGCCCGCAGACCACGGCAGCGGTGAGTGGCGTGGTCACGGCCTCGCTGGCCATCGTCTTCGTGGCGGGGAGCTTCACCGCGAGACTCGTCTACGACGACTACTACACCTGCATGAACGACGCCCTCACCAACCAGGCCCAGCAGTCCTGCTCGGACCTCCTCCCGAAGGAACTCCGGAGTCTGCTGAGCACGAACGGCTGACGGGGGGAGCGGGAAGGGCCCGGCGGTCAGTCGGTGGGCGAGGGCTTCTCGGGGGACTCCTCCAGCGGCATGGCGGCCTCCTTCAGGACCGCCCAGCGTGACTCGCGCGAGGCGTCGTCGTACCAGGGTGTCGACGAAGGCACCGGCTCCGTCGGAGGCTCGGCGGGCAGGAAGTCGTAGGGCTCGTAGCTGTCGTCCTGGCCGTGACTGGCGTCCTGGCCCTGTGGGGCGTCCTGGCTGTGAGGGGCGTTGTGGCTGTGAGGGGCGTTGTGGCCACTCGCCGCCATCGGGGCGGCCCCAGGAGCGCTTGCGGAGATGGCCCCGGGAGCGGTCTCGGCCGCGCCCGTCTCCTCGCGCTCGCGCCGCGCGAGCCGGCCCCGCACCGACGGCACCCACGTCCACGGCCCGCCCCTGGCGCGGCCCCGCCAAGCCCGTACCAGCCACGCCACCGGCATCCCCACCGCCGTGAGCCACCCCACCACCGCCGCGCCGACCTGCCACCACACCGGCCCGAACCGGGCCAGCGCCCCCACCCCGAGCGGTCCGCCGGCCAGCGCGGTCAGCACGGCGACCGCCCCCGCGCACAGCGCCGCCGCCCACACCACCGCGCCCGCCGTCCGCCGCCAAGGCCGTCCCGCGCCCACGTCCCGCCCCACGAACCACCCCACCACCGCCCCGGCCACCACCGGCACCGCCCCCGCCGCCCAGTGCACCGGCCCCCCGACCCCCGCTTCCGGTACCGCCGCCAGCAGCGGGAACGGCGGCAGCATCGGCGCGGGATCCGACGACAACGGCCCCACGACATGCCCGGCACCGAGGACGAAGCCGGGTCCGGCGGCGTAGCCCACCGCCCACACCACCGCGTTCGGCACCAGCGTCAGACACAGCAGCAGGACGGCGAACCGTCCCGACCACCCCTCCGTCAGCTGGAGGAACGACTCCCGCGTCGCGCCGCCGTGCGCCACCAGCGACACGCCCAGCAGCACCACCCCGCCCCCGGTGAGCACGCAGACGCCGGCGCCCGCGGCTCGTGCCGCCGCGGAGAGCCGCGCCCGTGCCTCCGCACCGAGGACGAGCCGCCGCATTCCCGCGGGCAGCAGCATCAGCAGTCCGTCCCACGCCTCGGAGGGACGGCCGTTCGCCGTCCACACCCCCGCGCCGGCCGCGCCCATGACGACGGCCGACAGGCACCCGCAGGTCCACGCCCACGAGGGCCGCAGCGCTCCCCCGGACGCGTACAGGGTGACGGCGGCGCCGACGGCGAGGTACCCGAGCACGACCCCCGTCCACGCCGTCCGCCCGGACGCCTGCGGCGGCGCCTCCTCCCCGGCGGCCAGATCCCGCGCCGCCCGGTGCACCAGCCACAACGGCAGCGCGAGCAGCAGCAGCGGGGTGACACCGACGGGCGCCGGAACACCGGAGAGCGTGTCCGTGCGGACCAGCTCCGCCCCGTGCGCGAGCAGCCACAGCGCCGCGGCCACGTGCAGCGCACCCCCCGGACCGCTGTCGGGATACGGCGAGCTGATCCACAGCCCGATCACGAGCACGGCGAACGAACCGAGCCCCAGCCCGGCGGCCACCGCACCTCCGAGGAGGCTCGCGGCCAGGCCGGGCGTCCGGTCACGCAAGCGGGTGAGCAGGGGCGACAACGACGTTCGGCGAGCGGTCAGCTGAATCACGACCGCCATGCTCCCAACGACACGCGCTTTCTCGTCGTAACAGGCCATTGCCCGATGTGTCGCTCAATATACGACTATGTACTTTTTCGCACGAAGGGGCGTCCTGTGACGCGGGATCAGGTCGCGAACCCGGTTGGCGTCACCGGCGGGACGACGGCTCCTCGGCAGGAGCACGAGGAGCTCCCGACCACCCCCCTGACACCCGCTCAGGCCTTCGACGCGCTGTACGCGTTCTGCGCGCCCGCCCTCGTCCGGCAGACCTTCCTGCTCACCGGCCGCCGCGAACTCGCCCGCGAGTCGGTCGAGCGGGCCTTCCAACTCGCCTGGCAGCGCTGGCCCGAGGTGGCGGTGGACCGGGATCCGGCAGGCTGGGTACGGATCATGGCGTACGAGTACGCCCTCTCTCCCTGGCACCGCTTCCGCCCTCGGCACCACCGCCCCGAGGCACCCGTCACCGACCCGTCCGCCCGCGCGCTGATGGCCGTACTCCTGAAACTCCCGCCGTCGCAGCGGCGCACGCTCCTGCTGTACGACGGCGTGGGTCTCGACCTGCCGGAGACGGCGGCGGAGACCGAGGCGAGTACACCGGCGACGGCGTACCGGTTGATGAACGCGCGTGCGACGATCGCGGCACGGCTCCCCGACCTCGCCGACCCGTCCGACCTGCACGATCGCCTGACCCTGCTGGCCTCCACGGAACGGTTGCGGGCCGCGCAGCCGCCCGCGGTGCGGACCGGGAGCGAGCGCCGGGCACGCTACTGGACCCGGGCGGCGATCGCGTTCACGGTGGCGCTGATCGGCACGACGGCGCTCACGCTGCGGACGGCTCCGACGCATTACGAGCCACCGGTCCCGCCGGGGGCGGAGATCCAGGGGGTGCCGCCGAGGGTGGGGCGGGGTCCGCTGTCGGAGGCGGAGACGAAACTGCGGGAGAAGTTGCGCGAATCGGCGGCGAAGGGGCCGGAGAGGCTGGTACCGCTTGGTCGTTGACGGCGGGCCGGTCTCTCAGGGGCGCGGGGAACTGCGCGACCGGCCACGACGCACCCGCACCCGTCCGACGACCCGCCCCGGCACCCCGTAACGCGCCGATGGGCCCGCCCCGAACAACGGAGCGAGCCCAAAGACGTTCAGCTGGGTACCGTTCAGCCGGCGAGGATCTCCCGCGCCAGCTTCGCCGTCTCGGTCGGCGTCTTGCCGACCTTGACGCCGGCGGCCTCGAGGGCCTCCTTCTTCGCGGCGGCCGTGCCGGAGGAGCCGGAGACGATGGCGCCGGCGTGGCCCATGGTCTTGCCCTCGGGCGCGGTGAAGCCCGCGACGTAGCCGACGACCGGCTTCTTCACGTTGTCCTTGATGAACGCCGCGGCCCGCTCCTCGGCGTCGCCACCGATCTCACCGATCATCACGATCAGGTCGGTGTCGGGGTCGGCCTCGAAGGCGGCCAGGGCGTCGATGTGGGTCGTACCGATGACGGGGTCGCCACCGATGCCCACCGCGGACGAGAAGCCGATGTCACGCAGCTCGTACATCATCTGGTACGTCAGCGTGCCGGACTTCGAGACCAGGCCGATACGGCCCGGCTTGGTGATGTCGCCCGGGATGATGCCGGCGTTCGACTGACCCGGGGTGATGAGACCGGGGCAGTTCGGGCCGATGATCCGGGTCTTGTTGCCCTGGGACACGGCGTACGCGTAGAACGCGGCCGAGTCGTGGACCGCGATGCCCTCGGTGATGACGACCGCGAGCGGGATCTCGGCGTCGATCGCCTCGACCACGGCGGCCTTGGCGAAGGCCGGCGGTACGAAGAGGACGGATACGTTCGCGCCCGTCTTCTCGATCGCCTCGGCGACGGTGCCGAAGACCGGGATCTCCGTGCCGTCGACGTCCACGGTCGTGCCCGCCTTGCGCGGGTTGACGCCACCGACGATGTTCGTGCCGTCGGCGAGCATGAGCTTGGTGTGCTTCATGCCCGTGGAGCCGGTCATGCCCTGGACGATGACCTTGCTGTCCTTGTTGAGGAAGATAGCCATGGCTGAGTCTGTCCCTCTTCCTTACTTCGCAGCCGCGAGCTCGGCGGCCTTGTCGGCCGCGCCGTCCATGGTGTCCACGCGCTGCACCAGCGGGTGGTTGGCGTCGGAGAGGATCTTGCGACCCAGCTCGGCGTTGTTGCCGTCGAGGCGGACGACGAGCGGCTTGGTGACTTCCTCGCCCTTGTCCGCGAGCAGCTGCAGCGCCTGCACGATGCCGTTGGCGACCTCGTCGCAGGCGGTGATGCCACCGAAGACGTTGACGAAGACCGACTTGACGTCGGGGTCGCCCAGGATGATCTCCAGGCCGTTCGCCATCACGGCCGCGGACGCGCCGCCGCCGATGTCGAGGAAGTTGGCGGGCTTGACGCCACCGTGCGCCTCACCGGCGTACGCGACGACGTCCAGGGTGCTCATGACGAGACCCGCGCCGTTGCCGATGATGCCGACCTCGCCGTCAAGCTTGACGTAGTTGAGGTTCTTCTCCTTGGCGGCGGCCTCGAGGGGGTTGGCCGCGTCCTTGTCCTGGAGAGCCTCGTGCCCCGGCTGACGGAACTCGGCGTTCTCGTCCAGGGAGACCTTGCCGTCGAGGGCGATGACCTCGCCGGAGGCGACCTTGGCCAGCGGGTTGACCTCGACGAGGAGGGCGTCCTCCTCGATGAAGGTCTTCCACAGGGTGACCAGGACGTTCGCGACCTTGTCGGCCACCTCGGCCGGGAACTTCGCGGCCTCGACGATCTGGCGGGCGACCTCGGGGGTCACGCCCACGTTGGCGTCGATCGGCGTCTTGGCGACGGCCTCGGGGCGGCTCTCCGCCACCTCCTCGATCTCCATGCCGCCCTCGACGGACGCGATGGAGAGGAAGGTGCGGTTGGCCCGGTCCAGGAGGAAGGAGACGTAGTACTCCTCCACGATCTCCGGGGCCGTCTCGGCGATCATCACCTTGTGGACCGTGTGGCCCTTGATGTCCATGCCGAGGATGTTGGTCGCGTGCTCGACCGCCTCGTCGGCGGAGGCGGCGAGCTTGACGCCACCGGCCTTGCCACGGCCGCCGACCTTCACCTGAGCCTTGACGACGGACTTGCCACCGAGGCGCTCGGTGGCTGCGCGGGCCGCCTCAGGCGTGTCGATGACTTCACCGGCCAGCACCGGTACATCGTGCTTGGCGAAGAGGTCCCTCGCCTGATATTCGAACAGGTCCACGCGCTTCCGTCCCTATCAGTGATCTCGCGGTTCGTTGTCTGCGTGGGCGTGCCGCGAGGGCAACGTGACGTCCGACCGCTGTCTGTCACAAGGGAGGCGCACACGGTGTCCGAGCGCGCGGCATGTCCGTCTCGCAGGTTATCGCTGCTTGCGGGAGGCCCCTAAATCGAGGGTCACACCTGAGCGGTGATACCTGTCACATGATGCCGCCCTCACTGGCACGGCGTGCCGTAGGTGAAGGGCCTCACCGGGCTGGGGTTGACCCGGTGAGGCCCCTTGAACAGCCCGCAAGGGGCTCTGGGCGGTCGATCCCCACCCCAATGGGGACCTCTTCGCCCCGCCCGTGAGGTTCCGGCAGGACAGACCGACGGCTTTCGGCCGTCCGGGGCCCGTCGCCTCACGGAGTCGGTGGGGGACGGTCAGGCGCGGTACCGGAGGTCCTGCGCCCAACCCGGGGTGAGGGACTCGGCCACGCCCTGGACGCCGGTGGCGGCGTGCCCGGCGAGCGGTCCCGCGGTGTCGCGGACGGTCCCGGTCAGGTCGTCGGCGAAGGGGCCCACCTGAGCGGTGACGGGGGCGGCCTCCCCTACGACGCCGTCCGCGAAGGGCGTGACGCCGTCGCCCGTCACGCCGTACGCCAACGCCGTGGCGCTGTCGGCGACCGGCTCCACCGTTCGGGTGACGGTGTCGACGACGGGCCGGACGGCCCCGGTGACGCCGTGCGCGAAGGCCGGGACCTCGCCCGTGACGCCGTACGCCAGGTCGGTGGTGTGGCCCGCCACGCCGTACGCGAGCGGCGCGACGTCGCCGACGACCCCGGCCCCGAAGGGCCGGACGTCCTGCGCGACGCCGTACGCCAGGGTGGTCGCGTCCTCGACGGCCTGCCCGGCGACCGGCACCACGCCGCGCACGGCGGTGTTCACGACCGGGGGCAGCACGGCGTCGGTGGTGTCCTGGGCGACCTGCCCGACGAGACCGGCGGCGTAGGGCGGCACGTCGGAGACGACACCGTCGGCGACCGGGAGCACGCCGGCGACCGTGCCGGTCGCGTACCCGGCCACGCCGTCCTGGATCCCCCCGACTCCGCCGACCGCGCCCCCGACCACGGGCCGCACGCCCTGGACGGCGCCGCCGACCACCGGGGACACGTCCCCGACGACGCCGTACGCCGGCACGATCGCGGCACCCACGGCGTGCCCGGCGGTCCCCGCGACCCCGCCCACGGTCCGCCCGACGGCGGGAACGACCCCTTCGGCGACCGGCACCACCCCGTCCACCGCCTGCACGGCGACCGGCACCACGCCGTCCATGGTGGCCGTCACGACGGGCGGCACGACGGCGGCCGCCGTCTGGCCGACGACGGTTCCGAGCGTGCCGACGACCTGCCCGCCGGCACGGTTCACCCGGCCCGTGACGTGGCTGGGCACGGAGGAGGCCGTGGCCTCGGCGGTGGCCGTTGCGGCGGTGGCCTCGGACCCGGCCGTGGCGGAGACGCCGTCGATCCGGCCCTGCGCTCCGGTGAGCGTGGCCTGCGCCGCGCCGGTCGCGCCCGTGGCGGTGCGGCCGGCGCCCGCGAGGGTGTGCTGCTTCTTCGTCCGTACGACGCCGTCGACGCCCTGCGCCCGGGCACGGGCCGCCGTTTGGACGCCCTGCAGCTTCGTCTGCGCGCCGGCCAGGGCGCGCTCCAGCTCCGGGGCGAAGGCGGAGAGGGGACCGAAGAGGTAGTCGACGTCGGGGTGGGGAGCGGGGGGCGTCGCGGGCATGCTGGGCGTACCGGGGGTGCCGGGCGTGCGCGGTACGGCCATCTCGGGGGCTTTGGCGGCGGCTGCTTGGGCGGCGTGGGTCTTTGCCTCGGCCTGCGCGGCCCTGGCTGCCTTCGCGCCCTGGATGGCCGCGGCGCCCTTCACCCTGGACGCCTTCGTCTGGGCGGCCTGGGACATCTGCGAGGCGACGGTGGCCTTCGCCGCTGCCTCGCGGTGGGCCTGCTCGGTGGTGCCGGCGGTCGCCTTGTGCGTGGTGGCCGTGGTGGCGGTGGAGGTGACATCGGAGACGACGCCGTCGAGGGTGTCGCTGACGGTGGTGGTCGTGTCGGAGGCGGCGTCGGCCGTCGCCTCGGTCGCCGTGTCCGTCGCGGAGAGGGAGGCGGCCGGGAGTTCGTCCGCGCCGGCCACGGCGGAGCCGAGTGCCCACGCACCGGTGACGCCGGCGGCTATGACGATGGAACGGCGGATGTTCTTGTTCATGAGTGCGTCAGATCCCTGGATCTTTGGGGGCCTGGAGAGGCATGGGGACATCCGGAGCCATAGGGCTCCAGGGGGATCCGTCCGGAGATCCGAGGGGATCTGGGGGGTGTCCGAACGGCTGGGGCAGACCTGTTCCGCCCCCGCGCGCAAGGTCGGCGAGGGGGGGTGGAGGTCTGCCCTAGCCGGGGAAGACGGGGATGTCCCGGTGCCTGTCCCGGGTCCCGGCCACGTCGACGCTCGCGGCGGCACCGGGCACGAGCCGCAGCGGCGCCCGGTGGTCGGGGGTGATGGCATGCGCGTCGCCGTGGCGCGAGGCGCCGTTGTCCACTGCCGACTTGCCGCCCAGGGCTCCGCCCGGGTTGTCGGAGGGCGCCTGGTGGGCGGGCGCGTGGGCGGGTGAGGTGGTGCGGTGGGCAGAGGGACGCGCGACGGGCTCGGTCACGGTGACGTGACCGGCGAACCGCGGCCCGAACCCGGCACCGGCGTCCGCGGAGCCCTCGGCACCGGCTGGTTTCCTCGCGGCGTGCTCACCCGGCTGGGGCGTCGGCGCCGAGGTGCCCGGCGCGGGCGCGGGCAGAGTCTGGTCCGGGGTCCCGGGCAGGCCCGGCGGGCCGGGCAGGCCGGGCACCGTGGGGATACCCGGCACCGTCGGCGGGGTCGGCCACGACGGGGACGCCGGGAGCGACGGCAACGTCGGCCACCCCGGCGGCGTGGGCCCCGCCGGTATCCCGACCGTCTCGGTCAACCCCGTGGTCACCGCCTCGACCAGATCACCGACCGGCTGCACGACACGGTCGGTCACGGCCCCGACTACGTCGTCGGTCACCGGCCGGAGAACCTTGTCGTCGGCCGGGCGGGCGAGGGGGGCGGGGGCAACCGGGTCGAGGGCGACCGGGTCGGGAACGCCGGCCTCAGCCGTGTTCGTGTCCGCGTCGGTGTCCACGTCCGCGTCTGGGTCCGTCCCCGGGACCGCGGGTGTGGCGGTGGCCGTGTGGGTGTCCCTCGGCTCGGTCTGAGGTGTCACCGACTGACCGGCCGTCTGGCCCGGCAACGCCCCGATGCCGTCCGCCGCGTGTGCCTGCTCCCCGCAGAGGAAGCCGAGCACGAACAACCCGCCCACCAGCAGACCCACTTGCAGCGCTCGCCGCCCGACCACCGCGCGCAGCACGCGCACAGCGGCACCGGGAAAGGCTGCTGACCAGGTCAAGAGGGGGCGAATCCTTCCGTGCGACAGAACGAAGCGAAACGGAACGGAACGGAACGGAGGTGAAGGGAAACGAACGCGAAAGGGAAACGGAAGGGAAGGGTGAAGACTATGGAGAAGCCGATCCTTGCACGGGGTGCCCGAGGTCGCGCAAGCCCCCTGTTACCGATGCGTAGTCATGTCCGTTTTGCTGGGCGGAGCCGCAGGTCACCGGGTCGACAAATCACCAACGGGCGGCCCTGGTTCACACCGGGTCCGGTATCGGAAGCGGGCGCTTCTCGATGGCCGCCGCCATCACCTCCGGGAACAGGTCGGGAGTGCAGGCGAAGGCCGGTGCGCCCAGCGCGGCGAGCGCGGCCGCGTGCTCCCTGTCGTAGGCGGGTGCCCCCTCGTCCGACAGCGCGAGCAGCGTCACGAACTGCACCCCGGACGCCTTCATCGCCGCGACCCGCTTGAGCATCTCGTTGCGTATGCCGCCCTCGTAGAGGTCGCTGATCAGCACCATCACCGTCTCCGCGGGCCGGGTGATCTGCGACTGGCAGTACGCCAGCGCCCGGTTGATGTCCGTGCCGCCGCCGAGCTGCGTGCCGAAGAGCACGTCCACCGGGTCGTCGAGCTGGTCGGTGAGGTCGACGACCGCCGTGTCGAAGACGACGAGCCGTGTGTCGATCGACCGCATGGACGCCAGCACCGCGCCGAACACGGAGGCGTAGACGACGGACGCCGCCATCGACCCCGACTGGTCGATGCAGAGAACGACCTCCTTCTTCACCGACCGGGAGGCCCGGCCGTATCCGATGAGCCGCTCCGGCACGATCGTCCGGTACTCCGGGAGATAGTGCTTGAGGTTGGCCGAGATCGTGCGGTTCCAGTCGATGTCGTGGTGGCGCGGCCTGCTGATCCGGGCGCTGCGGTCGAGAGCGCCGGTGAGCGTGGCGCGGGTGCGGGTGGCGAGCCGCTTCTCCAGATCCTCGACGACCTTGCGCACGACGGCACGCGCCGTCTCCTTCGTCGTCTCCGGCATCGCCTTGTTGAGCGAGAGCAGCGTGCCGACCAGGTGTACGTCGGCCTCGACCGCCTCCAGCATCTCCGGTTCGAGCAGCAGGGTGGACAGGCCCAGCCGGTCGATGGCATCCCGCTGCATGACCTGGACGACGGAGGAGGGGAAGTACGTGCGGATGTCCCCCAGCCACCGCGCCACGGACGGTGCCGAGGCCCCCAGCCCCGCCGAACGGTCCTTCCCCGCCTGCCCCTTCCCTTCTCCCCTGCCGTAGAGCGCGCTCAACGCCCCGTCCATCGCGGCATCCCGCCCACCGAGCGCGCACCCGGTCCCGTCGGCCGCCTCCCCGCCCAGCACAAGCCGCCAACGCCGCAGCCGCTCGTCGGTGGCGGAAGCGGGGGCGGCGGGGACGGAAGCGGGGCCGGGGGGGGAAGCGGGGACGGTGGGGGAAGAGGAGACGTGGTGGGAGGCGGAGACGGTGGAAGAGCCGGCCGGGCCCCGTGCCGCGGCCGCCTCCTCCTCGGCGTCCGCCGCCTGCTCTTGGGCCCGGGCTGCACCGGGAGCGGCACCCGGAACCTGCGGCGGGTTCACGGCCGCCCCTTCCTCGAGGTCCGGTGCCCGCCCGTCAGCCGGATCCCGCAAGGGGTGCCCCGACCGCATCGCGGCCTGGGCCGACGCCCGTCCCCCGGCCGGTTGCAGCACCGGATTCCTCAGCGGGCCCGTGCTCGTGGCCGGAGCCGTCGTGCTTGGAGTCGTCGTGCTCGGAGTCGTCGTGCTCGGAGTCGTTGTGCTCGGAGCCGTCGTTGTCGTCCCGACGTTCGGCTCGGTCGTCATGCCCCTGCCCCCGTCCGGAACCGGTCCCAGAGCGGGACCACGGCCACGCCCGTCACCGAGTCGCGCTTCGTCCGGGTCCCGGTCCTGTTTCCGAATGCGATTCCGCGCCCGTCCCCGACAGCGGCGGCCGTCCTGTCGGCCCCGCCCCTCGGTGTCCGCACTACCTCGGTGATCATCCCGCCACCCCCGCAAGGTCGTTGTCCTCGGTTTTCGCCAAATCGTCGTGCTCGTCATGGCCGTCGTGGCCGTCGTGGTCGTCATGGCCGTCGTCCAGGCCGAGCAGCAGCCGCACCACCGGCAGCACGGCGTCGGCCCGGTCGCTGTCGAGGCCGGCCCCGAAACCCGGTATCCCGGAACCGGCTCCCACCGCACTCCCCCGCTGTCCCGGGCCCCGCCGGACCAGTTCGCCCAGGGTTCGGCGCACTCCCGGTTCGTACGCCGAGAACGTGCGCCGCAACAACGGCAGCACATCCGTGAACGCCTCCGCCGACACCCCGGTCAGCCAGGCGTCGACGAGTCCGAGCAGCCGCTCGTCGTGCACGAGAAGCATTCCGCCGCCGGACCCGCCCCCGACGAAACCCTCGATCCACGCGGCCGCGTCCCCCGGCTCCGTCCCCGGCGACAGCACGAGCCCCATGAGCCGCGCCGCCTCGTCCTGCGCCAACTCCCCGTCGTCCAGCAGCAGTCGCACAGCCCGCCCCCGAATGACACCGGGCACGGTGTCCCGCAGGGACAACACCCTGAGCACGGCCTGCCAACGGCCACGGAGACCACGGTGAGCCGGAGCCTGCGCATCATCCCGGCGGCCCTGCGCCGGTGCGGTCACCGCAGAGGCGCTCGGGTCGCCCGCCCCCGGCCCCGAATCGACGGTCGCGTCTCCCGGTGCCGCCGCCTCGCCCAGCAGCCCCACCGCCCCGTGGACCGCGTCCACATGACGCCGCATCTCCTCCGCCGCCTCCGCGTCGAGTGCGGCACAGGCCGGGGGCAGGCCGACGAAGACCCGCTCGGCGAGGCCCGCCGCGACCTCCGTCAGTGCGCCGGTGTCGGTGCCGCGCACATCGCCGTAGCGCAGGGAGCGGACGAGGGCCGGCAGGGCCTGGGCGAGGTGGCCGACGTCCGCGTCCAGTGCGGCGCGGTCGGCGAGGATCTGCATCACCGTGGGCAGGGCGTCGGGCAGTTCGGCCAGCAGACAGCGCTCGGCGAGGGCGGTGACATCGGCGAGCCCCGACGCGGAGACGGCGTCCGCCTCCGCCTTGGCCGTCGCGGCGGCGAGCACGGTCGTGCCCCACACCCCCGCCTCGGCGACCCGCACCGACAGCTCCGGCTCCCACCGCAGTCGCCACGTCTCACGGAACGTGCCCGTGCTCCCCCGCGCGACCGCCGGCTCACCCCACGCCACCCCGAGGAGCCGCAGCCGGTGCAGGAGCCTGCTGCGCTCGGCGTCGTTCTCCTTGCGCAGGTCCAGCTCCAACTCCCGTTCCAGCGCCTCGGGTTTGAGCCGCAGCCGCCGCTGGATCCGGTCGAGATCGCGCTGCAACGGCACCGCGGGCGCCGCCTGGGGCACCTCCCCCAGGACGTCCCCGACCACCAGCCGGTCGTGCACCAGCGCCAACGGCACATCCGAGCCCTCGCACATCACGGCCCGCACCGCGTCGGTCGTCTCGCTCAGGCCCGGCAGGGGGCGGCCGCGCATCGCCGCGAGCGTCTCGGCCAGCCGTACGGCCTCGATGACATGCGCCGAGGACACGACCCGGTCCTCGTCCCGCAGCAGCCCCGCCACCTTGGTCAGCCACCGCTCGACGGGCCGGTCCGGCGCGCCGAACAGGTGCCCGTACCAGCCGGGCGAGTCGATCCCGGCGCCGTAGCCGCTGTGCCGCGAGAGCCTGCGGTACGTCCACGGCACCCATGTCATGTCCGCCTTGACCTTGGGGAGCCCCTTCAACAGCGCCTTGTCGGCGGCGACCGTGCTCTTCCGCCGCAGCGCGGGCACGTGCCAGGCCCCGCACACCACGGCCACGTCGTCCCCGAACTCCCGCTGTGCCGCCCGCATCTGGAGCCGCATGTACGCCTCCCGTACGAGGTCCCGGTCATGTCCGCCGGTCCCGTACGTCTCCCGCAGCACCCCCATCGCCTCTTCGAGCACGGTGAACGGCTCGAACACGTCCCCCTGCCCCGCCCCCCGGTGCTCGACGACGTCCTCCCACCACCGCTCGGGGTCGTCGTATCCGGCAGCCTCGGCCAGCACACCGAGCGGATCGACACGGACGGCATCGTGAACGGCGGGCTCATCGCCCGGAGCGGCGTCCCCACCGGCGGGAGATGCCTCTGCCTCTTGCGGGGCGGCGTTCTCGTCGGCCGGAGCAGAGCGCCCGCCGGACGGGTCGGTATCACGCGCGTCCGGGGCCCCGGCGTCGCTCGCACCCGGCGCCGGGATGCCCTGCGGGCGCGGTCCCGCGGTACCACCGGCCTCCGCCCCGGGCCCGCCCATGTCCGGCACCTCGGTGGCGGGTCCGTCCGGTCGGTCCGCGGGGCCTTCGTCCGCCTCTTCCCTGCCCCACGCCAACGTGTGCGTGGCGGGCAGGTCGATGAAACGGGCCGGGACCTCGTGCTCCAGCGCCCAGCGGATCGCCACCCACTCCGGGGAGAACTCGGCCAGCGGCCAGAACGCCGAGCGGCCGGGCTCGTCCACGGCATGGGCGAGCAGCGCCACCGGCGGTCGCATGTCCTCCTCGGCGGCCAGCGGAATCAGAGCGTCGGCCTCGGGCGGCCCCTCGATCAGCACGACCCGGGGCCGGGCCGCGTCCAACGCCGCCCGCACGGCCCGCGCCGACCCGGGCCCGTGATGCCGCACCCCGAGCAGCAACGGGCCCACACCGGCCTCCCGGCCCCCCTGACCCCCTACGTCGGCCGCACCCCGGCTCCCGGACACCCCGCCACCCCTCATTCCCTCTCCGCCTGACGCACGGGAGCCACTCACCGCTCCGCTCCTGGACCCGTCGCCCCGAACCACACCCCCGCCATCCCCCGTCCACCCCGCACCCTGAGACTTTCCGAAGCCACTCGCCGCTCCGCTCCCGGACCCGGCACCCCGAACCACACCCCCACTTCCCGACCCGCCGGCCCCGGACATCCCCGCCCCCCGAAACCCTCCGAAGCCACCCGCCCCTTCGCTCCCGCTGCCCCCTGCGCCGCGAGTCCCCCCGGTCCCGTCCTCACCCGCGCCCGTCACGCCCGTCACAGCGCCCCCCTCCCCTCCGAGGCCACTTGGAGTCGTCCTCGCCGGCCATCCCGACCCTGTCCCCGTCGCCGTACCGCTCAAGGCCCGTCACAGCCGTCCCCCTCGTCTCCGTGTCCCTCGGCAGCCCGCACCGGCCCTCCCGACCATCCCCGGCGCTCCCGTACGTCCCGAACGACGAGCCGCCGCCCTCACCTCTGCCCCGTGCGTGGGCTCCGCGCGGCCCCGCCCCAGGCCGACCCTCACGCACTCACCTCCCGGCAGGCCCGGTAGAAGTCCTTCCAGCCGTCGCGCTCCCGGACGACCGCCTCCAGGTACTCCTGCCAGATGACCCGGTCGGCCGCAGGATCGCGGACGACGGCGCCGAGGATGCCCGCGGCGACGTCTCCGGCCCGCAGGACGCCGTCGCCGAAGTGGGCGGCGAGGGCGAGACCGTTGGTGACGACCGAGATGGCCTCGGCCGTCGACAGCGTGCCGCTGGGCGACTTGAGCTTCGTACGGCCGTCGGACGTCATCCCGTCCCGCAGCTCGCGGAAGACCGTCACGACGCGGCGGATCTCGGCGATGCCGTCGGGCGCGGACGGCAGGTCGAGGGAGCGGCCGATCTGGTCGACGCGGCGCGAGACGATCTCGACCTCCGCCTCGACGCTCTCCGGCAGTGGCAGCACGACCGTGTTGAAACGGCGGCGCAGGGCGCTGGAGAGGTCGTTGACCCCGCGGTCGCGGTCGTTGGCCGTGGCGATGAGGTTGAAGCCGCGGACCGCCTGCACCTCCGAGCCCAACTCCGGTATCGGCAGCGTCTTCTCGGACAGAATCGTGATCAGCGAGTCCTGCACGTCGGCCGGGATACGGGTCAGCTCCTCCACCCGCGCCGTCATCCCCTCCGCCATGGCCCGCATCACCGGGCTGGGCACGAGGGCGTCGCGGCTCGGGCCGTTGGCGAGCAGCTGCGCGTAGTTCCAGCCGTACCGGATCGCCTCCTCCGGCGTGCCCGCCGTGCCCTGCACGAGCAGCGTCGAGTCACCGCTGACCGCGGCGGCCAGGTGCTCGGACACCCAGGTCTTCGCGGTGCCGGGAACGCCGAGCAGGAGCAGGGCGCGGTCCGTGGCCAGGGTGGTGACGGCGACCTCGACGAGGCGCCGCGGGCCCACGTACTTCGGCGTGATCACCGTGCCGTCCGGCAGGGTGCCGCCGAGGAGGTACGTCGCCACCGCCCACGGTGACAGCTTCCAGCGGGCCGGGCGCGGGCGGTCGTCCTGCGCGGCCAGCGCGGCGAGCTCGCCGGCGAAGGCTTCCTCGGCATGCGGCCGCAACGCCTCGTCAGGTTCTCCCTGCTTCGGTTCCACGGTCGTCGGTTCAACGGACACAGACATGGCTGAGGCCCCCTCCAGCTCGGCCGGTTCGGATCTGTCACCAACCGTGCACCACGCCACTGACAATGCGATCCGACCTGCGGAAACACGCTCACGAGGGCCGGCGCGGCAGTCGTCCCGGGGGCGATTGTCAGTGGGGGGATCTACCTTCGATGACATGACTCAGCAGGGGGTGCGCTGGACGGCGGATCAGGTGCTGGCACTGGCTCCTGACGCCGCCTCACGCAAAGCGGGAAGCAAACTCGGCGCGGCCGGGCCATGGTCCGAAACGGGGAGTTCCGACGAGGGGACGGTGTGGGGGCTGTGCAAGGGCAGTGGCAGCAAGCCGTATCAGACGGTCATCGACATCGCGGACGCCGCGGGTCCGGCGTACAAGTGCAGCTGCCCGAGCCGCAAGTTCCCGTGCAAGCACGCGCTCGGGCTGCTGCTGCTCTGGGCGGGCGGGGAGGGTGCGGTGCCGCCGGGGCCGCCGCCGGACTGGGCGGGGCAGTGGCTGGAGGGGAGAAGGCAGCGGGCGCAGGAGAGACAGGCGGCGGGCGCGGCCGGTTCCGCCGCCGGGTCCGGTGACCCGGAGGCGGCGCGGCGCAGGGCGGAGCGCCGGGCCGGGCGGATCACGGCGGGCGCGACGGAGCTGGAGCAGCGGCTGGCGGATCTGCTGCGCGGCGGTCTGGCGGGGGCGGAGCAGGCGGGCTACGGCATGTGGGAGGAGACGGCCGCCCGCATGGTCGACGCCCAGGCGCCCGGACTCGCCGCACGGGTGAGGGAGTTGGGGGCGATCCCGTCGTCCGGTCCGGGCTGGCCGGTGCGGCTGCTGGAGGAGTGCGCTCTCCTCCACCTCCTCGACCAGGGCTGGCTGCGCCGCGAGCGGCTGCCGGACGGCCTGGCGTCGACGGTCCGTTCCCGGATCGGCCTGCCCGCCTCGGCGGACGGCCCCGCGATACGGGACCGCTGGCTGGTCCTCGCCCAGTACGACACGGCGGACGCCCGTCTGACGACCCGCCGGGTCTGGTTGCACGGCACCGACTCGGGCCGCACGGCCCTGCTCCTCTCCTACGGCGCCGCCGGCCGCGCCCCCGAACTGGCGCTGCCGGTGGGCCTGGAGCTGGACGCGGAGGTGTCCGCCCATCCCGGTACCGGTCAGCTGCGGGCGGCGCTCGGCGAGCAGTTCGCGCCGCCCGCGCCCTCGGCGGCCCGCCCGCCGGGAGTGACGACCGAACAGGCGGCCGCCCGCTACGGCGAGGCGCTGCGGGACGACCCATGGCTCGACTCCGTCCCCGTGACGCTGGACCGGGTCATACCGGCACCGGACGGGGAATCCTGGCAACTGGCCGACGCCGACGGCGACTCGGCCCTGCCGCTCACCGCCTCCGCCCGCTCCCGTCCGGGCCTGTGGCGCCTGGTCGCGCTCTCGGGCGGGGCCCCGGTGAAGGTCTTCGGCGAGTGTGGCCACCGCGGCTTCACCCCGCTGACAGCGTGGCCGGAGGGCACGGGCGAGGCGGTGCGACTGTGGTGACCGGAACCGCCCCACTACCCGGTCGGCTGCTGAACGGAACCGAACCAGAACCCGGCCGGACGGAAAGGAACCGCATGGACAAGAACTCCGCTCCCGCGCCGGACGCCTGGGAGGAGCTCGTCACCTCGGCCCTGCTCGGCACCGCGCGCCGCACGCCGACCGGCGTCGCCCCCGGTCCCGAGGCGCCGGTGGCGTTGCTGGACGCGGCGGCCGTGGAGACCGTACGGCGGCGGGCCGGGCTCAGGCCCGCGCGCGCGGCGCAGCGGCCGCAGCCAGCGCCCGAGGATCCGCGCCCTCCCCTGCCCGCGGCGGCGGCCCGCCGGCTCTCGATGCTGCTCGCCGACCGGCCGGGCACGGGCGGCGGCGGCCGCAGGGGTACGGCACCGGATCTGATGGAGCTGCTCCCGCAGTGGCTCGCGGCGGCGAACGCCCGCGGGTACGCGGCGCCCCCGCAACTGCTGCCCGCGTTGCTGGACGCGGCCCGCGGGCGTACGGATCTGCGGCCGGCGGCGCTGGCGTTCGCGGGCTCGCGTGCCACCTGGCTCGCCCGGCTGAACCCGGACTGGCGGTTCGCCCTGCGGGCCACACCCGGCGGCGGAGCGGCGCTGCCACCGCCGCAGGACACCGCGGGAATCCAACTGCTCTGGGAGGAAGGCCTGTTCGCCGAGCGAGTGGCCCTCCTGGCCGCGATACGCGCTCGGGAGCCCGCCGCCGCGCGCGAGCTGCTCGCGACGACCTGGGCCACCGAGCGGGCCGAGGACCGGCTGATGTTCCTCGACTCGCTGCGGACGGGTCTGGGGCCCGACGACGAGCCGTTCCTCGAGCAGGCGCTGGCCGACCGGAGCCGCAACGTACGGGCCACAGCCGCGGAGTTGCTGTCGGCGCTGGCGGGTTCGGCGCTGGCGGCGCGGATGGCGGTCAGGGCCGGGGCGTGCGTGGCCGTCGACCACACCCGGGACACGCCGACGATCCTCGTCGAGGCGCCGCACGAGTGCGATCCGGGCATGGAGCGCGACGGCATCGTGGCGAAGGCGCCCTCGGGGCGGGGGGAGCGGTCGTGGTGGTTCGGGCAGTTGGTGGAGGCCGCGCCGTTGCGGGTGTGGCCGGGGCGGCTCGGCGGTCGGACGCCCGCGGAGATCGTGGCGCTGCCGGTGGCGGACGACTGGCGGAACGAACTGCACGCGGCGTGGTGCCGGGCTGCCGTACGGCAGCGGGACGCCGGGTGGGCGCGGGCGCTGCTCGGGACGCCCGCGGCGCCGGAGGCCGGGGGCCCGGGGGCGGTGTCACTGGCGGAGCGGGCCAAGCTGCTGAGCACGTTGGGCTCCGCCGAACGGGCCGAGTGGGTCGCCGGGTTCATCGCGACGCACGGGTTGTCCGAGGCGTTTCAGCTGCTGGGGGTGTGTGGGGTGCCGTGGGCTGAACCGCTCGGGCGGGCGGTGGTCGACGCGCTCAACATCGCTCGGGACGCGGGCAGTTATCCGTGGAGTTTCAGCGGGGTGATGGGGCTGGCCGAGCGGTGTCTCGATCCGGCCGAGGCGGGACGCCTCGAGGGGCTGATGGCGGTGCCGGACGAGGGGGAGGACGCGAGTCCCGGAGCGGGGGGTTACTGGGCCGAGGCGTTCCAGCGCTTGGTGACGACCTTGCGGTTGCGGGCGGTGATGGCGGAGGAACTGGAGGGTCCGTAGAAGTGTGCTGGGCCGTGCCCTCCGGCGGGGGCGGGCGCGTCGTGGATTGCCGCCGCGTCGTGGATTGCCGCCGCACCCCGCGGCCCAGCCGCGGATGTCACAGCCCCGCCCGCCCCGAGGCCGATGCCGCCCCTCGTACCCGCACAACCCACCCACCACCAGGCTCCGAGCCGGAGCCGCGACGCCACCGGGCGGGTGGATCGAGCGGCACGACCGCCCGCAGCCAGGGCAGGGCCGCGTCTCCACGGGCGGCGACTGAACCCACTCAGGGGCGCGGGGAACTGCACGACCAGCCCCCACCCGCCCGCACCCGGAACCCGGCACCCGGCACCCGGCAGGACAGGCAGGCCCTACGCCCCCGCAGGCTGCCGCACGTTCTCCCGGACCCAGTCCACGATCGACTGGGTCGTCGCCCCCGGCGTGAAGATCTCCGCGACCCCCTTCTCCTTCAGCGGAGGGATGTCCGCCTCCGGGATGATCCCGCCGCCGAACACCAGGATGTCCTCGGCATCCCGCTCCTTGAGCAGGTCGATCACCGCGGCGAACAACGTGTTGTGGGCGCCGGAGAGGATGGAGAGACCGATCGCGTCGGCGTCCTCCTGGATCGCCGTGTCGACGATCTGCTCGGGAGTCTGGTGGAGACCGGTGTAGATGACCTCCATCCCCGCGTCGCGCAGCGCCCTCGCGATCACCTTGGCTCCGCGATCATGACCGTCGAGCCCCGGCTTGGCCACCACTACGCGGATCGGACCGGCTGTCACACCCATCACTGCCTCCATGAAGCGACTGCGTCCATTCCTACCGACTAGTACCGCACAGACCGGGAATGTGAACGAACGTTATCGCCACCATCTCGCGCCGGGCAGTTTCGCAGTGGACACCGAGGGGGAAATCACATGGTGGGACACGTTCGGGAGCCGCAACGAGGTCGCCGCACCGCCGCGCCGCAGGACGCGCGCCACGGTGGTGCGGCGCGCCGGCGACGGCACGAAGGGCACGTAGGACAGGTAAGGCACGACAGCGGGGAGCCTCGTCGCCACACCGGCAGGGCCACTCGTCACGTCACCGGCGCACCATCAGCACCGCGAGTACCATCGGCACCACCGATACGACCGGGACAAGCACCGGCACCGTCGGCATCGCCCGCACCACCGGTTCCGTCAGCTCCGCCGGTCCACCCGGCAGCCCCGGAACCGGGCGCCGACCGCCGCACCCACCCCCCGTGCCCCACTCGCGCCACGCAGGCGTCGACCACGACCTTCGCCGGGACTCCCCATGAGCGCACACGGGGGACGGAGCCGTCCTCCCGTGTGCCGACAGGAGGTCGGCCATGAAGGTCACCAAGGCGGCGCTGCCCCTGCTCCCGCTGTGCGAGCGGCTGCTCCCCGGCCGGCTGGCGGGACTGTCCCTGGCCCTCCTGAAGGCGACCGCGCTCGAGATCGCGATCCTCGCGGGGCACCTCCTCCTGTACCCGTCCGGCATCACCCAGGAGCGTCGCTCCCCCCTGCCCCCGCTCCCCGGCCCGGAGGACGGCGCCGCACAGCTGCCGACGGAGGCCAAGCCCCCGGTCGTCCTGCTGCACGGCTTCATCGACAACCGCTCGGTCTTCGTGCTCCTGCGCCGCAGCCTCGCCCAGCACGGCAGGCAGCAGATCGAATCACTCAATTACTCCCCCCTGACCTGCGACATCCGGGCCGCCGCGGAGCTGCTCGGCCGGCACATAGAGGGAATCTGCGAGCGCACGGGCAGCGAACGGGTGGACGTCGTCGGGCACAGCCTCGGCGGCCTGATCGCGCGGTACTACGTGCAGCGGCTCGGCGGCGACACCCGGGTCCGCACGCTGGTGACACTCGGCACCCCGCACTCCGGCACCCGGGTGGTGCCGCTGGCGAACGCGCACCCGATCGTGCGCCAGATGCGCCCCGGCTCGAAGTTGCTCGAGGAGCTCACTCGGCCGGCCCCGGGCTGCCGTACGCACTTCGTCAGTTTCTGGAGCGACCTCGACCACCTGATGGACCCGCTGGAGACCGCCTGCATCGACCATGAGGACCTGATGGCGGAGAACGTCCAGGTGAGCGGGATCGGACATCTCGCCCTGCCCGTGCACCCCGCCGTCGCGACCGGCATACGGCAGGTGCTCGACACCGCGCGCCCCGGGGAGGAGACGGCCGACCGCGCGGGCGGACTGACCGTGGCGTAACGGTCGTATCGGTCACCGGATCCGAGCCGCCGACAGCTCGTCCCACAGGCCGCCGACAGCGCGTCGACAGTCACCGAACCGCGGAACGACATCGAACAACCTTCGAACACAGGGCCAAGGTCCCGCCCGCGGTCCCCCGAAACACGGCCGAATGCCCGTTTCCTGCGCGCCTAAAACCAGTTGAAGATTGTCGCGCCCGCGTACCGCCGGGTACAGTCGCCGCACTGCTCTGGCAGCCCCTGTTGTCGAGGCGAAAGAGAAGTTGGTGAACGACCGTCACCCGTCGGGGACCATGACCACCCCGGCCCCGGCCTCCGACGCCGAATCGTCGCACTACGCGTCGTACGGCACCCAGGAGGCCCAGTACGGCGACCTCACCACGTACGGCGGCTATGACGCCACCGGTTTCGACGCCACCGGCGCGACCGGCGCGCACGCCACCGGCACCTTCGAGGCCGACCCGCTCTTCGGCGACATGCCGGGCGACGACACCGGTTCGTACGACGCCTCGACGTGGACCACGGGCGGTCACCGGACCCTGAACTACGACATGTACGCGGCCCAGCACCACGCCGCCTACGACACCGGCGCGTACGACGCCACACAGTGGGGTGCCGACCACCAGCAGCTCGCCGCGATCCCGCCGCAGGCCGGCAGCCCCGATCACAGCGGCCAGTGGGACGCGAGTTCCTGGCACCAGCCGGACCAGTCCGCGGGCCCCGCCGACCAGACCCAGCACTGGGAATGGGGCACGCAGACCTTCGACACCGGCGCGTACGACGCCACGCAGTGGAACTCCGACGGCACCGCGGCCGACCCGCAGCAGACGGCCGGCTTCGAGCAGGCCGGGTACGACGAGAGCCACGCGTACGACGAGGCGAATCCTTACGGCGACGACTACGCCGAACACACCTCGCACGACGGCGAGTCGGACGCCGGCGTCATCACCGCCACCGGCGAGATGCCCGCCGTCCACGACACCGACGCCCCGCTCCTGGACGATCAGGAAGAGGTCCCCGCGGCCCCGGCCGCCGCCCCCGGCTCCCGCGTCGCCGCGCGCAACGCCAACCGCTCCCGCCGCCGCACGCCCGCCAGGCGCTCCGCGCTGCTGACGATCGCCGTCCCCTCGGCGTGTGTCATGGGTGTCGCCGGAATCGCCGCCGCCTCGGTGGGCACGCTGACCGGCGACGACCAGGACACCTCGACGACCCTCGCGGACACGACCGCCGTCCACCCGGCCGCCGCGAACAACAAGTTGGACACCCAGCTCGAGAGCCTCTCGGCCGGCGCCGACGACTTCGCCGACCGGGCCAGCCGCACCCAGGAACGCATCGACCTCAAGGCCCAGCAGGTGGCCGAGAAGAGGAAGGCGGCGGAGGAGGCGGCCCGCAAGGAGCGGCTGCGCCCGAAGTCCGCGCTTCCGGTCGCGCAGCGGGGTCTCAGCGCGTACTTCGGCCAGTCCGGCATCAACTGGATGTCCGTCCACACCGGCATCGACTTCCCGGTGTCGTACGGCACGACGGTGATGGCCGCGACCGACGGCACCGTCCGGACGCAATGGAACAGCGCGTACGGCAACATGATGGTCGTGACGGCGAAGGACGGCACGGAGACGTGGTACTGCCACCTCTCCAGCTACCGCGTCGCCTCCGGTACCACGGTCAAGGCCGGCGACCCGATCGCGTACTCCGGAAACTCCGGCAACTCGACCGGACCCCACCTGCACTTCGAGGTGCACCCGGCGGGCGGTTCGGCCATAGACCCGTTGCCGTGGCTGCGCAGCCACGGGCTGGACCCGACGTAACCCTGCGGGCCCAGCCCCCTTCCGGAGCTACAGCTTCTCCACCGGCGCGTACCGCAGCAGCAGCCGCTTCGGCTTCGCTTCCCCGAAGTCGATCGTCGCCTCGGCGTTCGCGCCCGTGCCCTTCACGCCGACCACCGTGCCGAGCCCGAACTGGTCGTGGGTGACACGGTCGCCGACGGCCAGGGCCACCACCGGCTTCTCCGAGGTCCTGCGCGTCGCGAAGCCGGACGCGCCCGACGCCGAGGAGCGGGAACGGGACGACGACAGCGACGCGGCGACCCCGGAGACCGGCCCCGCGGGAGCGCCAACGGCCCCCGTGCGCTTCCAGTCGACGTGCTGCGCCGGGATCTCCTCCAGGAACCGGGAGGGCGGGTTGTACGACGGCTGCCCCCACGCGCTGCGCAGGGAGGACCGGGTCAGATACAGCCGCTCACGCGCGCGCGTGATGCCGACGTACGCCAGGCGACGCTCCTCCTCCAGTTCCTTGGTCTGGCCGAGGGCGCGCATGTGCGGGAAGACGCCGTCCTCCATGCCGGTGAGGAAGACGACCGGGAACTCCAGGCCCTTGGCGGTGTGCAGGGTCATCAGGGTGATGACGCCGGAGCCGTCCTCGTCCTCGTCGGGGATCTGGTCGGAGTCGGCGACGAGTGCGACCCGCTCCAGGAATTGGGAGAGCGAACCGGGCTCCTCACCCTCGCCCGACTCCTGCTCGAACTCCAGGGCCACGGCGGCGAGTTCCTGGAGGTTCTCGATGCGGGTCTCGTCCTGCGGGTCGGTGGATGCCTGCAACTCGGCGAGGTAGCCGGTGCGTTCGAGGACCGCTTCCAGGACGGTCGCCGGGCCGGCGCCGGACTCGACGATCGTACGGAGCTCCTCCATCAGCACGTTGAACCGCTTCACGGCGTTGGTGGAGCGCGCGGCCATGCCGTACGCCTCGTCGACGCGCTTGAGGGCCTGCGGGAAGCTGATCTTCTCGCGCTGGGACAGCGCGTCGATCATCGCCTCGGCGCGGTCACCGATGCCGCGCTTGGGGACGTTCAGGATGCGCCGCAGGGGCACGGAGTCCTCGGGGTTGGCGAGGACGCGCAGGTAGGCCAGGACGTCCCGGACCTCCTTGCGCTCGTAGAAGCGGACCCCGCCGACGACCTTGTAGGGCAGGCCGACGCGGATGAAGACTTCTTCGAAGACACGGGACTGGGCGTTGGTGCGGTAGAAGACGGCGACATCGCCGGCCTTCGCGTCGCCCGCGTCCGTGAGGCGGTCTATCTCGTCGGCGACGAACTGCGCCTCGTCGTGCTCGGTGTCGGCGACATAGCCGGTGATGCGCGCGCCCGCGCCCGCGTTGGTCCACAGGTTCTTGGGGCGGCGGGACTCGTTGCGCTCGATGACGGCGTTGGCGGCGGTGAGGATCGTCTGGGTGGAGCGGTAGTTCTGCTCCAGGAGGATCGTCGTCGCGTCCGGGTAGTCCTCCTCGAACTGGAGGATGTTGCGGATGGTCGCGCCGCGGAAGGCGTAGATCGACTGGTCGGCGTCACCGACGACACACAGCTCGGCGGGCGGCAGGTCCTGCTCGCTCGGCGGTACGTCCACCTGGTGCTCGGAGGTCCCGACCAGCTCCCTGACCAGCGCGTACTGTGCGTGGTTGGTGTCCTGGTACTCGTCGACGAGGACGTGCCGGAAGCGGCGGCGGTAGTGCTCGGAGACATCGGGGAACGCCCGGAGCAGGTTGACCGTCGTCATGATCAGGTCGTCGAAGTCGAGGGCGTTCGCCTCGCGGAGGCGCGACTGGTACATGGCGTAGGCCTGGGCGAGGGTCTTCTCGAAGCCGTCGGTGGCCTGGGCCGCGAAGTCCTCCTCGTCGATCAGCTCGTTCTTCAGGTTGCTGATCTTGGCGCTGAAGGACTTCGGCGGGTACCGCTTGGGGTCGAGGTCCAGGTCGCGGCAGACCAGGGCCATGAGCCGCTTGGAGTCGGCGGCGTCGTAGATCGAGAAGGACGAGGTGAACCCGAGCTTCTTCGACTCCCGCCGCAGGATCCGCACGCACGCGCTGTGGAAGGTCATGACCCACATGGCGTTCGCGCGCGGGCCGACGAGCTGCTCGACGCGCTCCTTCATCTCGCCCGCGGCCTTGTTGGTGAAGGTGATCGCGAGGATCTGGCCCGGGTGGACGTTGCGCTCGCCGAGGAGGTGGGCGATGCGGTGGGTGAGCACCCGGGTCTTGCCGGAGCCGGCGCCGGCCACGATGAGCAGCGGGGAGCCGGAGTGCACGACGGCCGCGCGCTGGTTCTCGTTCAGCCCCTCCAGGAGCGCGGCCGGGTCCACCACGGGGCGCGGGGCGCCGTCGCGGTAGTAGGCGTCCCGGTCCGGGGGCACGTCGAACTTCCCACCGAACAGGTCGTCCGGAACCTGCTCCGGTACGTGCTCGTCCTCGGGCGGCGGCGGGGGTTCCTCCCCGTGCCCGCGAGGGGCCTGGAGGTCCGCCAGGAAGCTGTCGTCAAAGAGGCTGCTCATCGCTCTCCGAGTCTAGGGCTCCCCACTGACAGCCCGCCGCCGCCCCGAGAACATCCACCCGTACCGGAACCCGATGATCTTCCGGACCTGCCCTCCGGGCGCCCTCCCGTGCTCCTCTGCCGACGTCGACGCCCGCCGGGAGCGGCGCCCGCAGGATCGCGCACCTGCCGTGCGAGACCTTCGTCACCGCACGGGCGCACCCCCGGGCGGCCGTCGGAGCCGAGCGCCGGAACGTCCGGACGGGCCGGTTCTCGCCCGGGCCCGCAAGACCATGAACGGCCGCGCCGCGCCTTGCCGTGCGGCGGGACGACGACCAGGTTGTCCCCGACCAGGCCCCCGGCCGCATCCGCGACGACCGTACGGCCGCCGGGGAGGGCGAGGGCGCCCAAGTCGGCCCAAAAAGGCGATCGGACGGGGGCACTGCAACAGAAAGGCGAACAAACCATGGCAGATCACACCGAATTGGCCACGCGGAGCGCCCCCTGGGACGAAGGTCACGAAAATGTATCGGGCATATCGAACATCAACCTTCACAGGGGCCACACCAGTTGGCTACCGTTCCGGGCAGGCCGTACGACCCCCTCCGGCGAACCTCGCCGGGCCGCACGGCCCCCGCCGAGTCCGCAGCGCCGCCGCGCGCCCGGAGCCGGGGACCCACCGAACCCGGGGTGAATCGGCCCACTCCCGCGACGGGAGCGCCGTAGGGCAACCCTTCCCGCCCGAACCCGACAGCTAACCCGGTAGGCGGAGCATCGGAAGGAGTCGCCTCCCTTGGCGTCGCACCGCAAGTCGCGTCCCGTCGGTACGCGCGTGGCAGGTATACGGACCCCGGCCCTCGCTACGGCCGCCCTCACCTCCGTGGCCCTGCTGTCCCAGTCGGCGAACGCCGCGCCGGCCGATGACAAGCCGAGTCTCGAAGAGGTCGAGAAGAAGGTCGACGACCTCTACCGCCAGGCCGAGTCGGCGACCGACGGCTACAACGCGGCGAAGGAGAAGACGGCCAAGCAGCGCAAGCAGGTCGACACGCTCCTCGACGACGTCGCCCAGCGCACCCAGAAGCTCAACGAGGCGCGGGAGGAACTCGGTGCCTTCGCCGCGGCCCAGTACCGCACCGGCGCCGCCGCGCCCGACACAGCGACCTTCCTGCTCGCCGACACCCCGCAGGACTACTTCGACCAGACGCAGCTGATGGGCCGCTTGACGAGCCGTCAGAAGGGCGCGGTCGACGACTTCGTCTCCGAGCAGTCCGCGACGATGAAGAAGCGCCAGGAGGCCTCCCGGAGCCTTCAGACGCTCAGCGAGACGCAGAGCGACCTGAAGACCGCCAAGGCGACCGTCCAGAAGAAGCTCGCCGACGCGCGCGAGCTGTTGTCGGAGCTGACGGCCCAGGAGAAGGCGCGTCTCGCGGCGATCCAGAAGCGCGAGCAGCAGGAGGCGGCCCGCAAGGCGGCGGAGCTGGCGCGGCAGCAGGCGGCGGCGGAGAAGGCCGCGCAGGAGGCCACACAGCAGGCCACGGCCCCGCAGCAGAGCACGTCGCCGGCGACCGACTCCTCGTACGCCACCAGGGCCGCCAAGGCCCTCGCCTTCGCCCGCGCACAGGTCGGCAAGCCGTACGTCTGGGGCGCCACCGGCCCCGACTCCTACGACTGCTCGGGGCTCACCCAGGCCGCCTGGAAGGCCGCCGGCGTTGACCTGCCCCGCGTCACCTACGACCAGGTCAACGCCGGCACCACGGTCTCCCTGGCCGACGCCCAACCCGGTGACCTGGTGTTCTTCTACGACGACATCAGCCACGTCGGCCTCTACATCGGCAACGGCATGATGATCCACGCCCCGAAGCCGGGCGCGTACGTCCGCGAGGAGTCGATCTACTACGACGGCGAGTCGGGCATCCACAGCGTGGTCCGCCCGGCCTGAGTCCTCGACACCGTGAGGCGGGCTCGTCTTGAAGAGCCCGCACTCGCGTGCATTTCCCCCCGCGCGCGTGCGCGCCCCACTCGCACGGCACGGGGAGCTTCCTAGCATCGACACATGTCCGGTACCTCCCCCCACTCCCCCCTGCGCGTCTGGTGGACGCGGCGCCCGCCCGCGGCCGGGGCCGCGGTGCTGGCAACGGGCATCGTGTCGGTCGGGCTCCTTCTGACCGGTCACGAGACGCTGTCCCGGATCGCCCTGGTGATCGGCTGCGTGGCCTGGCTGGGGCTGGCCGCCGAATTCGCCGTACGACTGGTGCGGGATCGCGCGCGATGGGTCGCGGACGCGGGGACACCGGGCGCCCTGACGGCCGTGGCGGCGACCACCGTCCTCGGCGCCCGGTTCTCCGCACTCGGCCGGCAGACCCTCGCAGAGGCGCTGCTGGCCCTGTCCGCGCTGCTGTGGCCGGTGCTGCTCGTGCTCGCCGTACGGCACTGGAGGCGGCGGATGCCCGGCGGAGTGTTTCTGTGCTGCGTGGCCACCCAGGGCCTCGCGGTCCTCGGCGCCACGCTGGCCGCGGCCGAGTCGGCGGCATGGCCGGCGCACACGGCGCTCGTGCTGTTCTGGCTCGGCCTGGTCCTCTACGGCGTCGCGCTCTACCACTTCGACCTGCGCCAGGTGCTGGAGGGAGCGGGCGACCAGTGGATCGCGGGCGGCGCGCTCGCCATCTCTGCGCTCGCCGGCTCGAAGCTGATCACCGCGGACAGCGCGCGCCTGAACCTGTGGAACGACGACGACCACGGCGTCCTGCGCGCGGTGACCGTCGCTCTGCTGGTGCTCGGCCTGGCCTGGTACGCCGTCCTGCTGGTGGCCGAGTTCGTACGGCCGCGCCTGCGCTACGACGTGCGCCGCTGGGCCACCGTGTTCCCGATGGGCATGGCCGCGGTGGCGACCCTGTCGGTCTCCGCCGCCGTGGACGTCCCGTGGCTGCGGACGCCGGGTGAGGTGCTGCTGTGGATCTCCGTGGCGGCCTGGCTGGCCGTCGCGGCGGGGGCGGTCGGCTCCGCCCGTGCCGCCGTCAGGTCCACAGCACCGCGATGAAGATGTTGGCCGTGGTCAGCGCGCCGACCAGGCCGAACAGGCTCTTGTCCACCTTCTCGTCGTCCCGCTTCACATAGACGAGGCCGAGGATCACGATCAGCAGGGCCAGTTTCACGCCGATCTTGATGTTGTTGACGTGCTGGTCGTCGGCCTGGTTGAGGCCGACCAGGATCACCCCGGTGACCAGCATCGTCGCGGCGCCGTGCAGCATCGCGGGGACGAACCGGGCGGTGCCCCGGCCCATCGCCTTCATTTGGGTGAGGAAGCCGCCGAGGAGCGAGGCGATGCCGATGATGTGCAGGCCGACGAAGAGATGGATGAGTACGTCCATGAGGCCGGAGCCTATTCCGGGGCGTCAGGGCGACGCGCACCGGCCCCTTGAGCGGTCCGGAGCATGAGCGGTCTGGAGTGTGAGCGGTCTGGAGCAAAGGTTGCATATATGCGGCCCATAGCACTCCCCGCCCGTCGTGGATCCCGGAACTCCGACTTCGGTCAGCGCACCGCGCGAAGTCGACGGCGGCACCCCGGGATCACGGTCACCTTCGGTCACCCGGCGGTCCCCTGGCGGCACTTCCGCACAACGCGTTACCTCCCGGACACGGTCAGGTTTAGCGTCCTCCACCAGGTGACCGGCTCCCCACCGCCGCCCGGGCCAGGGGCGGCAGTCGGCCACCACCGCCGAGAAGGTCCGGCGGCGGCCCGCTCCCCCTGTGCAGGCCGTCGCCGGACGCGCACACCGCCCCGCGCGGTCGTACGGCCGCTCCCCCTGGCGTTCGTACGTCCGCGAGCCTCGGGGCGGCCGATCGTAGGAAGGGACGTGCAGTCCACTTGGCAGCACACCGCAAGCCCCGCAGCCGCTCGGCCGGCGGCCATACGGTCCGTACGGCAGCGACGATCGCCCTCGCGGGGGCCGCCGGCGCCACGGGCTTCAACGGGATCGGACACGCCGAGCCGCAGCTCACACCGGCGCAGGTCAAGGCGAAGGTGGACCAGCTGTACCAGGAGGCCGAGGCCGCCACCGAGAAGTACAACGGGGCGAAGGAGAAGGCGGAGGCGGCCGAGACCCGGCTGGGCACCCTGCGGGACGAGGCGGCCCGCAGGACGCAGCAGCTCAACGAGGCGCGGGACGCGCTGGGTACGATCGCCGCGGCGCAGTACCGCGGTGGCGGCCTCGACCCCGCGATGCAGCTCGCCTTCACCGACGACCCCGACCAGTACCTGGACAGCGCCGAGTTCGTGGAGCGGGCCGGTACGCGCCAGGCCGCCTCCGTGGCGAACGTACGCCGACAGCTGCGGGAGATCGAGCAGCTGCGCGGGGCCGCGCACATCGAGCTGGCCTCGCTGAAGTCGCGCCAGGCGGAGCTGAAGCGCCACAAGAAGACGATCACCGGCAAACTGGGCGCGGCCCGCCGACTGATGTCCCAGCTGCCGGCCGGGGAAGGGGCGGGGGACGGCGGGGATCGCGCCTCACGGGCCACCACGGGCACACGCGACGAACTGGCGGTCCCCGGCGCGGCCACCACCGGAGCCCCCAACTCCCGTGCTGCGGCAGCCGTTTCCTACGCCTACGCCAAGCTCGGCAGCCCCTACGTATGGGGCGCCACCGGCCCGGACGCCTTCGACTGCTCGGGCCTCATCCAGGCCGCCTACCGCTCCGCGGGCATCTCCCTGCCCCGCACGACCTACGCCCAGATCGACGCCGGCCGGCGCGTCTCCCGCTCCGAACTCCTCCCGGGCGACCTGGTGTTCTTCTACTCGGGCATCAGCCACGTCGGCCTCTACATCGGCAACGGCCAGATGATCCACGCCCCGAACCCGTCCGCACCGGTGCGGGTGGCGCCGATCGACCAGATGCCGTTCGCGGGCGCCACGCGCGTGGGGTGAGTGCGCGCGGCATGAGTGCGCGTGGTCGTGTGCGTCAGACCAGTCGGCGCGCCGTGGCCCACCGGGTCAGCTCGTGACGGTTCGACAGCTGCAGCTTCCGCAGCACCGCCGAGACATGGGACTCGACCGTCTTCACCGAGATGAACAGCTGCTTGGCGATCTCCTTGTACGCGTAACCGCGCGCGATGAGCCTCAGCACCTCGCGCTCGCGCTGCGTGAGACGGTCCATGTCCTCGTCGACCGGCGGGGCGTCGGTGGAGGCGAAGGCGTCCAGGACGAAACCGGCCAGGCGCGGCGAGAAGACGGCGTCGCCCTCCTGGACGCGGAAGACGGAGTCGACAAGGTCCGTGCCGGTGATCGTCTTCGTCACATAGCCGCGTGCTCCGCCCCGGATCACTCCGATCACGTCCTCTGCCGCGTCCGAGACGGACAGGGCGAGGAAGCGGACGGGCTGCTCGGCGTCGGCCATCAACGGGGCGCACCGGCGCAGCACCTCGACCCCGCCGCCGCCCGGGAGATGGACGTCGAGGAGGACGACCTCGGGACGGGTCGCGGTGATGACGGTGACGGCCTGGTCGACGTCGGCGGCCTCCCCGACCACCTCGACGCCGGTCTCCTCGGTCCGGCCGATCTCGGCCTGGACCCCCGTACGGAACATGCGGTGGTCGTCGACGAGGACCACGCGCACCCGGCGCCCGTCCGCGCCCCCGGTGACCTCCGCCGTGCCGTTCGCCTCGTCGCTCATGACGTCTTCTCCGCCCTCTCCATCTCCAGCTCGACCTCCGTGCCGCCGCCCGGCACCGCCCGCAGCCGGGCCGTGCCGCCATGGCGCTCCATGCGGCCGATGATCGATTCTCTGACACCCATCCGGTCGGCGGGTATCGAGTCGAGGTCGAAGCCGGGGCCGCGGTCCCGGACGGACACGAAGACCGTCCTGCCCTCGACTTCGGCGTAGACCTGTACGGCGCCGCCCTCGCCACCGTACTTGGCGGCGTTGACCATCGCCTCACGCGCGGCCTGCATCTGCGCACCGGTTCTCTCGTCGAGCGGGCAGTCGCCGACGACGACCACCTCTATGGGGACGCCGTGCTGGTCCTCGACCTCGGCGGCGTTGCGCCGCACGGCGTCGGCGAGGTCGGTGGGTTCGTCGGCCTCGTCCTTGCCGGTGCCCTCGGGTTTGTACAGCCAGGTGCGCAGGTCGCGCTCCTGGGCGCGGGCGAGGCGGCGCACCTCGTTCGCGTTCTCCGCGTTGCGCTGGATCAGGGTCAGGGTGTGCAGCACCGAGTCGTGGACGTGGGCCGCGACCTCCGCGCGCTCCTGGGCACGGATACGCATCAGGCGCTCCTCGGAGAGGTCCTGGGTCATGCGGACGAGATACGGCCCCGCGAGGAGCGTTATCCCGACGAGGACCGCGAGCGCCGCCTGGAGGACGGAGCCGAGGTGGGCGGCGGAACCCTGCAGGACGAAGATCCCGGAGACACCGGCGGTGACGAGCAGGACACCGCCCGCGGCCCGCAGCAGCGTCAGGGTGCGCCGTCGACGGCCCACCTCCATCCAGCGGGCCCGGCGGGCGTTGTCCGCCTGGCGCCAGACCAGGGCCACGCCCGCGCCGACCAGGACCGCCGGCCAGAGGTAGGTCTTGGCTCCATTGCCGACCTTGACATTGCCGACGAAGACCATGGCCACGACGACCATGAGCAGCAGGGCCACGATCTGGCCCTTGTCCGGGCGGCGGGTGACCAGTCTGCGGCGGCCGTCCGGGGAGGTCTCGGTGGCGACCAGGGACGGGGGCCTCTGCCCACCGACCCCGCCGATGCCGAGCGGCACGAAGAACCAGAACGCGGCATACAGCAAAGCGCCGAGACCGTCCGCCATGAACAGACCGACGAAGACCAGCCGCACCCAGATCACGGGCAGCCCGAGATGCCCGGCGAGGCCCCGCGCCACACCACCCAGCCAGCGTCCGTCACTGCTGCGGTAGAGCTTGCGCGGCGGCCGCGGTTCGACGAGGGGCGCTGCTGCGGCTTCCGGCATGCCATCGATGGTCACACGGCCGGGGTGCGGGGGCATCAGGGTTGGCCCCCGAGACTCCCCTGATCTTCGAACGGCGCGCCTCCCGAACGCTTCCCTCTCCCCTCTCAGGGCCGATATCAGGGTCCGGCCAGGGTCGTTCCGACTCCCGTCACGCCCCCGCGCCCGTCACCATGGACACATGACAGATCACCAGCACGCCGCGGGCGCCGGATCCGACGGAGGCCCGGACCCGGGCACCGGCCCCGGTCCCGGCGCGGGTGCGTCCGCCGACACCGGCGAGGCTTCGCGTGCGTACGGGCGGGCGAGCACGCGGAAAGAAGAAGGAGGCACACCGGCGGACCCGCACACCGGACCCCTCGGGCACCGCACGACGACCGACGCCCCCGCCCCGCCCACCGTCACCCTCCAGGACACGGCCCCCGCCGAGGACGCGCCCCCGGCCCCCCTGCGCCTGCGGCGGGACCGGCGGCACAAGCTGCTCGCCGGGGTGTGCGCCGGACTCGGGCGGCAGTGCGACATGGACCCGGTGATCTTCCGGATCACGCTGACCGTGCTGTCGGCGACCGGCGGCATCGGCCTCATCTTCTACGGCTTCGCCTGGCTCTTCGTCCCGTACGAGGACGACGACGAGAACGAGGTGCGCAAGCTCCTCACCGGCCGGGTGGACGGCCAGGCCCTGACCGGCGTGCTCTTCGCCCTGGTCGGCTGCGGGGTCTTCCTCACCATGCTGAGCAACACCGGCGTGCTGACCTTCGCCGTGGTCCTCTCGCTGCTCCTCGCGGGCGCCGGGTACTGGTCGCGCAACCGCGGCACCCCCGACCCCGATCCGCTGTCCGCCCAGGCCGTCGCCGACGCTCCACCGGAGGCCCAGGCCCCACCGGTGGCCGCCGGCTACCCGTCCTGGTGGCGTGACCCCATCGTCAAGGACGGCACCCACGTCGGCGGCACGGGCTATCTGTGGGGCCCGAGCGACTCCCGCGATCGTGACATCGCGGCGGCCGTCAACATCGGCCGGGGCGTCTCCTGGAGCCGCCGCGAGGACATCCGCACGGCCCGGATCCAGACGCCGAAGCCCCGCGGTCCCCGCTGGATCGGCGGCTGGGTCTTCCTGCTCGCCCTGTTGGCGGGCGGCCTCGGCACCGGGGCGACCTGGCAGGACCACGCCCTGGGCACCAGCCTGCAGACCGGTCTGTCCTGCGCGCTGATCGTCCTGGGCCTGGGTATAGCGATCAGCTCCTTCCTGGGCCGCACCGGAGCGGGTTCGATCCTTCTGGCGATCATCACAGCGGGCCTGCTCGCCGCGTCGGCCGCTCTCCCGAAGGACATCACCACCCACTGGGTCCGCACGAACTGGACACCGGCGGCGACGCAGAACATCCGCGAGCACTACGAACTAGGCACCGGAGTAGGCACCTTGGACCTGTCCCGCGTCGACTACACCAAGGGCCGGGCGGCGACGACCCAGGCCGACGTCGGGGTGGGACGACTGGTGGTGATCGTGCCACCGGACGTGACCGTGAAAGCCGTCATCGACGTGGGAGTGGGCGACATCCAGTTGCCGGGCGACGACCAGGCGGACGTGGACGTGGCACCGGGCAAGCGCAAGGAGATCACCCTGAAACCGGTCCCGGGCGCCAAGAACACCGCCACCCTCGACCTCGACCTGCGGGTCGGCATCGGCCAGGCGGAGGTGCGCCGTGCTGCGTCATGACTTCCGACCGGGAAAACTGGTCGCCGGCCTCTTCCTGACCGCTGCGGGCATCACCTACGCCGGTGACGCGGGCGACGCCTGGGACACCCCGTGGTTCGCGGTGATCCCCATGGTCGTCGGCGGTCTCTGCCTCGCCGGCGCGATAGGGCTGCTGGCCCGGGCCGTACGCAACCACCGCGACAGCCGGCGTACCAGCACACCGCCGGTCGACGAGACGCCCCAGCCGCCCGTGCCCCACTGATCAGCGTCGGGGGGACAGCCTCGCACCGGACCACGGCCCCTCCCCGGCCGGCGGCGGCTCCGCCGACCGGAGCTACCGGTAACCTCCCGCCCGCTGCCGTCGTCGGGCGCGCAAGGCGGCGTCCACGGAGAACACGGAGGCGCCCGCGAGGACGAGGGGCAGCCAGGCCATCAGATAGGCGAGGTCGTTGCCGTAGTAGTAGGGGTCGGACGCCCAGCTCACGGTCAGCCACAGGCTGAGTGAGATCAGCGCACCGCCGAGTGCCGCCAGGCGGGCGAGGATGCCGAGCAGGGTGCCGATACCGACGGCGAGTTCACCGAAGGCGATGGCGTAGCCGAAGCCGACGGGATTCTTCAGGGACAGGTCGACCAGTGCGGGGATGGCCGAGGAATCCCGGACGCTGCGCATCATGTCGCCGATGGAGCCCGAGCCGGAGCCCTTCATGAAGGCGCTGTCGGTCAGCTTGTCCAGGCCGGCGTAGATGAAGGTGACGCCGAGGAAGATGCGCAACGGCAGTAGGGCGTACTGGCCGATGCTGTCCCGCCAGGACCGTTCTTCGTCGTAATAGGGGGCGTGCGTGTCCGTACGAAAACCGTGAGTCATCGCTTCGAGCCGCCTCTCCAACAGCGTGCCGAGACCCCTCACACGACCATACGTACGGCGGGGCGGCGGTACTCAATGCGATGTCAATCCGTCACATCGATCGCGTACCGGTTCGTCTCCACCCCGGCAGCCGTCACCACCTGCACCTCCACCCGTCCCGGCTCCACATCCGCCGGTACCGGCACGGTCAGCACCTCGTCCGTGGGGTTGCTGAAGCCCCCGGCGACCGGCACCAACGGCACATGCACGTTCACCGGCCCGATCCGCACCACCATCCGGGACAGCCGGTCCGCCCGCTGCGCCCCCGGCGGCACGAACCCGGCACCCCTGATCTCGATGTCGTCCCCGGTGCGGATGGGCCCGTCCAGGTCTCCGGCCTCCCGCGACCGCACCACGGACAGGATCACCGGCCGGCCGCCCTCCGCGTACTTCCCCGCCACATACGTGGCCGCGGACACCAGCACGACCACCGCCAGCCCCCAGGGCAGATCCGGCAGTTGATCCGGCCGCCGGGCCAGCCGCACAGCCGCGAACAGCAGGGCGACCCCGCCGATCACGACGTACTGGATGTCGGCGAAGGCGCCGCGCCCGGAGTCGTCCGTCAGCAGGTCGGCGGCGCGGGGCCGGTCCGCGCGTACCTTCTGCAGCCGCTGCCCGAGGACCCGCAGCCCGATCACCCGCCGCACCAGCACAGCGATCCCGCACACCACGGCCAGTACCGTCACGACCCCCGCGCCCCGGGCCAGTTCGAGCCCGGAGATCAGCGCGTCCCGCTCACCGCTCTCGGAGGCCGCGGCCAGACGGCCCACCAGCACCAGCACCGCGTAGGCGACGAACAGCACCCACGCCACCGCGACGGCCCGCGAGGTGGACAGCCGGTTGTCCTCACCGATGACCGGTGCGAGCACCCCGCCGCGGGCCCGGTGGAACCAGGACGCCGCGGTCAGCGAACCCGCGACCACGAGGGCCGCCACCAGCCCGGCCGTACGTGCCGCGGTCCATCCCGCCCCGATGGCCGTCAGCGCCTGGACGAGGAGCAGCACCACGACAGCGGCCCACACCACGTACGCGGTGCGACGCCACAGCCGTGCGAGCCAGGCGGCACCCTCCGCCCGCCCCCGCTCGGCCACGGCCTCCGCGGACTGGGTCAGTTCCTCCGAGACCCACTGCCGGGAGGCCGACGCGGAGTGCGCCACGGCCGCGGGCAGGCCCTGCCCGGCGGCGAACTCGTCCCGCTTCAGGAGGAATTCCGCCACCGCCCGCCGATGTCCGGCCCGCGCCCCGTGCGGGCAGTCCCCACAGGTGCAGCCGCCCTCGTGCGTACCTCCGGGCACGCCCCCGGCCGCGCTCTGTCTCGCTTCCTGCACCGCCACGCCCGACGCCCGCCTTCCCACAACCCTTGGCCCTCTGGCCCCATATGACCTCACGGCCGACCGGCCGCAGAACCTACAAGCTCTCGCGCCCCACGCCCCACGAAGAACCCCGGACAACTCCCCCGTGATGACAGCGAATTGTGCCCTACGGCACACCACCCGCGTCCGGCAGGTGTGGTCAGCGCGGGTGACGCGGCGCCCGCCGTGTTGACCCGGCTGCGAGAATTTCCCTATGGCCGAGATCATCCAGCGTGACGGGACCTGGGTCTTCGACGGCACAACGGTCAGGATCACCCCGGGACTTCACCGCTCCGTGCCGCTGTTCCGGCAGACGTACGGCGAGGTCGCGGTGCCCTTGGAGGCCATTTCCGGCGTGGCGTTCGAGCCGGAACGCAGGCGCGGCCGGTTGCGGATGCGGCTGCGCGAGGGCGCGGACCCGCTGCTGCACGCGACCGGCGGACGCCTGCCGGACGCGGCCGATCCGTACCGCCTGGTCGTGGACGTCGACCGCGCCGGGGTCGCCGAGTACGTGGCCGAGGAGATCCGCCGGGCCCTCCTCCTCGACCAGATCCCGAAGGACCCGACGAAGACGTATCTGCTGTCCGGCCCACCGGTCCCGGTCTCGGTGCGTTCCTCCGACGGCACGGTCTCCTTCGACGGCACCCAGGTCCGCATCGACTGGGCCGAGACCTCCGACCGCGTCAAGCGGGCGACCGGCCCGCGGATCATCGACGTGGGTGACCTCGCCCGGGTCGAGTGGCTGCCCAACTCCGGTTACGAGGACGGTTTCATGCGGTTCGTGACCCGCGAGACGTCCTTCTCGAAACTGCCGCCGGAGAAGGACCCGTACGCCCTCGACCTGTGGGGCAGCACGCGCCGCGACCTGCTCACGGCGCTCGTCGCGACGGCGGTCACGGCCCGGCTGCCGCACCCGTCCACCCGCGGGGACATCGCGTACGAGGACGAACGCGCCCACCGCCGCCGGCTCACCGCGGCCGCCATACCCCCCTCTGCCGACCATCACGACGTCCTCCTGCGCAGGCTGCGGGAGCTGGGTGAGCTGCACCGTGACGGGGTGCTCACGGACGAGGAGTTCGCGATGACGAAGGCCGCGGTGCTGCGAGGCTTCTAGCTCATGCGGGGGTTCTGCTTCAGGCGGCTTGTGGCTCATGCGCGGCTTGTGGCTCGTGCGAGGCCTCTAGCTCAGCAGGTCCGGCTCGCTGCGGCTGATGTCCTGCCACGTCGGCTGGTAGTTGATCCACGCCACCAGATCCCCGCCCAGCTGCTCCCGGGTCGCCACCGCCGCCCGGTGGTCGATGAGTACGGGCCGTCCCGCCGCCCGCGCCAGCAGCTGCACCTGGCTGGACCGTTCCATCGACAGGAACCACCAGGCCGCCGCGTCCACCGAGTCCCCGACGGTCAGCAGCCCGTGGTTGCGCAGCACCAGCGCCTTCCGGGAGCCGAGCGCGGCGGCGATCCGGCGGCCCTCCTCGGCGTCGACGGCGACCCCGGTGTAGGCCTCGTACAGCGCGTGGTCCTCGTAGAAAGCGCAGCTCTCCTGGCTGATCGGGTCGAGGAGCTCGCCGAGGGCGGACAGCGCCCGCCCGTGCACGGAGTGGCAGTGGGCGACGGCGACGACGTCGGGACGGGCGGCGTGCACCTGGGAGTGCACGGTGAAGGCCGCCTGGTTGACGTGGTAGCGGCCGTCGAGCACCTGCCCGTCGGAGTTGGCGAGCACGAGGTCGCTCACGGTGACGTGCTTGAAGGGCATGCCGAAGGGGTTGACCCAGAAACAGTCGGTGAACTCCGGGTCGCGTGCGGTGATGTGCCCGGACACCCCGTCCTCGAAGCCGAGCCGGCCGAAGATCCGCAGCGCCCCGGCCAGCCGCTCCTTGCGGTGCCGGCGCTCCTCCTCGACGGAGTCGTGCATCGGCGGCATGGCGAACTGCAGCTTCTCGGTGGGCAGCGGCATCGGCGGAGTGGGCCCGAGGGGCGTCTCGTGCATGTGCTCCTCCAGCACTGGGTTGCTTTACGGGGCGGAAGTTACCGTCGGTCAGCGCAAGAGAACAGGGGTGGTTTGTAAAGATGGCGCACACGGTCGATACCAGACAGCAGATGTCGGGTATCGACGGAAGACTGACCGGTATGAACTGGGCAGCTTTCAACTCCGCGGAACCCGACCTGGCCAAGACCGTCGAGGCACGCTTCGGCGCCTTCACCCATCACGTCCTCGCCACGCTCCGCAAGGACGGCTCCCCGCGCACCACCGGCCTGGAGGTCCGCTTCCTGAACGGCGAACTCTGGCTCGGCATGATGCCGGACTCGCTCAAGGCCCTCGACCTGCGCCGGGACGCGCGGTTCGCGCTCCAGGCGAACCCCGGGGAGGGGCAGTCCATGGGCGGCGGCGATGTACGGATCGCCGGGCGGGCGATCGAGGTCGAGGACGCCGAGGCCAAGAGGGCGTACGTGACAGAGGTGGAACCGCCGGAGCCGTTCCACCTCTTCCGCACCGAGCTGACGGAGGTCGTGCGCACCTATGTCGAGGACGAGAAGCACCTGGTCCTCCAGATCTGGAAGCCCGGTCAGCCCTTGCGCACGATCAAGCGCGCCTGAGCCTCACAGCGGGCTCACTCCCACTCGATCGTCCCCGGCGGCTTCGACGTCACGTCGAGCACCACGCGGTTGACGTCGGCCACCTCGTTGGTGATCCGCGTCGAGATCTTCGCGAGGACGTCGTACGGCAGTCGCGACCAGTCGGCGGTCATGGCGTCCTCGGACGAGACCGGGCGAAGGACGATCGGGTGGCCGTAGGTCCGGCCGTCGCCCTGGACGCCGACGCTGCGGACGTCCGCGAGCAGGACCACCGGGCACTGCCAGATGTCGCGGTCGAGGCCGGCGGCGGTCAGCTCCTCGCGGGCGATGGCGTCGGCGTCGCGCAGCAGGTCCAGGCGCTCCTTGGTGACCTCGCCGACGATGCGGATACCGAGGCCGGGGCCGGGGAACGGCTGGCGCTGGACGATCTCGTCCGGGAGCCCGAGCTCCTGGCCGACCATCCGGACCTCGTCCTTGAACAGCTTGCGCAGCGGCTCGATGAGCTGGAACTCGAGGTCCTCGGGGAGGCCGCCCACATTGTGGTGGGACTTGATGTTGGCGGTGCCGGTGCCGCCGCCGGACTCGACCACGTCCGGGTAGAGCGTGCCCTGGACGAGGAACTCCACCGCCGGACCCTCGTCCGCGATGATCTCCGCCTGCGCCTGCTCGAAGACCCGGATGAACTCGCGGCCGATGATCTTCCGCTTCTCCTCGGGGTCGGAGACCCCCTGGAGCGCGGTCAGGAAGCGCTCCTCCGCGTCGACGACGACCAGCTTCACGCCGGTCGCGGCAACGAAGTCCTTCTCGACCTGCTCGGTCTCGCCCTTGCGCATCAGGCCGTGGTCGACGTACACGCAGGTCAGCTGGTCGCCGATGGCGCGCGCGACCAGGGCGGCGGCCACCGCGGAGTCCACACCGCCGGACAGTCCGCAGATCGCGCGCCTGTCGCCGACCTGCTCGCGGATCGCGGCGACCTGCTCCTCGATCACGTTGCCGGTGGTCCAGTCCGGCTTCAGGCCGGCGCCCCGGTACAGGAAGTGCTCCAGGACCTGCTGGCCGTGCGTGGAGTGCATGACCTCGGGGTGGTACTGGACGCCGTAGAGCTTCTTCTCGTCGTTCTCGAAGGCGGCGACCGGGACGACGTCCGTGGAGGCCGTGACCGAGAAGCCCTCGGGGGCGGCGGAGCAGGCGTCGCCGTGGGACATCCACACCGACTGCTCGTCGGGGGTGCCCTCGAAGAGGGTGGAGCCCGACTTCGAGACGTGCAGCGGCGTACGGCCGTACTCACGCGCGCCGGTGTTGTCGACGGTGCCGCCGAGGGTGGTGGCCATCAGCTGGAAGCCGTAGCACATGCCGAAGACCGGGACGCCGGCCTCGAACAGCTCGCGGTCCAGGCGCGGGGCACCCTCCGCGTACACCGACGAGGGGCCGCCGGAGAGGATGATCGCCGCCGGGTTCTTGGCGAGCATCTCCGCGACCGGCATGGTGCTCGGCACGATCTCGCTGTAGACCCGGGCCTCGCGGACACGACGGGCGATGAGCTGGGCGTACTGCGCACCGAAGTCGACGACCAGGACGGTGTCGGGGGCGGCGGCGGGGTTCGCTGATGACACGGGTTGCCTTCCGGCGGTGAGCGAGGTGTGTGTGGTACCGAGTCTACCGGGAGTCGCGGGGCCGGCTCGGGGCCGAGCTCGTCTCAGGATGCGAACCGGGTTGGACACTCTCCCGGGGCCCGGCATACTGCTGCCATGCTCACGCAGACGACCTTCCTCTTTACCTATGGCACCCGGCCCGCCGGCTGCCATGGTCGTGCTGCTTGAGCAACTGACAAGCGACTTCCCAGGCGCCCCGGGCCGACAAGGTCCGGGGCGCCCGTGTTTTCCGGACCTTGCCGCTCCGGGGCATCCACCCCACCCAGGAGCCCCGCATGACCACCACATCCGAAGCGACCGTCGCGGACGCCCGTGAGCGCATCGACGCGCTCGACGACCGGATCATCGGTCTGATCCAGGAACGGATGGCCGTCTCGTCCGTCGTCCAGCAGACCCGTATCGCCTCCGGCGGCCGACGGGTCCACCTGGCCCGCGAGATGGAGATCCTCGGCCGCTACCGCGAGGCCCTCGGCCGGCCCGGCACCTCCCTCGCCATGACGCTGCTCGAACTGTGCCGCGGTCGCATCTGAGTTCGGGCCCCGCCTCACCCGTACGGCGCGTGACCGCGGCGCGCACCGCTTCGTTGGGGGTGGTGTCCGTGCCAGCCAGGGGCGGGCGCGACAGAACCACGCGTGGCTCGCTGGAGCGATGAGGTGTACGGATCACGCCGTGCGCCGTGGGACCTCGCTCCAGGTAGTGACCGGACGGCAGGGGACAGCAGCCCGGTCACCCAAGAGACGGTCGGCTCCGGGGACGCCCGGGGCCGGCCGGCGGGGGCAAGTACCGGCACAAGGCTGGGTCAAACGGTTGCGGAGGCCGCGTCCATCCAGCACGATGCCTAGAAAGCCCCCAAGTCCCTCCGCAGACAACCGCATTCGTGCGTCACCTTACTGCCAGAGGTCCAGACCAAGGGGCACGACGCACACAGAGCAAGCGGCGCAACCCCCCGGCGCCGCTCCCAGGCACCGGCGCTGCCCTGACGTCGGTGCTGACGAAGAAGGGCCCCGCGGCTCCGTCCCGCGGGGCCCTTCGCCTGCCCGGCTCCGGGGTTCAGACGCGGGAGACGGTTCCGCAGCCTTCCGCGCGGCCCGCGTCGAGGGGCTTGCTGCGGTCGTACGGGTCCGTGGTCGGTCCCGTCGGGTCCGGTCCCGTGGTCTCGGCCGAGCTGAACGACGGGTGCAGATAGCCGTCGTACACCTCGCAGGCCGAGTTGTTGATGTCCTGGTCCCAGTTCACGACGGTGAGCTTGCCCGGGGTGACCTGGTACTTGGCCGGGTCGGAGATCTCGACGTCGAGAACGCGGCGGATGATGGTGCGGGTGACCTCGGTGGAGCCGTTGGTCTGCACGACCGGGTAGACGAAGGTGTAGTCGGCGTGCACGGCGACGGAGGCGTGCTCCCCGGCCCTGAAGGTCATACGGCCGCGGGTCTTCACGACGTCGCCGACCGGCCGGACCTTCTTCGGGTCGAAGCGGCTGAACATCCACAGGGGGTCGTGCTTGTCGTCCGGCTTGCGCAGGCCGGTCTCCAGGAGCCCGCGGACGTCCTTCTGCAGCGGGTCCAGCACATCGAGCGCCGCCTCGGGCCGTTCGCCGCGCAGGGTCGCCGGGGCGAGGTTGGACTCGACGAGGAGCTTCTTGGTCAGCTCCAGCGCCTGCTCGACCTTCGCCTGGGACCGGCCGGAGACGGCCTTCGCCTTCGGTACGGCGATCCCGGCGGCACCGTCGGCCCAGCGCTTGGCGGGCGAGCCGGCGAACGGGTCGTCCAGGGTGGGGATCTGGGAGGCCTCGGCGGAGGGCGCGGCCGTCGGCGCGGCGGTCTCCTGCGGCAGCGGGGAGGACACGGCCCCGGAGGAGGACTCCCCGCCGAAGGGGTCGCCGGGCACCAGCGAGGGTTTCACCGCGACGACGGCCACCACGACCGCGACGGTGACACCGAGGACGCCCCACAGGCCGCGCCGGCTCTTCTTCTGCTGCCAGGCCGGCCCGGTGCGCCAGCCCTCCGGCAGTTCGCCGCGCGCTTCCTGTCGCCGCAGCCGCTCCGTCACCTCGCGGGCCCGCGCGGAGGGTTCCTTGGGGGCGGAGTCCCGGATGTCGCGCTCGGAGTCCCGGACGAACCGTTCCCAGACGTCGTCGGGGATCTTGGGGTCTTCTGACACGTGGGTCAGTTGTAGGGCCTGGGAAAGTCCGTTCACAAGATGAACCCCTGTGTGACTCAGCCCACATAAGTTTTCTGTGAATGCCCGCACAACCATTCACCGTTGTCGTGGATCAAACCTCACGAACCACGGGCCCCACCCGCGCCCCACACGCGGAGGCCTCACCCTGACGCGTGCCGCGGAAGTGCGGCACACCTGACTTCCGAGGTCTTCATGAAGCTTCGCCGTGCACTGGCCGCCGCCGCCGCGACCGCCGCGATAGCGCCGCTGGCCCTGTTCGCCGCGCCGAGCGCCTTCGCGGACGAGACCCCCACGCCGACCGCGCCCGAGAGCACGCCCGCCGACACCACCCCGACGGCCCCCGAGAGCACCCCGGCCGACCCGGCCACCACCCCGGCTGACCCGGCGAGCACGCCTGCGAGCAGCAGCCCCTCCACGAGCGCGTCCAGCTCGGCCACCGCCAGCAGCAGCCCCTCCACGAGCCCGTCCGGGTCGGCCAGCGCCAGCGCCAGCCCCTCCCCGAGCGAGAGCGACGAGCCTGTCGAGGAGTGCCCCGTCGACGAGGACGGCGCCCCGGTCGTAGGCGACAGCGACGACCTGCACAGCTCGCTGACCGGTCTGCCCGAGAGCATCGTGGCAGGCAGCGGCTGGACGAACTTCAAGTTCAACGTCAGCAACGACGGCGACGAGGCGATCAAGGACATTCAGCCCCTCGTCGGCGTCAGCGCGGTCGACTGGGACTTCGACAAGGACTACGACGACCTGGTCACCGTGCAGGTGAAGCAGGGCGGCGCCTGGGTCGACGTGGCCACGCAGTTCGGCGAGGGCGGCGCGTTCAACGCCTTCACCCTCGACGGCGGCGACTCCCTCAGCTACCAGCTGCGGGTGAAGGTCGCCCGTGAGGTCCCGAGCGCGATCGGCATCGCCATCGGTCTCGCCGAGTACTCGGACGACAAGGGCTGCTGGGTCTCCAGCGACGAGAACATGGGCGTCTACTTCTTCGAGGTCCTGCCGGCCGGCTCCGACGCCGGCAAGCCGAACGACGCCAAGCCGCAGACCGGTGGCAAGAGCCCCATCTCCGACGTCAACGGCGTCGACGTGGACGGCCAGCTCGCCGAGACCGGTTCGAGCTCGGCCCTGCCGGTCCTCGGCCTCGTCGGCGGCTTCGCCGTCGTCGCCGGTACCGGTGTGGTCTTCGCGGTGAAGCGCCGCAAGGGTGTGGCCGGCGCGCACGCCTGAGTCGTAGCGCGGTGAGCACGGCTTGACGCAGGACAAGGGAAGGACCCGCACTCGGAGGGGGGTGCGGGTCCTTCTCTTTGGCCTTTTTCCGTTTCCCGGCGCTACGACTTCTTCGGGACCGCCGGTATCCCCAGGAACGGCAGCTTCAGCGCGCCGAAGGCCTCCGCCGGGACCGCCGGCGACTTGGGCTCGACGGCGCCGAGACGGACGTAGGCCTCGCCCTGCGCCGGACGTGGGTCCTGCTCGCCCTTGTTGGGCCAGTACGACATCGCCCGCTCGGCCTGTGCGGTGATCGTCAGCGAGGGGTTCACGCCGAGGTTCGCGGAGACCGCGGCGCCGTCCACGACCGAGATCCCGGGGTGGCCGTAGAGCCGGTGGTACGGGTCGATGACGCCGGTGTCGCGGGAGGAGCCGATGGGGCAGCCGCCGAGGAAGTGCGCGGTGAGCGGGGCGCCCATCAGCTCGCCGACGTTGGATCCGGCGAAACCGTTGATGTCGGCGGCGATCGCGGACGCGGCCTCCGAAGCGGTCTTGATCTGCTTGGGGTTGGGGGCGCCGTGGCCCTGGCGGGCGGTGAGCAGTCCCTTGCCGACGCCGTCCGGTTTCAGGTACGTCGTCAGGGAGTTGTCCAGCGACTGCATGACCAGGCCGATGATGGTCTTCTCCGACCAGCGGCGGTTGGAGAGGGAGCGCAGGACGAGGAGCGGATGCTTCGCGGCGTTCGCCAGCCAGGCCATGACCCGCGACGAACCCTCGGCGTACGGCACCTGCAGGATCGACAGGCCGCCCATCGAGTTGGAGCCCTTGCCGTAGCGGACCGGCTCGATGTGGGTGTTCTCGTCCGGGTGGATGGACGAGGTGATGGCGACGCCCTGGGTGAAGTCGACCTTGGGCACACCGGTCGCCCTGCGGTAGCGGCGGTTGTCGGTCTGGGCGCCGACCAGGGCCTCGGAGTTGGTGCGGGTGAGCTCGCCCAACCTCTCCGAGATGTACGGCAGTTGGCCGCCCGCCTTCATGCGGTGCAGGAGGGTCTGGGTGCCGTAGGTGCCGGCGGCGATGACGACCTTGCGGGCCTTGAAGACCTTGCCCTCACTCTTCTTCCGGTCCGTGGGCAGGGTCGCGATCGCGTAGCCGCCCTGGGAGTCGTCCGTGACCGACACGACGGTGGTCAGCGGGTGGACGACCGCGCCCGCCTTCTCGGCGAGGTGGAGGTAGTTCTCGTTCAGGGTGTTCTTGGCGCCGTGCCGGCAGCCGGTCATGCACTCGCCGCACTCGACGCAGGCCTTGCGGGCGGGGCCCGCGCCGCCGAAGTAGGGGTCCTCGACCTGCTCGCCGGGGGCCGCCTTGCTCCTGCCCCCGGCGTCCTCGCCGTCGCCGAAGAAGACTCCGACCGGGGCCATGTGGAAGGTGTCGCCGACGCCCATCCGTTCGGCGGCCGCCTTCAGGTGGACGTCGGAGGGGGTCATCGTCGGGTTGAGCCGTACGCCGAGCATGCGCCGGGCCTGGTCGTAGTACGGCGCGAGCTCCTCCTGCCAGTCGGTGATGTCACGCCACTGCGGGTCCTCGAAGAAGGGCTTCGGGGGGACGTAGAGGGTGTTGGCGTAGTTGAGGGAGCCGCCGCCGACGCCCGCTCCCGCGAGGACCATGACGTTGCCCAGGAGGTGGATGCGCTGGATGCCGTACATGCCGAGTTTCGGCGCCCAGAGGTAGTTCTTCAGGTCCCAGGAGTTCCTGGGGAGCGTCTCCCGGGTGAAGCGGCGGCCGGCCTCCAGGACACCTACGCGGTAGCCCTTCTCGGTGAGGCGAAGGGCGGTGACGCTGCCGCCGAAGCCGGAGCCGACGACGATGACGTCGTAGTCGTAGGTGTCCTGTGGCACGTGCTCTCCTCGTTGAGAACGTCGTTCGGAACGGGCGCTGCTACTTGAAGCGGAACGCCTTCATCGCCTTCAGGCTCCGGCTCATGAACTGGGCGTACTTCTCGTCGTCCATCCCCAGCGAGGGCGCCATCGGCAGCAGCCGCTGCTGGGCGATGGTCTGGGCCTCGGTGTACTTGAGGATGCCCTCGGAGCCGTGGCGGCGGCCGAGGCCGGAGTCCTTCATGCCGCCCATCGGGGACTGGACGCTGCCATAGGCGGAGGCGTAGCCCTCGTTGACGTTGACGGTGCCGGCCCGGACCCGGGAGGCGATCGCACGGCCCCGCTTGCCGTCCTTCGTCCACACCGACGAGTTCAGCCCGTACGGCGTGGAGTTGGCGAGCTCGACCGCCTCGTCCTCGGTCTTGAAGCGGTAGAGGGAGACGACCGGGCCGAAGGTCTCCTCGGCGCACACGGCCATCGGCTCGGTGACGCCGTCGAGGATGGTCGGCTCGAAGAAGTAGGGGCCGATGTCCGGGCGGGCCACGCCACCGGCGACGACCTTCGCTCCCTTGGAGACGGCCTCCTCGACATGCCGGGTCACGGTCTCCAGCTGCCGCTCCCCGACCAGGGAGCCCATGTCGGCGCCGTAGGCGAGGGACGTGCCGAGCCGCATGGCCCTGGTGCGGGCGGCGAAGCGCTCCAGGAAGGCGTCCGCGATCGACTCGTGGACGTACAACCGCTCGATGGAGATGCAGAGTTGGCCGGCGGAGGAGAAGCAGGCGCGGACGGCACCGGCGGCGGCCTTCTCGATGTCCGCGTCCTGAAGGACCAGCATGGCGTTCTTGCCGCCGAGTTCGAGGGAGACGCCGACCAGACGGGCGGCGGCGCCCTGGGCGACCTCGCGGCCGGTGCGGGTGGAGCCGGTGAAGGAGACGTAGTCGGCGTGCCGGACGACCTCGGGGCCGACGACGGGGCCCTCACCGAGGACGACCTGGAAGACCTCGGCGGGCAGCCCGGCCTCGACGAGCAGGTCGCGCGCCCACAGCGCGGTCAGGCAGGTCTCGGTGTCCGGCTTCATCACGACGGCGTTGCCCGCGACGAAGGCGGGGAGCGCGTCGCCGACGGAGAGTTCGAGGGGATAGTTCCAGGGGGCTATCTGGCCGACGACCCCGCGCGGATGGCGCAGCTCGGTGACCTTGGTGAGGGTGGGCACGGCACCGGTGTGCCGCTTGGGCCTCAGGTAGGCGGGCGCCTTGCGGCCGTAGTGCCGCGCCGCCACGGCGACCGCCTGTACTTCCTCATGCGCGTGCAGGCGGGCCTTGCCGGTCTCCAGCTGGATGAGGTCGAGGACCTCGGCCTGGCGCTCCAGGATCAGGTCGTGGAAGCGGAGCAGGACGGCCGCGCGCTGCCGTACGGGGGTCTGCTCCCACACCGTCTGCGCCCGGCGGGCCGCCTCGAAGGCCTTCTCCACGTCCTCGGGGGTGGACTCGGGCAGGTCGGCCAGCTTCTCGCCGGTGAACGGCGTGTGGTTGGCGGTGCGGCCGGACCCGGTCACCCCCTTGGTGAGCTGGGCGACCAGCTCCGGGGTGACCACGTCGGCCGCGGTACGGGCGCCCTCCGGGGCGGGGGCGAGGGGGTTCGTGCCGGTCTTGGCCGGGGCCTGCGCGTCCGTCATGAGCCGCAGGGTATGCGGCAGCGGGGGCTTTGGGTACCCGTCGGTAACGGGCGTTCACGGAGTACGCGCACATCGCCAGTGATGGCTGGCAGGGAATGCGCTGATCAGGGAGTTGTACGGCGATGATCTGCGCCGGTCAGCCACGCTCCGGTTTTTTCTGCAGGAGGAGACCGAGGGCGGACAGGGCGGTGAGGCGCCGGGGCTCCGGGGTGGTCGGCGGACGGGCGGACGGGTCGTGGCGGTCGGCTGCGGGGAGCGCGGACCGCGCCGGCGCGGCCTCACTGCCTGAGCCCTGTCCCGCACCCGGCGCGGCCGCCTCCCGGGCCCACTCCGGCGAGTTCGCCCCGGCGGCCTCGGCCAGCACCCGGGCGGCCTCCTCCGCCGTCGGCCGCTCCTCCGGCTCGGGGACGAGGAGTCGCTCCAGCAGCGGCCCCAGCGGACCGGACGGAGCGTCAGCCACGGCCACCCTGAGCACCGCCCCGAGCGACCACAGATCGGAAGCCGGCCCCGCACCGGGGCCCGACGCGCACTCCGGGGCGACGAACCCGGCCGAGGTCTCCCGGCCGTCGGCGGGCCCCGCGCCGCCGATCCCGAAGTCGGTCACCACCACCCGCCCGCTCGCGGCTTCGAGGAGCACGTTGGCCGGCTTGAGATCCCGGTGGACGATGCCGACGCCGTGGGCGGCGTGGAGCGCGCCGAGGACGGCGAGCCCGATGCGAGCGGCCTCGGCCGCGGGCAGTGGCCCACGCCCGGCGAGCGCCGCGTCCAGCGACTCCCCCTCCACCAACTCCATGACGATCCAGGGCAGTTCGTCGTCGAGGAGGACGTCATGGATGGCGACGGCTGCCGGATGGTCGACCCGTGCCGCGGCCCGCGCCTCATGCGCCACCCGGTGCACGGCCCGCTGCCGTTCCTCGTCCTCCGGATCCCCGGTCAGACGAGGCTCCTTGACGGCGACGTACCGCCCGCCCTGCTCGTCGAAGGCCCGCCATACGGTGCCGTTCACCCCGGAGCCGATCCGCTCGGCGAGCCGGTACCGCCCACCGATCAGACGTCCGTCGGGCGAGTGTTCGCCGTCTTCACTCATGGCACATGAGTACCGTGCGCGTCATGCCCTTGTCTAAGCGGCAGGCTCAGGCACCCGACGTCGGCAGGGCCGGGCACCGGTGGCGAGGGTGCGGCCGACCCGCCTCGGACAACCCGGTTCCGCGCGACCGCACCGCCCTCAGAGTCTGTCCACCCCGAGATTCGCGATCGCCGCCCGTGCCACCTCGCGCCCCCGGCCCGTGAAGTCCCCCTTGCCCGGATAGCTGACGGTGAGCTTGTACATGTCGCCGCCGGAGGTGCGGTAGTAGAAGATCTGGAGTTCGCGCGGGAGGGGGTGCTGGCTGTCGGTGGTGGTGTACGTGACGGTGTTCCCTGCGGCCTTCCGGCCCTGGTACGTCCGGTCCTCGGGCCGGGTCCTGGCGGTGTCCGGCATGCTGAGGTCGTACTCGCCGTTCTCCTTGAACCTGGTGTCGTCGTCGTACATCTCGGCCGCGGCGGAGCCCGCGATGTTGTGCGCGGTGTCCTCGGCTCTCCGCTCCAGCCGCAGGCCGATCCAGATGCTGCCGCTGTAGTCGGAGTACGTGATCCAGTGGGTCTTGTCCGTCTTCCGGTCGGGCGTGGTGGGCTGGTAGTCCGCGGGCACCGCCAGCGTCGCGGCGACGTCCTTGGTGTGCTTCTTCGTCCAGCCGTCCGGCAGCGGCCCGGCGAACGGGTCGGCGATCACCAGATACGCCGCCACCGCGGCCGCGACGACCGCCGCGCCGAGCCCGAGCCACGCCTTGCGGCCCGGCCGGAAACCGCCGGCCGCCGGCACCTCGACGGTCCGCACGATCTGCGTGGGCTCCGGGGCGGGCGGGTTGGCGGTGGCCTCCAGGAGCGCCCTGACCTGCGCCGCGTTCGGACGCCGCGCCGGGTCCTTCTGCAGGAGGCCGTTGATGGCGTCGGCGAGCGGGCCGTGCGCCGCGGCGGGCGGGGCGGGCGTGGCGTTGAGGACGGACTGGAGGGTGGCGGGGGTGTTGCTGCGGCGGAACGGCGAGACGCCCTCCGTCGCCGCGTACAGGACCACGCCGAGGGACCAGAGGTCCGAGGCGGGGCCGGGACGCTGGCCCAGCACCCGCTCGGGGGCGATGAACTCGGGCGAGCCGACGAAGCCGCCGGTGTCGGTCAGGTTGGTCTCGCCCTCGATCTGGGCTATGCCGAAGTCGGTGAGGACGACCCGGTCGTAGCGGCCGAGCAGGACGTTGTCCGGTTTCACATCCCTGTGCAGGATGCCCGCCGCGTGTGCGGCCTCCAGCGCACCGAGCACCTCGAGGCCGATTCTCGCCGCTTCCCGCGCCCCGAGGGTGCCCTCCTGCAACGCGTCGCCCAGCGAACGGCCCCGCACCAGCTCCATCACGATCCACGGCCGGCCGTCCACGACCGCCACGTCGTGCACGTTCACGACACCGGGATGGTCGAGCCGGGCCGCGGCCCGTGCCTCCCGACGCATCCGCTCGAAGGCGTTTCCTCGTTCGCGTTCGGGAAGGTGGTCCGGGACGCGGGGTTCCTTGACGGCCACCTCGCGGTCCACCGTCTCGTCCTTGGCCCGCCACACCGTACCCATGCCACCGTGCCCAAGCTTGGCCAGCAGCCGGTAACGGCCCGCGACGAGCCGGCCGATGCCCGGCTCCGGTTGAGGGGGCCTGGGAGGTTGCAGAACATAACTCGTCGTCTCGTCGGACTCGTGGCCGACTCCCCCGCTGCTGCTCATGGGTTCATCCATATCGCGCCAGGCACACAGGCATCCAGAGGTGATGCATTCCGGTCACACACCCGTGACGTATCTCCACTCCCTACGGCACCGTGAACGTGTCGACCGCCACGTCGAAGTGCTCCTTGGCCTCCCGCACCTTCCCGACCGGCGCCGACACCCACACGTCGTACAGCCGCCCGTTCTCCTCCCAGCACACGTCGTAGGTGTGCCGGGCGCCCTCGGCCGCGCTGAAGCCGTCCCAGGTGAACTCCCAGAACGCGGCGGGGTGTCCGCGGTGCGTGAGCGAGGTGACCCGGCCGTCGCGGTAACCGGGGTTGGCCTCCGGGCCCTTGGCGGCCGCGCGCCGCATCACGCCCAGCGGGCCGCCGGGTGGGGGATCGGTGACCTTGACGCCGAGGCGGAAGGTGTCGCCGGACGACAGGTAGAAGACCCGCTCCCCCTGCGGCTCCCGGGTGAACCCGTCGGGCACGGCGAGCGCGAACCCGGCGGGGTCCTCGGCGACGCGGTAACCGGAGGGGGCGGAGGGCAGGGTCGCGGTGGGTGCGGGCGCGGCGGTGGTGGTGGAGCTGCTCGCAGGCGTCCCGGGCGCCGACGTACCGGCCGCCGTACGCCCGTCCCGCCCGCCCCGGTCCGTCAACAGCAACGCCGCCGACACCCCCGCTCCCGCCATCACGGCGACCAGCAGCGCCGCCGTGAGCACGCCCCGCCTCGACCGCGCCCGCGCCATGAGCCCACCGCTCCCCGACCGCTCCGGCGCCGCGGACCGCCGTAGCGGAACATCCCGCTGGGTCGGCGTGTACGCCCGCTCGGGTGCCCGGCGCGGCGGCGTACGGCCCGTCTCCAGGAAGGCCCGCAGCATCCGCTCCGCCTCCACCGCGTCCAGCCGCCGCTCGGGATCCCGCTCCAGCAGGCCGCGTACGACCGGAAGGAGGGGCCCTGCTTGCGCGGGCGGCCGGATCTCGTCGATGACGACGGCGTGCAGGATGCCGCCCAACGAGTCGCGCCGGAAGGGCGATTCACCGCTGAGGGCCGTGCACAGCAGCGCGCCCAGGGACCACAGGTCGGCCTCCGGGCCGGTCCTGGCCCCGGACATCCGCTCGGGCGCGGTGTACTCGGGCGAGCCGACGAAGGAGCCGGTCTCGGTGAGGGTGGTGGCGCCCGCGACCTGGGCGATGCCGAAGTCGGTGAGCACGACCCGCCCGGTGCCGGACTCGACGAGGACGTTGGCGGGCTTGATGTCCCGGTGCAGCACCCCGGCCGCGTGCGCCGCGCGCAGGGCGCTCAGCAGGTCGGCGCCGATCCGGGCGGCCTCGGCGGCGTCGACCGGGCCGTGCGCGGAGATCCGGTCGGCGAGGGAGCCGCCGTCGATCAACTCCATGACGATGTACGGCCGTTCGTCCTGCTCGACGACGTCGTGGACGACCATGATGTGCGGGTGGCTGAGCCGGGCGACCGCGCCGGCCTCGCGCAGGGTGCGGTCGCGCTGGAGCCGGGCGTCCTCGGCGGAGAGTGTCTCGTCGAGAGGGATCTCCTTGACGGCGACCTGCCGGCCGAGCAGCTGGTCGGTCGCCCGCCACACCACGCCCATGCCGCCGCGCCCGATCCTCGCCTCCAGGCGGTAGCGGCCCGCGATCACACGGAAGGTGTCCCCCTCGGTCCCCATGCGCCCCATCATGCCGCAGCGGACGGATGCGCTCCGGGACGGTGACCGGCCAACTCCGTCAGCTGTTCGGCTCTTTCCAGCCCTTGAGCACCGCCGCGAACTGCTTGCTGGTGGTCGGCCAGCTCTCCGCGGGCGCCGACATGTAGATCGCGTACTCGGCACCGGCCGGGGACATGTACGTCTCCTCCACGGCCCGGCGCGGCCCGGGGAAGGCGATGTCCTTCGCGAGCGCGGTCCAGGTGTACTCCCAGCGGGCGCCCGGCCGGTCCCGGTAGGTGTTCCTGACCATGCCGACGCGGTGGTAGTCCTTGAGGTCCTGGATCTGCTCCTCCAGGCTGTGCTGGTGGGCGAGCGGATCGAAGAAGTCGGGCGAGGTGTCGACGGCGATCCGGACGAAGTGCTTGCCCTGGTCCGGCGAGTAGTCGATCTGGGTCAGGCCGTCGGCGGGGGTTCCGAAGACCGAACGCTTCCAGCCCTTGGGGAGATAGACGCTGAAGCCCACGGGGTCGTTGTAGGGAACCCAACCGGCCGGAATCCCACCCGTGGCCGGGCTCGGCGTGGGGCTCGGCGAGCTGCTCTCCGAGGTGGAGCTGCCGCCCTTGTCCCGCCCTTCGTCCCACTTCTGCAGGGCGACCGCGGTCCCGGCACTGACGACCGCGGCGAGCGCGACCACGAGCGCGACGGAACGCAGCCGGCGTCGCCTGGGCGGAGCGGCCTGGGTCGTGCCGGTGTGGTGCGGGGGGCCGATGACCGTGGAGGAGGCGGCCTGGCCGTACAGGGCGCCCGAGTGGTACGTCGGGCCGGGGCCCGATGAGTACGACGGCCCGGAGGCCGAGGGGTACGACGTTCCGCTGACCGGCGTGCCCGTGGTCGGCGTGCCGAGCCCACCGTGGGATCCGCGGTGCGTCCCCGGCTCATGGTGGGAACCCACATGTTGCGTCGGCACATACGCCTGTGCCGCGCTCGGCCGCCGCCCCTCCGCCGCCTCGGCGAGCATCTGCTCCGCCTCGGCCGCGCCGGGCCGCACGGCGGGATCCTTGCGCAGCAGGGCGGCGATGACGGGCCCGAGCGGGCCGGCGCTCAGCGGCTCGGCGGGCTCCTCGTCGACGACGGCCTGCATGGTGGTCAGCGGGGTCGTACGGCGGAACGGCGACCGTCCCTCGACCGCCGTGTACAGCGTGGCACCGAGCGCCCACAGGTCGGCGGACGGGCCGGGGTCGGCGCCGCGGACCCGCTCGGGGGCGAGGTAGTCGACCGAGCCGACGACCTCTCCGGTGCGGGTGATGGTGGTGTCGCCCTCGATCTGGGCGATCCCGAAGTCGGTGAGCAGGACGCGGCCGTCCCGCGCGAGGAGGACGTTGCCGGGTTTCACATCCCTGTGCAGGACCCCGGCGGTGTGCGCGGCGCGCAGGGCCCGCAGCACCCACAGTCCGATCCGGGCCGCCTCACGCGCCTCGATGCGGCCGTCCTCCTTGACGGCGTCGGCCAGCGAGCGGCCCTCGACCAGCTCCATCACGATCCAGGGCCGGCCGTCGTGGTCGAGCACGTCGTGCACGGTGACGACGGCCGAGTGGTTGATCCGGGCGGCCGCGCGGGCCTCGGCGCGGGTACGGGCGAGCAGAACGGCCTGGTCGCTCTCGGAAACGTAGAGCGCGGCGGTCAGCTCCTTGATCGCCACGGCCCGGTGCAGCACCTCGTCGTGGGCACGCCAGACCCGGCCCATGCCGCCCTTGCCTATCGGGTCGGCGAGCCGGTAGCGCCCCGCGAGGAGCAGGCCCTGCATCTGATTCACGTTTCCCCGCAATGCTCTTGACGCAGTCAGACTAAGGACCGGCCCGCGCCGAGGGGAACCAGGGGGGCGTCAAGGAGACCTCACTGTGACGGTTGTCGCTTCCGCGAAGTACGAGTGAACCCGAGCCGCCGCTACGGCGTCCGTCAGCCGGTCACCTGGTACGTGGCCGACGCCTGCTCGTACAGCCGGGTGACCTCGTCCCGCTCCGCCTCCGGGCCGCGCACCTGCACCACGTGGTACTTCCCGCCGATCAGGATCGCGACATTGCGCACGTACAGCTCGCGTCCGTCGTCGGCGGTCCAGGTGAACTGCCCCTCGGCCATGCTCCTGGTGCCCACCTGGATCGACTTCAGCCCGGTGGCGGTGGCCCAGCTGGAGTCGCGGTACGGCTGGAGTTCGGGCTCCTTCTCGCGCTGGTAGACCATCGGATCGCCGCCGTTCGCGGCCGCGGTGTCCCGCCCGGGGACGACGATCAGCTCGAAGTCGCCCTGGGAGTAGACCACCTGACCGCGGCCGTTCCTCGGGGTGCGGTCCCAGCCGCCCGCCACGGCGACCTTGAAGCCCTCGGCGTCCGTGCGCAGGGTGAACCCGTCGGCGACCTCGGGCCCGGCGGTCTGGGTCTCGGCGGCACCGCTGGACTGTGACGGTTCGGGGGTGGTGGTCGGCTCCGGCCGGGGCTCACCGCCGGCCTCCGGGGACTGCGCCGGACCGGCCTGACTGGTGGAACCCGTCTCCTGGGCGGCGCCCTTGTCGTCCGGGTCCGCCTTCGGCATGAAGTACATGGCGTACGCGATCGCCGCGGCCATCACCAGCAGGATGACCAGCAGCAGATTGCGGCCGAGACGGCGCGGTGAAGCCGCGGTCTCCTGCCGGCCCCGCTTGTGCCGTCCGTGCGTGGCGGGCAGCCCGGCGCGCCGCCTGCGCACCAACTCGCCCCGGCGCCGCACGATCGGCAGCCGGCTCGCGTCCACGGGCGGAGCGGCGACCACATGGGCGCCGGCCTCCGGCTCGGGCGCGGACCGCACCAGCGACCGCAGCCAGCCGCGCAGTTCCTCGAAGTCCAGCCGCTCGGTCGGGTCCTGCCGCAACAGCGACTCCACGACCGGCCTCAGCGGTCCGCACTCCTCCGCGAAGGCGGGCGGCTCGGCGCACACCAACTGCACCAGCTCGGCCGTCGACTCCTCGGGATAGGGCGCGTGCCCCTGGACGGCCCGGAACAGCAACGCCCCGAGCGCCCACAGATCGGTCGCCGGTCCGATGGGCGCGGCCAGCTGCCAGTTCTCGTGCACCGGCCCGGCCTGCTCGGGCGCCCATCGCTCGGTGACGGGCCCCACCACGGCCATCCGGGCCTGCCGCGCCCGCTCGGCGGCGAGCGCGGTGGCGGGCCCGCGGCGGGCGGGGGCATCGGTGGGCGGGAGGTCCTCCCAGCGGGTGGGCGCGGACGCCTGATCAACGGCGGGCACGGCGCCAAGAGCGGGCACCTCGTCGACGGGCACCGCACCCCCACCACGCGGCACAGCACCGTGCCAGGGAGCGGGGCGCACTCCATAGGGGTCCGCTGTCCGCCCCTGAGCCCCACCACCGGGCGCCTGCTCGACACCGCCCACGGCCGGATACGGGGACTGCGCAAGGCCGTTGGCCGACGGATACGGCGACTGCGGCACACCGCCGTCGGTCTGTACGGCGGGGTCGGCGCCGCGCGTTCGTGCGGCGGGGTCGGCGTCCGGTGCCGGGCGGGCTCCGGGCAGGGCGGCCCTGCCGTTCTGTGCCTCCTGGACCCGGGCCGCGGCCCGTGCGCCCGCCCGGTAGGCGGCGATCGCCCCGGCCCGCGCCGCCCGGATGTCCGTACCGCCGTCGGGCTCCCGGCGGACGAGCTCGGCCGACGCCCCGGTGCCGTTCGCCCCCTCCACCCCGGCGCTGGGCAGCCCACGGGCCTCCCGGGCCTCGATCGCGGCCCGCCGGGCGGCCTCGGGATCGCCTCCGCCGAAGGTGACCGCACCACCCGGGCCCGGCCCGGCGCCCTGGGCGCCCAGCCCGAAGGCCGCACCGGCGCCGCCGTTCCCGACAGCCGTACGAGCGGCACCCGCACCGCCGGGCACCCCGGCCCTGCCCGCGGCGCCGAGCCCACCGGCCGGGCCCGTCGACTGCCCGGGGACCTGAGGTCCACCAGGTCCCCCACGCCCGTCGGCCCCAGTGCCCGGACCGTCGTTTGCCCCGGCCCCGAACTCCCCGCCCCCGGCGCCCCATTGGCCCGCCTCGGCCGGCACCGGGTCATAGCCGCACAGTGCCTCCTCGGCCGCGCCGACCGCGAGGCCGGTGAGCATGACCCGGCCGTCGTCGCAGACCAGCACCGTGCGGGCGGTGATGTTGCGGTGCACCCAGCCGTGCGCGTGCAGTACCCGCAGCGCCATGAGCACGTCGGAGGCGACCTCGGCCGCCCGGTAGGGCGTCAGCGGCTTCTCGGCGAGCAGTGCCGCCAGCGACCGTGCGGCCACCAACTCGCTGACGACCCACAGCGAACCGCCCTCGGCGAACACGTCGAAGACCTGGTCGAGACGCGGATGGTCGGGGATCCGGGCGGCGGCCTGCGCGGCCTCGACGGCCCGCCGCACGGCAGGTTCGGTGGGCCGGCGCGCGCCGCGCCGGCCCGAGGTCCGCCGGGCCCCCTGCGGGTCCCGGGCCGTGAACCCGTCGGGGAGTCCCTCGGCGTCGAGCACCTCCGCCTCGACGACCTCGGGCAACGGGACCTGCCTGACCAGGACTTCCTGCCCGCTGTAGGTGTCGAAGGCGCGGGTCTCGGTGAGTTCGTACTCGTCGGACGGCGGCAGCGGCAGGCGGTAGCGGTCGGCGAGTACCCGACCCGCATAGTCGTCCACGTTGCCTCCCCCGGCCGCCCGGTTGGTCAATTCCGTTCGCCTCGCGGCCCGTTCCGTACCCGAACCTGGATGCGGACGGTCCACGAACACTCACGATACGTGCCGGAGGCAACCCGCAAAGAGGGGAATCCAGATATCAGGGCTCAAACACATGACCGTTTACCGCGCGACGCTTCATGACTTCGGTTCGAAGGTGCGCGCGAGCGTCTGCCATGTGTCCTTGCGCAGCTCAGTGCCCCAGTTCGCGGCTTTCGCGGTGTACATCAACGCATATCCGAGATGGCCGTTGACGACGAATCCACGGTCGATCGTCCGGTACTTCGTCCCGCTGTCCCCATAGGTGAACTCCCAGTCGGCCGTGTTCCAGCCCCGGTAATCCACCTTCTCTATCCGGATCTTGGTGTACTGCGAGCGGCGCATGCCCTGCTCCTGGCTCTCCCAGTCCGCGACCGGGTCGCCCTTGGGCGTGCTGGTCCAGGCGACGAGCAGCTTCTGCCCGTCGAGCCCGGTGAACCGGTCGCCCGCGGAGCTGCTGGTCTGGAACTTCCACCCCGCGGGCAGCCCGATCGAGTACCCCTGGCCGCCCTTGTACGTCGAGGCCACCGCACCGTCATCGGCAGAGCCCCCCGAACCGGAGGACCCTCCCGAACTCCGGCCGCTCTCCCCCGCACTCGGCGTCTTCGCAGACCCCGCACCCGCCTCCGACGACGCGGACCCGGTGGTGGACCCGTCGGTCCGGGTGCCCCCGCTCTCGTCCTCCTTGGTGTCGGCACTGGCGCTCGCGCCCGCCGTCACCTTGGTGCCGCCGCCCTTCGCCCCGTCGCTGCCCTCATCCCCGCCGAGCGTGAGCGCCAGTACGGTACCGATGACCACGAGCGCCAGGACCAGCGCGATGATCACCAGCGTCCGGCGCGGCACCACGTCGGTCAGCGGCGCCCTGGGCACCGGCCGCGGCGCCAGGTCCGGCGGCGGCGTCATCACGGGCCATCCCGAACCCCGGCCGTCCGAGACCGCGTCGGCCTGCCGCGTCTTCCCGTCCCGGACTCCGTCCGCCCCACTCGATGCCGACGTCGTAGCAGACGTCGAAGCCGATGCCGGGGCCGCCCCGGACGCGGACGACACACTCGCCGCGCCCTTCGCCCGAGACGCGGAAGGCGCCGAGGAAGCCGGAGAGCTCGAAGGCGCCGAAGACGCCGGGGAGGACGAGGAGGACGAGGAGGCCGGAGTTGCCGAAGCAGCCTCGGAGGCCTGGGCGGGCACCTTCCCGCCACTCGAGCCCGCCCCGCCCGAACCCGCCGTACCGCTCCCGGACTTGGTGAGGGACACGGCCGCGGACGTCGCCGCCGCCCCGGCGACCTTCCGCACGGAACGCAGTGCCCCGCGCAGCCGCTCGCCGCCCGCACGCTCCTGCGGCTGCGCCGGCAACGGCACCACCCGGGTCGCGTCAGCCGCCGGCTCCGGCTCGGCCTCCTTGGGCTCGGGCGCGTGGATCACCGCGGTGAGCATGGCCCGCGCGCGACTGTCGTCGAGCCGCTGGGCGGGGTCCTTGGTGAGCAGGCCGTAGATGACGTCCCTCAGCGGACCCGCGTTCTTCGGCTCTTCCAGCGGCTCGGTCATCACCGCCGTGAGCGTCGCGATCGCGGACCCCTTGTCGTACGGCGGGGCGCCCTCGACCGCCGCGTACAGCAGTCCGCCGAGCGACCACATGTCGGCGGCGGGTCCCGGCTTGTGCCCGCGGGCCCGCTCCGGGGAGATGTAGGAGGGTGCGCCGACGAGCATGCCGGTGGAGGTGATGGACGGGTCGCCCTCGACCTGGGCGATGCCGAAGTCGGTGAGCACGACCCGGCCGTCCTCGGAGATCAGCACGTTGGACGGCTTCACGTCCCGGTGCAGGATGCCCTCGCGGTGCGCGGACCTGAGGACGTCGAGGATCGCGAGGCCCACCTCCGCCGCACGCTTGGGCTCCAGCAGCCCGTCCTCCCGGATGACCTCGGCGAGCGACTTGCCCTCGACGAGCTCCATCACGATCCACGGCCGGTCGTCCTCGTCGACCACGTCGTACACGGTCACCGCGCTGGTGTTGCGAATCCGCGCGATCGCCTTGGCCTCACGCAGCGTGCGCGTGATCAGCCGGCGCTTCTCGTCCTCGTCGATGCTGGACGGGAACCGGAGTTCCTTGACGGCCACCGTCCTGCCCAGGGTCTCGTCCTCGGCGCGCCACACCGTGCCCATGCCTCCGCGGCCGAGCACTCCTCCCAGCCGGTACCGCCCGGCGAGGAGACGCTCGCTCTTGTCCTGCCGGGATGCTCCCGCCCGCTCCGCGTCCGACATGCGTCCCCTCATGAACCCGCCCTGACAGAGCCTCCATTGTCCCTCACCCGACAAGTGCCCGACGCCCAGGGTGCCCCTGGCTCCGCCTCGCCCACGGCACGCCCCGGCGATGTCGGCACAGAGGTCCCGCCGGCCCACGCGCCCCCTCAACGCACAGTTCCCGCCCGCTCACAGCTGCGTCACCTCCAGAGGCCCGGACATGTCGTCGGCCCCCATCAACACACAGTTCCCGCCCGCTCACAGAACCCTCACTCCGGAGACTCCGACCGCCCTCGCCCGCCTTCCGCACCCAGCCCCCGCGCCCCCTCGCACTCGTCGGCGCCCCGCCTCCGGCACCCCGTCATGCACCCCCTCGTGGACCGGGTGCGGATTCCGCTCCGCGACCCTGCATGATGGCCCTGACAAGGGAGGATCCGCGATGCCGTCACTTCGGGCACTACTGGCCGTGCCGGTCTCCCTGGCGCTGCTCGCCCTGGCCCCGACCGCCTCCCCGGCCCCCTCGGCCCCGCCCTCGGACGGACTGCTTCCGCTGCTGGTGGCTCAGGGCGGTGCTCCCGCCGCGGCGCTCCTGGCCCGCGAACAGAGCGGAAGCCGTTACGCCGAGGCGGGCCCGGGAATCGGCAGCGCCGACCACTTCCGCGCCGGCAGCATCACCAAGACCTTCATCGCGACGGTCGTCCTCCAACTGGCCGCCGAACACCGGCTGAAGCTGTCCGACACGGTGGAGCAGCACCTGCCCGGTCTGGTGCGCGGAGCGGGCAACGACGGCCGCGCGCTGACCCTGCGCGCCCTGCTCACCCACACCAGCGGCCTGAACGACTTCGCCGCGGACACCCTGGGCCTGGTTCCCCTCACCCCTGTTCAAGCCGTCCGTATCGCACTCACCCACCCTCCGGCCGACCCCGGCCGCTATGCGTACTCGAACACCAACTACGTCCTGCTCGGCATGGTGATCCAGCAGGTCACCGGCGACTCCTACGCCGCCGAGGCCGAGCGGCGGATCATCGTCCCGCTGCGTCTGACGGGCACCTCCTTTCCTGGTGCGCGCACCTCTCTTCCCTCCCCGCACGGCCGTGCCTACACCGCCGACGGGTCCGACGTCACCGCGCTCGACCCGCGGGTGGCCGGGGCCGCGGGCGAGCTGGTGAGCACCCTCGCCGACCTGGACCGCTTCTACGCGGCACTGCTCGGCGGCCGGCTGCTGTCCCCGTACTGGCTGCACGAGATGACGGACACCCGCACCGCACACGGCCTGTACGGCATGGGGCTGTTCCCGGTGAAGCTGCCGTGCGGCACGACGGTGTGGGGGCACAACGGCCGCATCACCGGCAGCTACGTGCGCAGCGCAGCCACGGTCGGCGGCCGTCGCGTCCTCACCTTCCGCGTGAACACGACGTCGATCGCGGACCCCGACCTCGAACCGGCCATGCTCGCCGCCGAGTTCTGCCCCCGCACCTCGTAGAACGAGCGGGTCCCGAACGAAGATCCCGGCTCACGACACTCGTTCGAGTGACGCTCACTCAAGCGCGGTCGGCAGCCGAGCCGTACTCGGACGCAGCCCGGCCTCAGAGCGGCGCGATGTCCGGCGCCCCCAACCGCGCCGCGTCCGCCGTCAGGTCGTCCGGCTGCCGCTGCGACTCCCGCTCCGCCTCCACCCGCTTCTCGTAGTGCTCGACCTCGCGCTCGATCTGGTCCTTGTCCCAGCCCAGCACCGGCGCCATCAGCTCGGCGGCCTCGCGGGCGGAGCGCACCCCCCGGTCGAAGGTCTCGATGGAGATACGGGTGCGCCGGGTCAGCACATCGTCCAGATGCCGTGCGCCCTCGTGCGAGGCGGCGTAGACGATCTCGGCGCGCAGGTAGTCGTCGGCGGCCTGTAGCGGCTCGCCCAGCGTGGCGTCCGAGGCGATGAGGTCGAGGACCTCCTCCGCAAGGCTGCCGTACCGATTCAGCAGATGTTCGACCCGGACGACATGAAGCCCGGTCCGCGCCGCGATCCGCGCCCGCGCGTTCCACAGCGCCCGGTAGCCCTCGGCGCCCAGCAGCGGTACGTCCTCGGTGACGCATTCGGCGACCCGGCTGTCGAGCCCGTGCACCGCCTCGTCGACGGCGTCCTTCGCCATCACCCGGTAGGTCGTGTACTTGCCGCCCGCCACGACGACGAGTCCCGGCACCGGATGCGCCACGGTGTGCTCGCGGGAGAGCTTGCTGGTGGCGTCCGACTCACCGGCGAGCAGAGGCCGAAGGCCCGCGTACACGCCCTGCACGTCGTCCCGGGTCAGCGGCACCGCGAGCACCGAGTTCACATGCTCCAGCAGATAGTCGATGTCCGCGCTGGACGCGGCCGGGTGGGCCTTGTCGAGGTCCCAGTCGGTGTCGGTGGTGCCGATGATCCAGTGCCGGCCCCAGGGGATGACGAACAGCACGGACTTCTCGGTGCGCAGGATCAGTCCGGTCGAGGAGTGGATGCGGTCCTTGGGCACGACGAGGTGGATGCCCTTGGAGGCGCGGACGTGGAACTGTCCGCGCTCGCCGACCATCGCCTGGGTGTCGTCGGTCCACACCCCGGTCGCGTTGACCACCTGCTTGGCGCGGATCTCGTACTCCCCGCCCGCCTCGACGTCCTGCACCCGGGCCCCGACCACCCGCTCGCCCTCGCGCAGGAACCCGGTCACCCGTGCGCGGTTGGCGGTTTTGGCGCCGTAGGCGGTCGCCGTGCGCACGAGGGTGGCCACGAAGCGGGCGTCGTCCATCTGAGCGTCGTAGTACTGCAACGCTCCGACCAGGGCGTCCTTCCTCAATGCGGGTGCGACACGCAGGGCGTGACGGTGGCTCAGGTGCCGGTGCCCGGGCAGTCCCCGGCCGTGTCCCCGGGCCATCGACATGGCGTCGTAGAGCGCGACGCCCGAACCGGCGTACCACCGCTCCCACCCCTTGTGCTGCAAGGGATACAGGAAGGGCACGGGCTTCACGAGATGCGGGGCGAGCCGCTCCAGCAGGAGTCCGCGCTCCTTCAACGCCTCGCGCACGAGGGCGAAGTCGAGCATCTCCAGATAGCGCAGGCCGCCGTGGATCAGCTTGCTGGAGCGGCTGGAGGTGCCCGACGCCCAGTCACGCGCCTCGACCAGCCCCACGGACAGGCCCCGGGTTACCGCGTCGAGCGCGGTACCCGCACCGACCACGCCGGCTCCCACCACCAGGATGTCCAGTTCACGCTCGGCCATTGCTGCGAGTGACTCGGCGCGCTGCGCCGGCCCCAGTGTCGCTGTCCTCACCACTGCTGCCTCCAGCTGTAGATCGCACCGGTCACCGTCACGGGCCGGATCTTCCTTGAGGAGTGGCCCGGTCCGTATCCCCCATGCCCAAATTCTGACCGGGTTGCCCGACTTCAGCCACCAGTCACCCTCAGCCTGTGGATAACTTTCACCGCTGCGTAGGCCAAAGCTCACAACCCCACAGGAAGACACACGGAATCAATCCCGTATTTCGGTCATATTTACTCCTAGTCTGACATTGCGCTCGCTCGTCCAGTCCACAGGGCTTGCGCACCTGTCCCGCTTCGGTTACTGGGAAGGACGGCCCACGCCATGCCCGCAGATCTCGCCGTGATCGGACTCGGTCCCTACGGACTGCCCCTGGCCCAGGCCGCTGTCGCAGCCGGCATCTCCACCCTCGGCTACCGCACCGGCCCCGAGGCCGGCTCCCTCAGCCCCGCCGAACTGCGCCGGATGCTCTCGGGGGGCTTCCGGACAGCCGCGGGCCCGGCCGAACTCGGCCGCGTCCGTACGGCGGTCATCTGCGCGCCGACCCCGGCGGGCCCGGACGGCGGTCTGGACCTGAGCCAGGTGGAGGCGGCCGCCCGCACGCTGAGCACCCACCTGCGCCCGCACACCACCGTCATCCTGGAATCCCCCGTGCCGCCGGGCACCACCGAGGAATTCCTGCGCCCGCTCCTCGAGAAGGGTTCGGGCCTGCGCGCGGGCCGCGACTTCCACCTCGCGTACTCGCCCACGCGCGTGGACCCCGGCAACCGGGACTTCACGCCCGCCACCACCCCCAAGGTGATCGGCGGCCTCACGCCCGCGTGCACGGAGTCGGCCGCGGCCTTCTACTCGCGCCTGACCGACAAGGTGGTACGCGCGCGTGGCCCGCGCGAGGCGGAGGCGGTCCAGCTCCTGGAGACCAACTTCCGGCACGTCAACATCGCCCTCGTCAACGAGATGGCCGTCCTCTGCCACGACCTCGGCGTCGACCTCTGGGACGTCATCCGATGCGCGGAGACCAAGCCCTTCGGCTTCCAGGCCTTCCGCCCCGGCCCCGGCGTCGGCGGCCACGCGGTCCCCCGGGACTTCAGGGGCGCCGGCCGCTCCCTGCGCATGGTCGAACTCGCCCGGCAGGTCAACGACCAGATGCCGCGTTACGTCGTCCAACGCGCCGCGGCCCTCCTCAACGAGCACGGCAAGTCCGCCCGGGGCGCCCGCGTCCTCCTGCTCGGCGTCACCTACAAGCCCGACCTCGCCGACCAGCAGGGCACGCCCGCCCAGGAGGTCGCCGTACGCCTGATGGAACTCGGCGCCTCCGTCAGCTACCACGACCCCCACGTCCCGTCCTGGAGCGTCCTGGACCGTCCGGTCCCCCGCGCGGACTCCCTCTACGAGGCGGCGGCCGACGCGGACCTGACGATCCTGCTCCAGCAGCACCGGACGTACGACCTCCAGGGCCTGTCGGTGAAGGCACAGCTGTTGCTGGACACGCGGGGGGCCACACCGACAGGGGCGGCGCACCGCCTCTGACGTCAAAACGCCGGTGGCTCTGTCGGACCCACCTGTTAATCTCCCCTCACTCGTCGCACAGTCGTGCGCACGCTTCTCTGCTTCACCATTCCGCTCGTTCCATCCCGTGGGGGGATTTCTGTCATGAGCCAGTCAGCACCACCGCCTGCCCAGCCGCCTGTCGAGCCTGCCGAGCCGCAGGCCCAGCCCCAGCCGGTCGACGGCAACCCGTACGCGCAGCAGCCGGCCGACGGCGCTCCGTACGCCCCGCAGCCGGGCGCCGTACCCCCGCCTCCGGCACCGGGAGTCCCGTACGGGGCCGCCCCCGCCCCCGCCCCTGTGCGCAACAACGTCGGCCTCGGTCTGCTGGCCGCCTTCGTCGCCGCCGTGGTCGCCGGCGGTGTCTACGGCGCGATCATCGGCCTGACCAAGCACGAGATCGGCTGGGCGGCGGTCGGCGTCGGCTTCCTGGTCGGCCTCGCCGCAGGGCGTTTCGGTGGCCGCAACCCCGTGCTGCCGGTCGTGAGCGCGGTCCTGTCGCTGGGCTCCGTCTACGTCGGCCAGCTGGTGGGCGAGGCCATGATCGGTGCCAAGGAGACCCCGCTGAGCTTCAGCGAACTCTTCTTCCAGCACTTCGACATCCTCCAGGAGGCCTGGAAGGCGGACGCCGACCCGCTGACGTTCGTGTTCTTCGCGATCGCCGCGTACGTCGCCTTCACCGGCGCCAAGAAGGCGGCGCACTGACGCTGCCGGTGCCCGGCGAAGGGGCGGCGCATCGGTTGTGAAGGGGGGCGCGCGGGTGTGGCGGGCTCCTGGGCTGGTGGCACGCAGGGGGCGGCACGGGTACCTTACGGAGACAGGTGGGGTCGGTCGCAGTGGCTACTGCGGCAGGCTCCTGGATGGATCACGGAGTGTCCGCCCCTATGTCCTTTGGGGGCGACCGCTCACCTTCACACCCACCGGGTGGAGCCCACCGCAGTGACCGCTGCGGCAGGCTCCTGGATGGTTCACGGAGTGTCCGCCCCTAGTCGACTTGGGGGCGGCCGCTCACCATCCGAAAATCCGCAAGATCCACCTCCTCCGGCACTTCACCATCCGAAGACGGATCCGGTCCCAGCGGGTGGGCTTACGGTGGCGACCCATCGGCGCCCCCTTCCACGACACCGCCCAGTGGCCCGGTGAGACGGTTCGTCGGACATCGGGCCGGGCCCCGAGGAGCGGGGTCCGGAACCAAATCCTTGGAAGGGGGCGCTCCAGAAGACTGGGGCGCCGACACGGACGCTATCGCCCCCGACCCGGCTGACCAGCCCGTTTCCGTCCCGAACGCAACCGCGCGCCCCCGCACCACCCCACGCGCCGTCCGCCTCGCGAAGCCCCAGGGCACGCAAAGGGCCGGCCACCCCAACCCGGGATGACCGGCCCTCAAGCCGCCGTAAGCCCTGCCGCTACCGCTTGTGCTGCGAGTCCGCGACCGTCACCTCGACGCGCTGGAACTCCTTCAGCTCGCTGTAGCCGGTCGTGGCCATCGCCCGCTTCAGCGCGCCGAAGAAGTTCATCGAGCCGTCCGGGATGTGCGACGGGCCCGTCAGGACCTCCTCGATGGTGCCGACCGTGCCGAGGTCGACCTTCTTGCCGCGCGGCAGCTCCTCGTTCACGGCCTCCATGCCCCAGTGGTGGCCACGACCCGGCGCGTCCGTCGCGCGGGCGAGCGGGGAGCCCATCATCACCGCGTCCGCGCCGCAGGCGATCGCCTTGGGGAGGTCGCCGGACCAGCCGACACCGCCGTCGGCGATCACGTGCACGTACCGGCCGCCGGACTCGTCCATGTAGTCACGCCGGGCAGCGGCGACGTCCGCGACCGCGGTCGCCATCGGGACCTGGATACCCAGCACGTTGCGCGTGGTGTGCGCCGCGCCGCCGCCGAAGCCGACCAGGACGCCCGCCGCGCCGGTGCGCATCAGGTGCAGGGCCGCGGTGTACGTGGCGCAGCCGCCGACGATCACCGGGACGTCGAGCTCGTAGATGAACTGCTTCAGGTTCAGCGGCTCGTGCGAACCGGAGACGTGCTCCGCCGAGACCGTCGTACCGCGGATGACGAAGATGTCCACGCCCGCGTCCACGACCGCCTTGGAGAACTCGGCGGTGCGCTGCGGGGAGAGCGCGGCCGCCGTGATCACGCCCGAGTCGCGCACCTCCTTGATGCGCTGCCCGATCAGCTCCTCCTTGATGGGGGCGGTGTAGATCTCCTGGAGGCGCCGGGTGGCGTTGTCCACGTCCAGCCCGGCGATCTCGTCGAGCAGCGGCTGTGGGTCCTCGTACCGCGTCCACAGACCTTCGAGGTTCAGCACGCCCAGGCCGCCGAGCTCGCCGATGCGGATCGCGGTGGCCGGGGAGACGACCGAGTCCATGGGGGCGGCCAGGAACGGCAGCTCGAAGCGGTAGGCGTCGATCTGCCAGGCGATCGAGACCTCCTTCGGGTCGCGCGTACGACGGCTGGGGACGACGGCGATGTCGTCGAAGGCGTACGCCCGGCGGCCGCGCTTGCCGCGCCCGATCTCGATCTCAGTCACGATGTGTGGCCTTTCCCTGATGCGTTGCAGCGCCTTCCAGTATCCCCGACGGGTACGGCGAGGGCGGCCCCGGATGCTCCCGGGACCGCCCATCGAGGACTGAGGCCTACTTACGGCTGTAGTTCGGCGCCTCGACCGTCATCTGGATGTCGTGCGGGTGCGACTCCTTCAGACCCGCCGAGGTGATCCGCACGAAGCGGCCCTTGGACTCCATCTCGTCGATGGTGGCCGCGCCCACGTAGCCCATGGTCTGGCGCAGCCCGCCGACGAGCTGGTGCAGGACGCTGGACAGCGGGCCGCGGTAGGGCACCTGGCCCTCGATGCCCTCGGGCACGAGCTTGTCGTCCGCGGAGACCTCGGCCTGGAAGTAGCGGTCCTTGGAGTACGACCTGCCCTGGCCCCGGGACTGCATGGCACCGAGCGAGCCCATGCCGCGGTACGACTTGAACTGCTTGCCGTTGATGAACTGGAGCTCGCCGGGCGACTCCTCGCAACCGGCGAGGAGTGAGCCGAGCATCACGGTGTCGGCGCCGGCGGCGAGCGCCTTGCCGATGTCGCCGGAGTACTGCAGGCCGCCGTCGCCGATCAGCGGGATGCCCGCGGGACGGGCGGCGAGGGAGGCCTCGTAGATGGCGGTGACCTGCGGGACGCCGATGCCGGCGACCACGCGGGTGGTGCAGATGGAGCCCGGTCCGACGCCGACCTTGATGCCGTCGACACCGGCGTCGATCAGTGCCTGGGCGCCGTCACGGGTGGCGACGTTGCCGCCGATCACGTCGACGCCGACGCTGGATTTGATCTTCGACATCCAGCTGAGGGCGTTGCTGTTGTGGCCGTGCGAGGTGTCGACGACCAGGAAGTCCACCCCGGCCTCGGCGAGCGCCTGGGCGCGCTCCAGGGCCTCGGGGCTGGCGCCGACGGCGGCACCGACGAGCAGGCGGCCCTCGGAGTCCTTGGCGGCGTTGGGGTACTTCTCCGCCTTGACGAAGTCCTTGACGGTGATCAGGCCCTTGAGGACGCCCACCTCGTCGACGAGGGGAAGCTTCTCGATCTTGTGGCGGCGCAGCAGTTCCATGGCGTCGGTGCCGGAGATGCCGACCTGGCCGGTGACCAGCGGCATCGGCGTCATGACCTCGCGCACCTGACGGCTGCGGTCCGACTCGAAGGCCATGTCGCGGTTGGTGACGATGCCGAGGAGCTTGCCGGCCGGGTCGGTGACCGGGACGCCGCTGATGCGGAACTTGGCGCACAGGGCGTCGGCCTCGGCGAGGGTCGCCTCCGGGTGCACGGTGATCGGGTCGGTGACCATCCCTGACTCGGACCGCTTCACCAGGTCGACCTGGTTGACCTGGTCCTCGACGGAGAGGTTGCGGTGCAGCACGCCGACGCCGCCGAGGCGGGCCATCGCGATGGCCATGCGGGACTCGGTCACCTTGTCCATGGCGGCCGAGAGCAGCGGGATGTTGACCCGGACGTTGCGGGAGATGCGGGACGAGGTGTCGACCGCGTTGGGGAGCACCTCGGACGCTCCCGGCAGCAGCAGCACGTCGTCGTAGGTCAGCCCGAGTGTCGCGAATTTACCGGGCACTCCGTCGACGTTTGCAGTCATGACACCTTCCCCAAATGGCCTTGATCGGTGCGGATGTCCATGCTAACGGGAAGCAAGGATGTCGAATTCCACGGTTCGGCCCCGCTCCGGGCTTCGTATGTTCGTACGGAACCGGCGCCTCGCCCGTTCATGAGCACGCCCTACTGCTCGGCCAGCGCCCGCAGTCTGCTCAGCGCCCGGTGCTGCGCAACTCGGACCGCACCGGGTGACATTCCCAACATCTGACCCGTCTCCTCCGCCGTCAACCCCACGGCGATGCGCAGCAGCAGCAGCTCGCGCTGGTTCTCGGGGAGGTTGGCCAGGAGTTTCTTGGCCCATTCGGCGTCACTGCTGAGCAGCGCCCGCTCCTCGGGGCCGAGCGAGTCGTCCGGCCGCTCGGGCATCTCGTCCGAGGGGACGGCCGTGGAACCGGGATGGCGCATCGCGGCGCGCTGCAGGTCGGCGACCTTGTGCGCGGCGATGGCGAAGACGAACGCCTCGAAGGGGCGCCCGGTGTCCCGGTAGCGCGGCAGGGCGAGGAGGACGGCTACGCAGACCTCCTGCGCGAGGTCCTCCACGAAGTGCCGGGCATCGCCCGGGAGACGCGACAGCCGGGTGCGGCAGTAGCGCAGGGCCAGCGGGTGGACATGGGCGAGCAGGTCGTGCGTGGCCTGCTCGTCCCCTTCCACGGCACTGTGGACGAGCGCACCGATCGCCCCATGGGGATGAGCCGCCTCGTCGTCACGCATCGGTCCATGGTGCCCTGGCGTCGTTGGATCCGTGGCATCGCGCTGGTTGTTGTGCACCGAAGCGTTATGAGCAGGTGCGCCGGAACTCATACCCTGCGCCCTCCCCTTCCGCTCGACCGACTCGTCCCCGAGAGACTCCACATCTCCAAGGATGCGGCATCCGCCACGAAACAAGCAGCGGGGCGTCGAAGGGGCCGCTCGACCGCGCCCCTTCCGGGGCGCGGGGAACTGCGCGACCAGCCACAACGGGCCCGCACCAATACGACGACCGATCCGACCGAGTCCCTAACGGACCAGGCCCCACCGGAATCCGAGCGCCACGGCGTGCGCCCGGTCCGAAGCCCCGAGCTTCTTGAACAGCCGCCGCGCATGCGTCTTGACGGTGTCCTCGGACAGGAACAGCTCACGTCCGATCTCGGCATTGGACCGGCCGTGGCTCATGCCCTCGAGAACCTGGATCTCACGCGCGGTGAGCGTCGGCGCCGCGCCCATCTCCGCCGACCGCAGCCGGCGCGGGGCGAGCCGCCAGGTCGGGTCGGCGAGCGCCTGCGTCACCGTGGCCCGCAACTCCGCGCGCGAGGCGTCCTTGTGGAGGTAGCCCCGCGCACCGGCGGCGACCGCGAGGGCGACCCCGTCGAGGTCCTCCGCGACCGTGAGCATGATGATGCGCGCACCGGGGTCCGCGGACAGCAGTCGCCGCACGGTCTCGACGCCGCCCAGACCGGGCATGCGTACGTCCATCAGAATCAGGTCCGAGCGGTCCGCGCCCCAGCGGCGGAGGACTTCCTCGCCGTTGGCCGCGGTCGTCACGCGCTCGACGCCGGGCACGGTCGCGACCGCGCGGCGCAGCGCCTCTCGGGCAAGCGGGGAGTCGTCGCAGACGAGGACGGATGTCATGGCCGCCCTCCGCAGCTGATGCACGTCACCTTGAGCCTCCAGGCTGGTACGAAATCGTCACCTGTGCGGTCGACCGTCTCGGACGCCTGCCCGAGCACTTGTTGCTTCAACCGCCTCCGCACTCTCAACGACGGTCACCCGAAAGAGTTACGGGGCTGCGCACTGTCTTCGGCACTCTACGTGAGGGCGCGGACACGGTGCAGACATGCACGACGGACCCACAACGTTTCATCACAACCCATGCCCCATTCAGACCCTTTTCTTCCCATTTCCTGGTGTCTGAGGCTAGATTCGCAATGAGTCATATTTTCATCTCCTTAGATCGTAGATGTACGGTCGTGGACACCGTATCCGCCCAGAACGGCTACAAGGGGTCACGCAATGGCAGATTTCTCCCGCCTTCCCGGACCGAACGCGGACCTGTGGGACTGGCAGCTCCTGGCCGCCTGTCGCGGGGTGGACAGCTCGCTCTTCTTCCATCCGGAGGGCGAGCGCGGTGCGGCGAGGAGCGCTCGCGAGAACTCGGCCAAGGAGGTCTGCATGAGGTGCCCGGTGCGCGCGCAGTGTGCGGCGCACGCGTTGGCGGTGAGAGAGCCGTACGGCGTGTGGGGCGGGCTGACCGAGGACGAGCGCGAGGAGCTCATGGGACGGGCGCGGCACCGGCTGGTGTCGGCGTCAGCCGTCGGGGGCGGCTCACCGAACAATTGAAGGAACGTTTCTCCTGGAAGGGCACGCGCGCGCGTGCCCTTCCCTCTGTCCGGAGGCCTACCGGTCGGCCGCGCGGGCCAGCTGCTCCAGCGTCGCCGCCACCGCGGGCACCTGCGCCAGGTCGGGCAGGGTGAGCGCGACGATCTCCCGCCGGACCGCCGGTTCCAGCGCCACCGTGCGCGCCCCCCGTGGCCGTACGGACTCGACGGCGAGCTGAGGCAGGACGGCGACGCCGAGGCCCGCGCCCACCAGGCCGACGACCGCCGGGTAGTCGTCGGTCGCGAAGTCGATGCGGGGCGTGAAGCCGGCCCCCTCGCACACCTCGACCAACTGGCCGCGGCAGCGCGGGCATCCGGCGATCCACGACTCCCCGGCCAGCTCCCCGATGGCCACGGACCCCGCGCGCGCGAGCCGGTGCCGCTCCGGTACCAGGGCGACGAGCCGGTCGCTCAGGAGGGGCCGTACGACCAGGTCGTCCCACTCGTCGCCGCCCGCGGCCCCCCCGTACCGGAACGCGAGCGCGATGTCGCAGTCGCCCTCTTTCAGCAGGCCGACGGAGTGCGGGGGCTCGGCCTCCTCCAGGGAGACCCGGGTGCCGGGGTGGGCGGCGCGCAGGGCGGCGAGGGCGGTGGGGACGAGGGTGGAGCTGCCGCTGGGGAAGGAGACGAGTCGGACGCGCCCGGCCCGCAACCCGGCGATGGCGGCGACCTCCTCCTCCGCCGCCGTGAGGCCCGCCAGGATGCCGGCGGCGTGGCGCACCAGGGCCTGGCCGGCCTCGGTCAGCCGCATCTCGCGTCCGCTGCGGATGAGCAGCGGCGTGCCCACGGACGTCTCCAGAGCCTTCATCTGCTGGCTGACGGCGGGCTGGGTGCAGCCCAGTTCGCGTCCCGCGGCGGAGAAGGAACCGGTGGCGGCGACGGCGCGCAGGACTCGGAGATGTCGGGCCTCGATCACCTTGTGAGGATAAGCCGTGCTTTGGTACGGCGCCCAATAATGCGTGGCACCTTTGGGCGCCGGTCCCCTACCGTGCCGCCATGAGGGTTCTGTCGGTGAATCTGGGCCGCGCGAAGGCCGTTCCGTACACGGACAATCCGGAGGGCGTCACCGGTATCGACAAGCGGCCGGTCGACGGGCCGGTGCGGGTGGCCGCGCCCGGCCCCAAGGGCATCGGCGGCAGCGGGCTCGCCGGGGACGCGGTGTGCAAGAGGCAGCACCACGGCGGCGACGACCAGGCCGTGTACGCGATGGCGCGCGAGGACCTCGACGAGTGGGAGGGCGAGCTGGGCCGCCCTCTGGCCGATGGGGCGTTCGGCGAGAACCTCACGACCGAGGGCATCGACGTCTCCGGCGCGCGGATCGGCGAACGCTGGCGCATCGGGCCCGAGGTGGTGCTGGAGGTCACCAGCGCGCGGATCCCGTGCGGCACCTTCCAGGGCCACATGGGCGAGCAGCGCTGGGTGAAGCGGTTCACGCGGAAGGGCGCGCCGGGTGCGTATCTGCGGGTGATCCAGCCGGGTGAGATCCGTACCGGGGACCCGGTCGAGATCGTGCACCGGCCGGACCACGACGTGACGGTCGCCCTGGCGTTCCGGGCGATGACCACTGAACGGCCGCTCCAGCCACGGCTGTTGGCGGCGGGTGAGGCGCTCCATCCGGAGCTGCGGAAGTGGGCGCTCGAATATGTGGAGAAGCACGGCGCCTGACGGCCCCTCGGCAAGCGGACGCTGTCGGTCCCGGTCATTAACCTTGCGCCATGACAACGGCATTGATTACGGGTTCGACCGCGGGCATCGGTGCCGCGTTCGCACGACGGCTGGCGGCTGACGGGCACAACCTGGTGCTGGTGGCCCGCGACACCAAGCGGCTCCAGGACCAGGCGACCGAACTCCACGACCGCCACGGCATCGAGGCCGAGGTCCTCACCGCCGACCTCGCCACGGACCCCGGCATCGAGGCGGTCGCCGCCCGCCTCGGCGACCGCAGGTCCCCCGTCGACCTCCTCGTCAACAACGCCGGCTTCGGCAACAAGGGGCGCTATCTCGACGTCTCCATGGCCGACGAGCTCAAGATGCTCAAGGTGCACTGCGAGGCGGTGCTGCGACTGACGTCGGCGGCGTCGGAGGCGATGCGGGAGCGGGGGCGCGGCGGAGTCGTGAACGTCGCGTCGGTGGCCGCGTTCGTGCCGCGCGGGACGTACGGCGCCTCGAAGGCGTGGGTCGTGCAGTTCACGCAGGGTGCGGCGCGGGATCTGGCGGGCAGCGGGGTCCGTCTGATGGCCCTGTGCCCGGGTTTCGTGCGGACCGAGTTCCACCAGCGGGCCGGTATGGGCACGGACAACATCCCCGGCTGGATGTGGCTCGACGCGGACAAACTGGTCGCCGCGGCCCTCACCGACCTGTCCCGCGGCAAGACCCTGTCGATCCCGGACCCGCGGTACAAGGCCCTCATGGGGCTGGTGAAGGTGGCGCCGCGGGGGCTGCTGGGCGGGATCACGTCGAAGACCGGGCGGAAGTACGGGCCGCAGTGAACGTCCCGGCCAGCGCGTGCCGTCATGATGCCTGCGGGCGGACAATGGTGCCGTAATGCCGGACCCAGGGGGGCCGGAGGCGATGGCGAGATGACCTTCGTACAGCTCATCGACTGCAGGACCAGCCGTTTCGACGAGATGGACCGGCTGATGGACACATGGGTCGAGCAGACCAAGGGGAAGCGGACCGCGACGCACGCGGTGGTCGGCAAGGACCGGTCCGACGCGTCGCACTTCGTCGAGATCGTGGAGTTCCCGTCGTACGAGGAGGCGATGCGCAATTCGGGGCTGCCGGAGACCGAACGGATCTTCCAGGGCATGGTCGCGCTGTGTGAGGAGATGCCGACCTTCACCGACCTGGACGTGGTGCGGGACGAGCAGCTCGACCCGGCCGTCGCACGGGAGTTCTTCGAGCAGGCCGGACGGGTCGGGACGGCGGAGCTGTTCGAGCGGTTCACCGACGACTACCTCGACCACGATCCCGCCAATCCCGGGGATCTGGGGCTCGCCGCGGCACGCGAGGAGTACGAGGGGTGGGGGCGGGCCTTCGACTACACCTTCCGGGTGGACGACCAGATCTCCCAGGGCGACCAGGTGTGCACCCGCTGGACCTGGGCGGGGAAGCACATCGGCGAGTTCGTGGGCATCCCGGCGAGCGGACAGAACGTCACGATGACCGGGACCACCTGGCACCGGTTCCGGGACGGGCGGATCTGCGAAGGATGGTGGCAGTACGACCGGGCGGGGCTGATGGCACAGCTGGGGGTGCTCGGCGAGTGACCGGGTGACCGGAATAGGCCCGCGAAGGGGAAAGCCCCCGTTCCCTCTCCGGAGAGAGAGGGGACGGGGGCTCCTTCGAGCTGTGGGCTCAGTGGGAGTGGCCGTGGCCGTGACCACCGGCGGCCGGCTCCTCCTCTTCCTTCTTCTCGACGACCAGGGTCTCGGTCGTCAGAAGGAGGGAGGCGATGGAGGCGGCGTTCTCCAGGGCGGAGCGGGTGACCTTGACCGGGTCGATGACGCCGGCCTTGACCAGGTCGCCGTACTCGCCGGTCGCGGCGTTGAAGCCCTGGCCCTTGTCGAGCTCGGCGACCTTGGAGGTGATGACGTAACCCTCCAGGCCGGCGTTCTCGGCGATCCAGCGCAGCGGCTCGACGACCGCGCGGCGGACCACGGCGACACCGGTGGCCTCGTCGCCGGTCTTGCCGAGGCCGCCCTCGAGCACCTTGGCGGCGTGGACGAGCGCGGAGCCACCACCGGAGACGATGCCCTCCTCGACCGCGGCGCGGGTCGCGGAGATGGCGTCCTCCAGACGGTGCTTCTTCTCCTTCAGCTCCACCTCGGTGGCGGCGCCGACCTTGATCACGCACACGCCGCCGGCCAGCTTCGCGAGGCGCTCCTGGAGCTTCTCGCGGTCCCAGTCGGAGTCGGTGTTCTCGATCTCGGCCTTGATCTGGGCGACGCGGCCCGTGACCTCGGAGGAGTCGCCGGCACCGTCGACGACCGTGGTGTCGTCCTTGGTGACGGTGACGCGGCGGGCGGAGCCCAGCACGTCCAGGCCGACCTGGTCGAGCTTGAGGCCGACCTCCTCGGAGATGACCGTGGCGCCGGTGAGGACCGCCAGGTCCTGGAGCATCGCCTTGCGGCGGTCACCGAAGCCGGGGGCCTTGACGGCGACCGCGTTGAAGGTGCCGCGGATCTTGTTGACGACCAGGGTCGACAGGGCCTCGCCCTCGACGTCCTCGGCGATGATCAGCAGCGGCTTGGAGGCGCCCGCCTGGATGACCTTCTCGAGGAGGGGCAGCAGGTCCTGGATCGAGGAGATCTTGCCCTGGTTGATCAGGATGTACGGGTCGTCGAGGACGGCCTCCATACGCTCCTGGTCGGAGACCATGTACGGGGACAGGTAGCCCTTGTCGAAGGCCATGCCCTCGGTGAAGTCCAGCTCCAGACCGAAGGTGTTGGACTCCTCGACGGTGATGACACCGTCCTTGCCGACCTTGTCCATCGCCTCGGCGATGAGCTCGCCGACCTGGCTGTCCTGGGCGGACAGACCGGCGACGGCCGCGATGTCGGACTTCTCGTCGATCGGGCGCGCGGTCGCGAGCAGCTCGTCGGAGATGGCCTTGACGGCGGCGTCGATGCCCTTCTTCAGGGCGGCCGGGGAGGCACCCGCGGCGACGTTCTTCAGGCCCTCGCGCACGAGCGCCTGGGCGAGCACGGTGGCGGTGGTGGTGCCGTCACCCGCGATGTCGTTGGTCTTGGTCGCCACCTCCTTCACCAGCTGGGCACCGAGGTTCTCGTACGGGTCCTCGATCTCGACCTCACGGGCGATCGTGACGCCGTCGTTGGTGATGGTGGGAGCGCCGAACTTCTTGTCGATGACGACGTTGCGGCCCTTGGGGCCGATCGTCACCTTGACCGTGTCGGCAAGCTTGTTGACGCCGCGCTCGAGGGCGCGACGGGCGTCCTCGTCGAACTTCAAAATCTTCGCCATGGGAGCGTGAGCCCTCTCGGAAATCTAGGTGAAAAGAGACTGCGCCCCGGGCGCCCGGCTTGTTAGTGGTCGCGGGGGCCAGGGGCGCAGCTCAGAGAAATGCTGGGGTGAATTACTTCTCGATGATCGCGAGCACGTCGCGAGCCGAGAGGACGAGGTACTCCTCGCCGTTGTACTTCACCTCGGTGCCGCCGTACTTGCTGTACAGCACGATGTCGCCGACGGAGACGTCGAGCGGAAGACGGTTACCGTCCTCGAAGCGGCCCGGGCCCACGGCCAGGACGACGCCCTCCTGGGGCTTCTCCTTCGCCGTGTCCGGGATGACCAGGCCAGAGGCGGTGGTCTGCTCGGCGTCGAGCGGCTGGACCACAATGCGGTCCTCGAGCGGCTTGATGGCAACCTTGGAGCTGGTGGTCGTCACGATCCGACCTCCCCCTTCGGAGATCACGGGGTTGACTGTCTGAGGTGGCGACCAGGTCGATCCGTCGTCGCGGGTGCCGGACCTGCCCGTCGCTGTGTTGGCACTCTCCAGGGGGGAGTGCCAGACCCGAGACTATGACCGCGATTAGCACTCGGTCAAGCGGAGTGCCAATTCGCCACGAGACGAGGGTCAGATCGGCCGCAACAGGCGAGCCGTCGGCGGTCGCTACAGATAGTCCTCCAGCCGTCCCACCGTCAGCCCCCGTCGCTGGATCTCCCGGAGCACCCTCGTCGTGCGTTCCGTCAGGGTCGGTCCCGCCGCCTCGCCCGATGCCACCGAGACGATGTCTCCCGCCCGCAGCGGCCGCTGCGGCGCGCCGCCCCGCAGCGACACGCTCCACAGCACCACCGCCGAGAGGCCGCAGTCGGCCGCCGCGCGCAGGGTCGTGCGGTCGTACGTGCCGTAGGGCGGCCGGAACAGCCGCGGCCGGATCCCGAAGCGGGAGCGCACCTTCTCCTGCTGGCCGCAGATCTCGGCGCGCTGGCCGGGGTACGGCAGGCCGCGCAGGGCGGGGTGGTCGAGGGTGTGGTTCTGGATGTTCGCGCCGACCGACTGGAGGCGCGCGAAATGGCCGTACCCGGGGCCGACGACGCTGTCCGTGAGGAACATGCTGACGGGCAGCCGCAGTTCCCGGACCAGGTCGACGAACCGCGGGTCCTTCTCCGCGCCGTCGTCGTAGGTGAGGAAGACGACCTTGTCGGGCGTCTCGACACGCCGCACGACCGGTGGCAGGCCTCCCCGGCCGACCGCCGCGCGGGCCGGCACCCGTGGGGGCGCGGGCAGCGGAGCCGTCAGGCCCCAGTGGCGGTACGGCCGTCCGTCCGCCCCGGCCGGCCCGTGCGACCCCACCCGCTGCGCCGCCTTCTTCCCCAGCCGCTCGATGGGGTCGACGGACTGGGCGCAGCCGGCGAGGAGTACGGCCGCCAGCCCCGCGGCGATGACGGTCCGCGGTCTCACAGGTAGTCCTCGAGGCGTGCGACGGCGTATCCCTCGGCCGTGACCTTGTCCAGGAAGCGGCGGACCATGTCGGTCATCGTGCCCTTCCAGTCCTGTCGGCCGCGGAAGTGGCTGAGCACGATGTCGCCGGGGTGGATCCTCTGGTCCTCCTCGCGGTACTCCCAGTGGTCGACGAAGACCTCTTCGTTCCAGATCGGCGCGTACCTGATGCCGCAGGAGCCGGCCGCGCGCAGGGTGTTCTCGTTGTAGTTGCCGTAGGGCGGGCGGAAGAGTGCGGGCCGTGTGCCGTAGTGCTTCTCCATGACGTCCTGCATCCCGCAGATCTCGCGCTTCTGGCGGGCGTACGACAGCCCGGGCAGGTAGGGGTGGTGCAGCGTGTGGTTGTTGAGTACGACCCCGCTGTCCTGCATCTTCCGGAAGTAGTTGTAGTCGTCCTTGATCAGGTAGTCGCTGAGGAAGGCGGTGTACGGGATCTTCAGGTCGCTCATCATCCGCAGGAACGCGGGGTCCTTCTCCGCACCGTCGTCGATGGTGAGGAAGACGATCTTCTGCTCGGTGGGGATCGTGGTGAAGACCGGCGGCAGCCCCTTCTCCTCGTGGCCGTCGACCTCGAATCCGCGACGGGTGGTGATGCGGGGCTTGGTCACGGGCGCCGGCGGGGCCGTCAGCGGGGGCGTCCTGAGACCCCAGCGCCGGGCGGCCGCGATCTGGGCCTGCTCGGCACGGAGCCTGGCCGCCCGGACGACGGCCTTGTCGGCCTGGAGGTCGGCGGCGGGCGCCGGGGGTGCCTTGAGGGGGCGTTGCGGACGGGCGTCGGTCGCGGCCGGACGGGCGCAGCCGGAGATCAGGGCGGCCACGGCCAGGAGGACGAGTCCGCCGCGGATCGACACCGTCAATGCACCATTTTTATAGTTTTGTCCTACTGTTCCCATGGCGCCGGATCCTCGCAGGTCACGGCGTCGCACCCGGGCCGACACCACCGCTCGGAAGCGGACCGTCCACCGACTGGCCCACAATGACCCGGTGAACGACCTCGCCTCCCTCCTCACCCCCGAGGGCCGTGCCCTCCTCGACGAAGTGCGCGGCACCGCCCCCGCCGACGAACTCGCCGTCGCCACCCGGCTGCGCCGCGAGCACCCCGCCGAACTGGTCTCCGCGGCGCTCGGCCAGGCCCGGCTGCGGCAGCGGGCGGTGGCGAAGTTCGGATCCGGCGACGCGGAGCGGATGTTCTTCACGCCGAACGGGGTCGAGCAGTCGACGCGGGCGAGCGTGGCGGCCTACCGGGCGGAGCGGCTGCGGGCCCTGGGGGTCACCTCCGTCGCGGACCTGTGCTGCGGGATCGGCGGTGACGCGATCGCGCTGGCCCGCGCCGGGATCCGGGTCCTCGCGGTGGACCGGGACCCGTTGACGGCGGCGGCCGCGCGGGCGAACGCGGACGCGCTGGGACTCGCCGGCCTGATCGACGTACGGGAGGCGGATGTCACGGAGGTCGACACGGCCGCGTACGACGCCGTGTTCGTGGATCCGGCGCGGCGGGGCGGGCGGGGCCGCATCTTCGATCCGGAGGCCTACTCGCCGCCGCTGTCATGGGCCGTGCAGGCGGCTCTCAGGGCCCCGCACGCGGCGTTGAAGGTCGCGCCGGGCATCCCGCACGAGGCGGTTCCGGTAGAGGCCGAGGCGGAGTGGATCTCCGACGGCGGGGACGTGAAGGAGGCGGTGCTGTGGTTCGGCACCGCGCCGGGGGCGGTCCGGGCGACGCTGCTGCCGGGCCCACGGACGCTGCTCGGCCGGGGGCTCCCCGACCCCCAAGTCCGGTCCGTGGGGCGGTACTTGTACGAGCCCGACGGTGCCGCCATCCGGGCGCATCTGGTCGCCGAGGTGGCGGAGCAGGTCCAGGGCGGGCTCGTCGACGCCACCATCGCGTACGTGACGTCGGACTCCCTGCTTGCGACGCCGTACGCCACCGCCTACGAGATCACCGACCAACTCCCCTTCAACGTGAAGAAGTTGAAGGCGCTGCTGCGGGAGCGGCAGGTCGGGATCCTGACCGTGAAGAAGCGGGGGTCGGCCGTCGAGCCGGAGGAGTTGCGGCGGAAGGCTCTCCCCAAGCCGCAGGGGCCGCACGCGGCGACCGTGTTCCTGACCCGGGTCGCGGGGGCGCCGACGATGCTGATCGGCGCCCCCGCGAGGGCCGTCACTGGTGCTGGACGGTCCTGAGCGGCTCCAGGTGCGGGTCGGCGCCGACCGGGCCCGGCCGTGCCGCCGTGGCGGACGGGCCGTCACCGGCGCGCAGGGCCTGGCTGCTCATCCGGGTGCTCGCGGGCTCGTTGCCGTTGTAGTACGGCGTGTAGGCGACCTGCTTGCTGCTCGCGGCCATCGCGGCGCCCGCGGTGCTCAGCGCGCCCGCCGTCACCGAGCCCGTGCCGCCGTAGGCGATCGCGGAGTTGACACTCGCGGACTCGCGGAGCAGATAGCTCGCGACCTCCTTCGACAGGGCGGGGCGTGAGGTCCACAGCACGGGGCCGAAGACGTTCATCGCCGCGGCCGCGGACAGACCGTCGCGCCAGGAACCGGAGTAGGCGAGGGCGACATTGCCCGGCGCGCTCCACCAGAACTTGGCGAGGTTGACCGCGAGGCCTTCCTTCGTGCCGCTCGTGATCGGGTAGTACGAGTACGACGAGGGCCACCGGGAGAACGACGAGTGGGTCAGGGCGTACTTGGCGTCCGCGCCCACCGTGATGACCATGGTCTTGTTCGGGTTGAGGCCGTTGAGGTACGACTTCACCGACGAGGACAGCTTCTTGCCGTTGGTCAGGACGAGGCCGCCCGCGCTGCTCGTGCCGTCGGCGCCGGCCGCGGCGGCCGCCGGGAGGGACGCGTAGGCGTCGGTGCCGGAGGCCAGGAAGACGTACTTCGGACCGGTGGTGATCGTCTTGGCCACGGCGACCGAGGTCGCGAAGCGGTCCGCGCCGGTCAGCCGCTTGGGCGTGAAGCCGAGGGCCTTGACCTGGGAGGTGACGCTGCTGCTCAGGACGGACGTGCTGCCGAGGAGGTACACGTTCGCGCCGGGCTTCAGCACCCGCTTCAGCTCGGCCTTCACCGCGGAGGACAGGCCGGTCTTCGGGGTCGGCAGGACCGGTCCCTGCTTCTTGCCGGCCAGCGCGGGCGCGGTGAGCGCGTACGCCGTGCTGTCCCGGTTGGTCAGTACCGCGGCCTTGGCGTCCATCAGGCCCGGCACGTGCTGCCCCACCTTGTTCCAGGTCCAGCGGGAACCGGCGACCGTGGTGGTGTAGCTGTCGGAGCCCCAGACGCGCGCGGTGGTGTTCTGACGCAGCGGCTGCCAGCTGGGGTTGGAGCCCTGCGGGGTGCCGGGGACCGTCGTGAGAACGCCGGTGGCCAGGTCGACGTACGCGGTGGTCTGCACGTCGGTGCTGTCGCCCGTGGTGTGCGCGTCGAAGACGATGCGCGTGCCGGTCGGCGACCAGGACGGGTTGACGAAGTAGCCCGGGCCGGTGGTGACCTGCTTGACCTCGGTGCCGTCGCTCTTCGCCGTGAAGACCTGGAGCTTGCCGTCGGTGTCCTTGCGGACGAAGGCCAGCTTGGTGCCGTCGGGCGAGAAGGCGGGCTGCTCGGCGTTGGTCAGCACCCGCTTGACCGTCTTCGCCGTCGGGTCGAAGACGTAGACACCGGCGTTGTCGTAGCAGCCGTAGTTGGTACGGCGTTCGAAGGCGAGCAGGCCGGACGGGCTCGCCGTCGGGTCGGTGTCGCAGACGGTGGACGGTTCCTGGGCCGACGTCAGCAGCGGGCTGGGCGCGTAGGAGCCGTCGGAGGGGCCGTAGGCGAGCTGGCCGCCGGTGGAGAAGACGACGTAACGGCCGCCCCACCAGAAGGTCAGGTCCTCGTAGACGGCGCTGGAGCGCACGCCCTGCGCCGTGGGCAGGGTGAGCTTCGAGGCGCCGCTGGGGCGGATGCTGGTGAGGTCCTGGCCGTAGGCGGTGACGAACCGGCTGCCGTCCGGCGCCCAGGCCCCGTCGGAACCCGAGCCGGAGTTCGGGATTTGGCTCTTGTTTCCGGTGGCCGGGTCGACGAGCACCGGGCCGTCGGTGAGGATCCGGCCCTCGGTGCCCGGCCAGGGCCCGGCGTCGTCGGCGGCGGCGCCGGGCGCGGCGGCCAGGGTGCCCACCGCGGCGAGCGCCGCCGCGGTCGCGAGCGCCGCGGCACGGCGGCGCGTGAACAGTCTCAAGTTGTCATCCCCCACACGGGTCTTCACAGCCTCTCCACAGAGGCTCGGTCACTTTAGATCGCCAACGTGACACCAGGGGAACGGATTTACTGATGAACAACCATTCGACGACGGTTTTCTGACCGTTACTGACCGCACTCCCGTGCTCTGGCCAGCAGCAGCTCCCGCTCCCGTTCGTTGCGGGTCAGCGCGGCGGCCCGTTCGAACTCGGCCCGCGCCTCCGTCGTACGTCCGAGGCGGGCGAGGAGATCGCCGCGCACGCTCGGCAGCAGGTGGTAGTCGAGCAGGGCGGGTTCGTCGGTGAGCGTGTCGACGATCTCCAGGGCCGGGGCCGGACCCTCGGCCATCGAGATCGCGACCGCGCGGTTGAGTTCGACGACCGGGGAGGGGGCGCGGGCGGCGAGCAGGGCGTAGAGGGTGGCGATGGCAGGCCAGTCGGTCTCCTCGTAGGAGTACGCGTGCGCGTGGCAGGCGGCGATGGTGGCCTGGAGGACGTAGGGGCCGGGAGCACCGGCGGCCGTGGCCTCGGCGCGGCCCAGGGCCTTGATGCCGCGGGCGATGAGCATGCGGTTCCAGCGGCTGCGGTTCTGGTCCTTGAGGAGGACCGGCTCGCCGCTCGGTCCGGTGCGGGCGGCGGTGCGGGAGGCCTGGAACTCCAACAGGGCCGCGAGGCCGTGCACTTCGGGCTCCTTGGGCATGAGGGCGGACAGCAGGCGGGCCAGGCGCAGGGCGTCCTCGCAGAGGGAGGGGCGCAGCCAGTCGTCGCCCGCGGTGGCGGCGTAACCCTCGTTGAAGATCAGGTAGATGACGTCCAGGACCGAGCCGAGGCGGGCCTCGCGGTCGGGGCCGTAGGGCACCTCGAAGGCGATGTTCTTCGTGGCGAGGGTCCGCTTGGCGCGCACGATGCGCTGGGCGACCGTCGCCTCCGGGACGAGGAAGGCGCGGGCGATCTCCGGGGTGGTCAGACCGCCGAGCAGGCGCAGGGTGAGGGCGGTGCGGGCCTCCGCGGACAGCACCGGGTGGCAGGTGGTGAAGACGAGCCTGAGCAGGTCGTCGTCGATGTCCTCGGGGTCGGCGGGCTCCTCCGGCGGGGCGGTCTCCGACAGGTCCCGGCCGATCTCGGCCAGCTTGCGGGCGTAGTTCTCCCGGCGGCGGACCAGGTCCACGGCGCGGCGCCGCGCGATGGCCATGAGCCAGGCGCCCGGGTTGTCGGGAACGCCGTCGCGCGGCCACTGCTCCAGCGCGGCGACCAGCGCGTCCTGCGCGAGCTCCTCGGCGATGCCGACGTCCCGGACGACACGGGTGACACCGGCGATGATGCGCGGCGACTCCATGCGGAAGACAGTCTCGACGGAGGCTCGGGCATCGGTGCGGGAGGGCTGCGAGGTGGTCACAGCCCCCCATTCGACACCTGTACGGCCGTGGAGCCAAGGAAGCGGGCTCAGCCCTCCATGATCTCCCGCACCTCGCAGGTGACCGTCCAGTGCTCCTCGTGCACCTTCAGGAAGCGCTTGGTCCACTCGATCGCCTCGGCCATGTCCTTGGCCTGGACGATCGCGTATCCCCCGACGACCTCCTTCGCCTCGGTGAAGGGCCCGTCGGTCACCGACAGCTGCCCCTTCTCCCACCGCACCCGCGCGCCCTGCGCGGTCGGCGTGAGTCCGGCGGTGTCGAGCAGCACCCCGGCCTTCGTCATCTCCTCGATCAGCTCGCCCATGCGCTGCATCAGGGCGTCGCTGGGGCCCTCGGCGGGGGCGGTCTTCTCGTCGATCTGGATCATCGACAGGTAACGCGGCATGGTGACTCCTCGGTCGCTGCGGGGCCGGTCCTTCCCGGCCTCTCACCAGTGCGTCGATCGGGAGGGGGCGGGATCGACACAGGGCGCGGATTTCTTCGAGGATTTTTTTCCGGCCGACCACGCGTGCCGTCTGACCTGCGACGACAGCGACCTGCCGAACCGCGGCCGCGACTAGCGGAGCGACTCCCACAGCTCGCTCGCCGCCGGCTCCTTCGCCACCACCCGGTTCGGGTTCGAGGGCGCGGTCACGACCGGCATGGTCACCGTCCTCACCTCGTCGCTCGACAGGCCCTTCAGGCTCTCGCCGAGGCTCATCAGCTCGGTCAGGGAGTCGAGGCCGGTGTCGGTGGTGAGGCTGCCGGTGATCGCGTCGGCGACGGAGTACAGCTTGGTGGGGCCGGTCAGGAGGCCGGCGGAGGAGATCTGCTCCAGCAGGGCCTTCACCAGTTTCTGCTGGAGGCCTATGCGGCCGAGGTCGCTGCCGTCGCCTATGCCGTGCCGGGTGCGGGCGAGCGCGAGGGCCTGCTTGCCGTTCAGGTGGTGGGTGCCCGCCTTGAGACGCAGGTGGCTGTCGTCGTCGTCGATGTCCTCGTCCGTGGTGACCGTGACCCCGCCGAGGGTGTTCACCAGCTTCGCGAAACCGGAGAAGTCGATCTCGATGTAGTGGTCCATGCGGACGTCGGTGATCGACTCGACCGTCTTGACCGCGCACACCGGACCGCCCACCGAATACGCGCTGTTGAACATCGCGCCGTAGGCCACCGCCGTGGAGCCGCCGTCGGACAGCGGGCAGGACGGGCGGGTGACGAGGGTGTCGCGCGGGATGCTGACGACGGTGGCCGTGGTGCGGCCCGCGTCGATGTGCACCACCATCGCGGTGTCGGACCGGGCCCCGGTGCTGCTGCCGCCGCCGAGCGCCTGGTTCTCCTTGCCGCTGCGCGAGTCGGAGCCCAGGACCAGGATGTTGACGGCCTCGGTGGGCAGCGGAGCCTCCTGCGAGACCGAAGGGGTCGGGGTCACCTTCGCGGGGCGGTCGTCGCCGAGCGCGCTGTCGATGTCGACGCTCTTGATGTTGCTGTTGAGGTGCCAGTACGCCCAGCCCGCCGCGGCGCATCCCGCGACCAGGGCACCCGCGAGGGTGAGGCCGACGGCCTTCAGTACTCCCGGCCGTCGGCTCACGCGTCTGTCCTCGTCATCTCCGGTCACAATGAGGAACGTAAGTCCGAATTATTACGAGGAACGCCGTGCGGACGGCTTTCTTCGGAAAATCTCAGACTTCTCATTCCAGCGTCAGGACCGGCACCGGATTGCTGCCGCTCCACGAGCCGTTGAATCCGAAGGTCACCGAACCGCCGTCCGGCACGGTCCCGTTGTAGGAGGCGTTCGAGCAGCTGACCGCGGTCCCGGACTGGGTGCAGGTCGCGTTCCAGGCCTGGGTGACCCGCTGCCCCACGCCGTAGGTCCAGCCGACCTTCCAGGACGACAGTGCGGCACCCGAGCAGGAGATCCTCACCTGACCCGTGAAGCCCGTGTTCCACTGACTGGTCACGCTGTAGGCCGCGCTGCACGCACCCGTCGGCGGCGGCGTGGTCGTACCGCCCAGCGCCTCCGCGATCGCGTGGTACGCCGGTTTCGGCGCGTAGTTCTCGTCGTACGGCGTCGCGGCGCCCTGTCCCGGGAAGGTGCTCGGGATCCACGAGTCGGAGTCGGTGAAGCCCCAGACGGTGGCGCCGACGCAGCGCGCGACCGCCACGCACGCGTTCATGACGGCCTTGTAGTCGGCGGCCTGCTGGGTCAGCTTCGCGCTGTCGGAGGGCAGCGTCATCCGGATGTCCAGCTCGGTGATCGCCACGTCCACGCCGAGGTCGGCGAAGCGCTGGATGTTCTGCTGGAGCGTCGAGGGCACCTGGCCGACGATGAGGTGGGCCTGGAGTCCGACGCCGTCGATCGGAACCCCCTGCTCCTTGAGGGACTTGACCAGGTTGTACAGAGCGGTGCTCTTGGCGTTGACGCCCTCGACGTTGTAGTCGTTGATGTACAGCTTGGCGGCCGGGTCGGCGGCGCGGGCGGCGGTGAGGGCCTGGGCGATGTAGCCGGTGCCGAGGCCGTTGTACCAGAGGGTCTGGCGGTAGGTGCCGTCCTCGTTGAAGGGCTCGTTGACGACGTCCCAGGCGGCGAGGCGGCCCTTGTAGCGGCCCACTTCGAGCGCGATGTGATCGTTCATGAGCTGGCTGAGCTGGGCCGCGGTCCAGGTGCCGTTCGCCAGCCAGTTCGGGTTCTGGCTGTGCCAGACCAGGGTGTGGCCGCGCACCTGCTGGCCGTGCGCCTCGGCGAAGTTCACGATCTGGTCGGCCTCGGCCCAGTTGTAGCTGCCGCGGGTCGGCTCGACGGAGCCCCACTTCATGGCGTTGCCCGGGGTCAGGGAGTTGAACTGCGCCCCGGCGAGGTCGCCGTAGGTCCCGGTGAGCTTGGACCCGGTGACGGCCGTGCCGATGATCTTGCCCTTGGCGGCGGCGAGGTCGCGCAGCGGGGCGTCGGCGGCGCTCGCCACGGGGACCGACACGAGCAGCGCGAGGCCGCTCAGGAGGGACGCGAGGGATAAGCCGGTTCTCAGAGATCTCATTGCGGGTGCCTCCGAAAGTTTCGGTCGTGCAACCGATTGGCTTCGGAGGAGTGTGGGTGCGGGAACCCCACCCGTCAATAGCCGCTCGCGGGCATCAGCGGTACCGCGGGGCCTCGTCCTCAGCGCCAGACCCGAAAGGCCGTCCGCTCAACACCGGACGCGATGCCCCACCAGGGGCGCGGGGAACTGCGCGACCGGCCACGACAAACCCGCAGCCGCCCCACGACGAACACCCCCGAGTCGTCGGGCGCCCGGCCCCGAAAGCAACGGCACCGCATCCACGCCACCAGGCCGTCACCCCCCGCGGCAGCCGCACTGCCGCACACCAGGAACGCACTCGCCGCCCCGCACCCGGCCAAGCACCCCTCCCCGGTCAAACCGCCGGAGGCACCCCCGCCACGCCGCACGCCACCGGGCCCGTCAGCCGCGACCCCGCCCCACCGTGATCCGGCACAACTCCTTCAGGACCACACTCACCGCGCCCCGCACACACCCAAGCACCCCTCCCCGGTCAAACCGCCGGAGGCGCGCCCGTGCTGCTGCGCACCACCAGGCTCGTCGCCAGCTCCACCCGGGTCGCCGCCGGGCTCCCGCCCTCCCGGCCCAGGTCGAGCACCAGCTTGGCCGCGGCCTCGGCCATCTCGGTCAGCGGCTGCCGTACGGTCGTCAGCGGCGGCCCCACCCAGGGCGCCACCGGCAGGTCGTCGAACCCGACGACGCTCAGGTCCTCCGGGATGCGCAGCCCCAGCTCGCGGGCCGCCTCGTACAGGCCGAGCGCCTGGAGGTCGTTGCCGGCGAAGACCGCGGTGGGCCGGTCCGGGCGGCGCAGCAGGTCCAGGCCCTGGCGGTAGCCGGTCTCGTGATGGAAGTCGCCGGCCATGATCAGCTCGGGGTCGACGGGCAGGCCCGCGGTCTCCAGGGCGGCCCGGTAGCCGTCGACACGGGCGCGGCTGCACATCATGCGGGAGGGTCCGGTGATCGCGCCGATCCTGCGGTGCCCGAGCTCGACGAGGTGCCGGGTCGCGGCGAGCCCGCCCTGCCAGTTGGTGGCGCCGATGGAGGGCACGTCGGCACCCGGATCACCGGCCGGGTCCATCACGACGAACGGGATCAACCTGCTGCCCAGCAGCGCGCGCTGGGACTCGTCGAGCCCGGACAGCACGAGGACCACCCCGTAGGGGCGCCGGGCGGCGACCTGGTCGGCCCAGGTGCGCCCGGGTGTGAGCCGCCCCGCGCTCTCGCTCAGCACGACACTGAGCCCGGCGTCGCGGGCCACGTTCTCCACGCCCCGGATGACCTCCATCGCCCACGCGCTCTCCAACTCGTGGAAGACCAGGTCGATCAGGGGAGAACGGCTCGCCTCGGCACGCCGGCGCCGGTAGCCGTGCGCCCGCAGCAGGTCCTCGACGCGGGCACGGGTCGCGGGCGCGACATCGGCCCGGCCGTTGAGGACCTTCGAAACTGTCGGCGCCGAGACGCCGGCCTCCCGGGCGATCTCGGCCAGCGTGGCCGTCTGCGGCGACCGTCCTGCCGTCGGGGAAGTCGTCCGGGTTTCAGCGGGCTCGGGGGGTGTCATGGCCGCGATCGTATCCCTGCGCGACCTCTTGACGAACCCTTCTGGCGGCCCTAGGTTCCCAAAACATTCGGATCGCATATCGAAACATTCGCGAAGGTCGTCGTCGACCCGACAGTCGAGCCCGACAGGAGTTACATGACCACCGCGCCCTGGCGTGACCCCGCCCTGACCGCCTCCGCCCGCGTCGACGACCTCCTCTCCCGGATGACCCTGGAGGAGAAGACCGCCCAGCTCTACGGCGTGTGGGTGGGCGCCAGCACGGACGGCGACGGAGTCGCTCCGCTCCAGCGCGAGATGACCGCCGACTACGACTGGGACGAGCTGATCACCCGGGGACTGGGCCAGCTCACCCGCCCCTTCGGCACCGCCCCCGTGGACCCGGCGCTGGGCGCGCAGGCGCTGGCCCGCGCCCAGCGCCGTATCGCCGGGGCCGGCCGCTTCGGCATCCCGGCGCTGGCCCACGAGGAGTGCCTGGCCGGCTTCACCACCTGGCAGGCCACCGCTTATCCGGTCCCGCTCGCCTGGGGCGCGAGCTGGGACGCCGAACTGGTCGAGGAGATGGCCGGCGCCATCGGCCGCGACCTGCGCGCGGTCGGCGTCCACCAGGGTCTGGCCCCCGTCCTGGACGTCGTCCGCGACCCGCGCTGGGGACGGGTCGAGGAGACGATCGGCGAGGACCCGTACCTGGTGGGCACGATCGGCGCGGCATACGTCCGGGGCCTGGAGGCGGCCGGAATCGTCGCCACGCTCAAGCACTTCGCCGGATACGCCTCCTCGGCCGGCGCCCGCAACCTCGCGCCCGTGCGCGCGGGCGTGCGGGAGTTCGCGGACATCACCCTGCCGCCCTTCGAGTTCGCCCTGCGCGAGGGCGGGGCCCGCTCGGTGATGGCCGCGTACACCGACACCGACGGCGTCCCGGCCTCCGCCGACCCCGGCCTGCTGACCGAACTGCTGCGCGAGGACTGGGGGTTCACCGGCACGGTGGTCGCGGACTACTTCGGCGTCGGCTTCCTGCAGAGCCAGCACCGGATCGCCGGCACCGAGGCGGGGGCGGCCCACGCGGCGCTCGCGGCGGGCCTGGACGTCGAACTGCCGACGGTGAAGTGCTACGGCAAACCGCTCATCGAGGCGGTCCGCGCGGGCGAGGTCCCCGAGTCGCTGATCGACCGGGCGGCCCGCCGGGTCCTGCTCCAGAAGTGCGAGCTGGGCCTCCTCGACGAGGACTGGAACCCGGAGCCCACCGAGCGGATCGCCCTCGACTCGACGGCGAACCGCGCCCTGGCCCGCCGTCTCGCCGAGAAGTCGGTGGTCCTCCTCGACAATCCGGACGGCCTGCTCCCGCTGGCCCCGGACACCCGGATCGCGGTCGTCGGCCCCCGTGCCGCCGACGCCCTCGCCATGCTGGGCTGCTACTCCTTCCCCTCACACGTCCTCACCCACCACCCCGAGGTGCCGATGGGCATCGAGATCCCGACGGTTCTCGAGGCGCTGCGCACCGAACTCCCCGACGCCAAGATCACCTTCGCCGAGGGCTGCGGGGTCGACGACCCGGACACCGGCGGCTTCGAGGAGGCGGTGGCCCGCACCGCCGAGGCGGACGTCTGCGTGGCGGTGCTCGGCGACCGGGCGGGCCTGTTCGGCCGGGGCACGTCGGGCGAGGGCTGCGATGTCACGGACCTGCGACTGCCGGGAGTACAGGGCGAGTTGCTGGACTCGCTGGTCGCGACCGGCGTCCCGGTCGTGCTGGTCCTGCTCACCGGCCGCCCCTACGCGCTCGGCCGCTGGGACGGCCGACTCGGCGCGGTCGTCCAGGCCTTCTTCCCGGGCGAGGAGGGCGGCCCGGCGGTCGCCGGGGTCCTCTCGGGCCGGGTCAACCCCTCGGGCCGCCTCCCGGTGAGTGTGCCGCGGGTGCCCGGCGGCCAGCCGTGGACCTACCTCCAGCCGCCGCTCGGCCTCGCGGGCGGGGCCAGCAACCTGGACCCGACCCCGCTGTACGCCTTCGGACACGGGCGGTCGTACACGACGTTCGCCTGGGAGTCCGATTCCGCCGGGGCGGAGATCGGCACGGACGGCTCGTACGACCTGCCGGTCACGGTCCGCAACACGGGCGAGCACGCGGGCGCGGAGGTCGTGCAGTTGTACCTGCACGACCCGGTGGCCTCGGTGACCCGCCCGGACGTCCGCCTGATCGGATACCAGCGGCTCGAGCTGGAACCGGGCGAGACGGTCCGGGTCACCTTCCGCTTCCATGCGGACCTGTCGGCCTTCACCGACCGCTCGGGTGCGAGGGTGGTCGAACCGGGCGCCCTGGAACTACGGCTGGGGGCATCCAGCGCGGATGTACGGCACACCGCGCGGCTGAACCTCACCGGACCGGTGAGGACGCTCGGAGCGGACCGCCGACTGCGGTGCGAGACGGAGGTGACGGGGCCGTCCGGCGGGGCGGGCCCTGCCGGACGAGGAGCCCACTAGAAAAAGAGGATCCGGAACCGGCCGCCGCGGATGATGTAGCGGGCGTAGAAGCCGCTCGCCGTGGCGACCAGCGAGAACAGCAGGAAGCTGCCGAAGTCGCCGTCCGCCAGCCGCGCGAACGCGGCGATCACCCCGCCCACCGCGATCAGGCACCAGAAGCCGCCGAAGATCGCACGGGAGGCTGTCTCCCGCGCGCCGAGCCCGGCGCGCGGCGGCAGCGGCGCCAGGTTCGCCAGGGGCGACGGTGGTGCCGCCGGCATCGGCGGTACCCCCGGTGCCGGCGGCACCCTCGGCACCGGTGGCGCACCCGACGGCACGGGCGGTGCCGGTGTGGTCCGGGGCTGGTAGCCCAGCGTCCGGAACAGGTCCGGCCGGGGCCGGATCGCCGTACGGTGTCCGCAGCCCCGGCAACTCAGGCCGAGCTCCAGCTGGTTGAACTGCCGGCAGCCGGAGCGCAGGCAGGTGGGCTGCCCGGGGCGGGCGTCGGTGGGGCCGTACACGGTGTCGTCGGTCATGGCGGTGCCCTCACTCCCCGTCGTCGCCGGTGCCGGCGGCCCCGGACTCCGTCGCGCCGAAGGCGGCGGCGAGCAGATAGATCACCGCGCCCACCGGGATGATGAAGACACCGACCGGGAAGACGTACGTGCCGGTGGTCTGCTTGGCCACATAGATGCCGTAGACCAGCAGGAACGCGCCGCCGATCACCGACCAGGCTCTGTCCTTCACGGTGACGTTGGGCAGCAGCAGCCCGCACACCAGCAGAATGATCCCCGAGATCACGGAGAAGACTTCGTGGGCACCCCAATGCATGACCGATCCCCCCATTGTCAGAACTGACCCTTGTACTGCTCGATCACCGAGCCCAGTGACTCGGTCGGATGGAAGCTGCACTCGTAGCGGATGGCGGGCAGCGCGAGGGGGCTGCCGAAGCCGCCGAGCCCCTTGGACGTGGCGATGTCGACCAGGGCCTGCGACTCGGTCCCCTGGTCCGTCTTCAGGAACTCCTGGCAGGTCGAGGAGGCGGAGAGTCCGTCGCCGCCGTCGCCCAGGACGGCCGGAACCGCTTTGAACACGATGAGGATCAGCGCCAGGACGGCGAGCGCGATCACCACATAGCGTCCGACCGGACTGTGGTGGGTGACGTCCCCCTCGTAGGTGTCGCCGTCGCGGTGCTGGGTGACGTCGCCCTCGTAGAGCGAACCGCCGCCGCCGACCACCCGGTTGTGGTCGCCGTAGGTGTCACGGCGGTCGCCGATCTGCGCGTCACCGTCCCGGCCGATGCTGATCGACCTCACGCTCGTGCCGCCCGGCCGCTCGGACTTCGCTCCGCGCACCGCGTCGGCCAGGGCACGCCGGAAGTCCTCGTCCTCCTCGACGGCCTGTCTGAGCAGGTACTCGATGAGGGAGTTGTTGCGCGGGTCGCGGGTGAAGTCCTGCCACTCCCGCTCGTTGCCCCTGCTCCGCAGACGCTGCGCGACCAGATCGCCCAGCAGCCGGGTCGCCACCCCCTGTACGACCTCACCGGCGCCCAAGGTCGCCGACGCGATGTGCTGCGCCAGGATGCGGACAGCGTCGACCGCCACGTCACTCACCTGCATGGATCCCCCAGCCCTTCCCCCGATGGTGTGCGCCGGCCGTCGGACATGTCGGTCCGTCATGGGACGGAACGGCCAGAGGGCGCATACCGAAGGAGAGGAATGTAGCGGTCCGAAAGATGTGAAAGACAGGTGAAGTTATTGAGTTTTACACAAGCGAGACATGTAACGGAACACATAGGCATGGGTCATATGCCATGCATGTCATGGGATTTCGGGCGAAATCAGTCGGAGCCCATCGACTCGAACCGCCACCGGTGCACCGTCCGGGTCACCAACTCACCTTCAGGATCCGGGAGTTCAGGCAGCTCGGCGTCCAACTCCGCGTCCCACCACGTGATGACGAGGACACGGTCCTGCGGGGCGTAGAAGGTCTCACGGCGCAGGGGGCGCGCGGGCAGCGCCTGCGCCCGCGCCCAGGCCAGCAGTTCGCGCCCCCGCCCCTCGACCGCCCGCGCCTCCCACATCAACGCGACCGTCACGAGTACAGGTTCTCCTTGCTGACCTCGTGGACGTGGTCGTGGCCCGGCACGTGCGGGTCGGTCACCGGCAGGGAGGAGTCGGCGGAGAGGTCCCAGCTGGACGCGGGCCGGTTCCGCGCGACCATCTCCGCGCCCAACGCCGCGACCATCGCGCCGTTGTCGGTGCACAACTTGGGCCGGGGCACCCGGAGTCGGATACCGGCGGCCTCGCAGCGCTCCTGGGCCAGGGCCCGCAACCGGGAGTTGGCGGCCACGCCGCCGCCGATCATGAGGTGGTCGACGCCCTCGTCCTTGCAGGCCCGCACGGCCTTGCGGGTCAGGACGTCCACCACCGCCTCCTGGAAGGAGGCCGCCACGTCACGCACCGGCACCTCCTCCCCCGCGGCCCGCTTGGCCTCGATCCAGCGGGCGACCGCCGTCTTCAGGCCGGAGAAGGAGAAGTCGTACGCCGGGTCGCGCGGCCCGGTCAGTCCGCGCGGGAACGCGATCGCCGACGGGTCGCCCTCGCGCGCGTACCGGTCGATGACCGGACCGCCCGGGAAGCCGAGGTTCAGCACGCGGGCGATCTTGTCGAAGGCCTCGCCGGCCGCGTCGTCGATGGTCGCGCCCATGGGGCGGACGTCGGAGGTGATGTCCGAGGACAGCAGCAGGGACGAGTGGCCGCCGGACACCAGCAGCGCCATCGTCGGCTCGGGCAGCGCCCCGTGCTCCAGCTGGTCGACGCAGATGTGGGAGGCGAGGTGGTTGACGCCGTAGAGGGGCTTGCCGAGCGCGTAGGCGTACGCCTTCGCGGCGGAGACCCCGACGAGGAGCGCGCCGGCGAGTCCGGGACCGGCGGTGACGGCGACGCCGTCGAGGTCCCTGGCGCTCACCCCCGCTTCCTTCAGGGCGCGCTCGATGGTGGGGACCATGGCCTCCAGGTGCGCCCTGCTGGCCACCTCCGGCACCACGCCGCCGAACCGGGCGTGCTCGTCGACGCTGGACGCGATGGCGTCGGCCAGCAGGGTGGTGCCCCGGACGATGCCGACGCCGGTCTCGTCACAGGAGGTCTCGATGCCCAGGACAAGCGGTTCGTCAGCCATTGATCTCGGTTCCTCGGTCGGATGTCGGTCCTGCGGCGGAGCCGCTGTCGGATGCCGTGGTCAGTCGCATGACCAGGGCGTCCACGTTGCCCGGCTGGTAGTAGCCGCGCCGGAAGCCGATGGCCTCGAAGCCGAAGCGCTCGTAGAGCTTCTGGGCGCGGATGTTGTCGATCCGGCACTCCAGCATCACTTCGGCGCACTCGAAGGCGGTCGCGGCCCGCAGCAGCTCGGTCAGCAACGTCGCCCCGAGTCCGGTGCCCCAGTGGTCGCGGGCGACGGCGATCGTCTGCACGTCGGCGAGCTCACCGGCGGAGGCGAGCCCGGCGTACCCCACGATCCGCTCGCCCGCCTCGGCCACCACGTACCGCCGGGTGGCCTCGGGCCCCCGGGAGTGCGCGAGTTCGGACCAGAACATGCCCCGGGACCAGGCGTCCTCCGGGAAGAGGTCCTTCTCCAGCTCCAGGACGGGGTCGATGTCCCACCAACGCATCTCACGCAGGACGGGGTTCACGGGTGTGGTCACTTGGGGGTGACCACCTTGTAGTTCTTGGGCACCTGCGCGTCGGGCCGCCGCAGATACAGCGGCCGCGGGGCGGGCAGTTCCTCCCCGGCCTCGATCCGCTCGGCGGCGAGCGCGGCGAGCGCCGCGGCCGGGACGTGCTCGGGCTCGCGGGCGTCGGGGAAGGTGTCGGGGTAGAGCAGCGCCCCGGCGCCCACGGCGGGCAGCCCCTCGACCTGCTCGGCGATGTCGGCGGGCCGGTCGACCGCGGGATCGCCGACGCGGGTGCGGGAGTCGGAGTAGGTGGCCCAGTAGACCTCCTTGCGCCGCGCGTCGGTCGCCACGACGAAGGGGCCCTCGTCGAGGTCGGCCGCGTAGGCGAGTCCGTCCAGGGTGCACATCCCGTGCACGGGGACGCTGAGCGCGAGCCCGAAGGTGTCGGCGGTCATGAGCCCGACGCGCAGCCCGGTGTAGGGCCCGGGTCCGATTCCCACGACGATCCCGGTGACCGCGTCCAGCTTCACCCCCGCGTCCGCGAGCACCCGGTCGACGGCCGGCAACAACAGCTCCCCGTGCCGACGGGCGTCCACCTGACTGAACGAGGCGACGACGTCCCGCCCGTCATGGAGGGCGACGGTCACGGCGGGGGTGGCGGTATCCAGAGCGAGCAAGAGCACGCAAACAGCCTACGGCTCCGGGAGGACCTGAGTGGCCGCAGGCCGATACAGACGCTCGGAGGTGTACCGGTGCTCGCAGAGCCGGGGCGCTCTACGTATCGCTCTACGTGTCGCGGTACGTGTCGCGGTACGTCTCCGCCGCTCGGGCGCGACCAGCCACGACGGCACGGCACCCGCTCGACGACCTGCTACGGTCGCCACAAATCAGGACCAAGTACTCGAGAGGTGACCGGTGGCAACCAGCAACGCGGCTTTCGTGACCGCCCTCACCACAGCTGCCGTCGCGACGGTCGGCTTCCTCGCCTACCAGGCCTCCGCGACGGTCCCCACCAGGGCACACACCAGCGGCACCCCCGCGGCGGCCACCTCCAAGGCCCCCCGCGACGAGCGGAACCCCGCCGCCCTGCCGCCGGGCTCCGGTGCCGGCGAACGCGTCGTGTACTCCCTGGACGACAACCGCGTCTGGCTGGTCAACGCCGACGACAAGGTCTCTCGCACCTTCGAGGTCGTCCCGGGCACCATCGACCCGGCCCCCGGCGTCTACGTGGTCACCTCCCGCTCGAACTCCGTGACCGGCACCGACGGCACGCCCATCGAGCACGTGGTCCGCTTCACCAGCATCGACGGCGTGGCGATCGGCTTCAGCGCGGCCGTGCGGGATCCGGGAACTCCCGCCACCACCGTGCCGACGGGCGGCATCCGGGAGTCCCGCGAGGACGGCGACGCGATGTGGGCCTTCGCGACGATCGGCGCGAAGGTCGCGGTGATCCACTGAGCCGCTCAGGCCGCTTCACTGAGCCGCTCAGGATCCCTTCGCTGAGCCGCTCAGGCCGCTTTCACGCGCTCGGCGGCAGCGGCCCGCGCCGTGCCCGGATCGGGCATACGCGGCGGCGTGGAGACGGCCTCCGCCGCCGCGCAGGACGCCAGCAGGTCACGCATGGACACACCGCCGACGAGCGCGTACGGCTGCGGCTGGGGCCGGTTCTCGGTGGCCGACATGGACGCCTCCTGAAGTTCGGGGGCGGGCGTAGTTAGGTAGACCTAACTACGAGCTGGGTACCATGTGACCACGCACAAGACGTCCAGTGCAATATCTTGCCGACCGTTTGTCGGAACGTTCACAGAAAACGTCCGCGGGAAGGTGCGGTGGGCTCTCAGGCCGTGAGGACACCGAGGTCGGCCGCGGCCCAGCGCTGCCCGACCGGCGTCAGCGTCACGTGCCGCACCTCGTCGGTGGTGTCACCGACCGCCCGGTGGATCTGCACCTGGAGCCGGTCGTCGGTCAGTTCCTCGACCTTGCCCTCGCCCCACTCCACGACGATCACCGAGTCCGGCAGCGACACGTCGAGATCGAGGTCCTCCATCTCGTCGAGCCCGCCGCCCAGGCGGTACGCGTCGACGTGGACCAGCGGCGGCCCGTCCCCCAGGGAGGGATGCACCCGGGCGATCACGAAGGTCGGCGAGGTGACGGCCCCCCGCACCCCGAGCCCCTCACCGAGTCCGCGGGTCAGCGTCGTCTTGCCCGCGCCGAGCTCCCCGCTGAGCATCACGAGGTCCCCGGCGCGCAGCAGCTTGGCGAGCTTCAGGCCCAGCTCGCGCATCTGCTCGGGGGAGGTGACGGTCAGCTCGGTCTCAACCGGGTTGCGCGGTACTGCTTCCATAACCGCCAACGGTAGCCCCTGCGGGCACCGCCCCCGCGCGGGTGAGCAGGTCGGCGAGGCGGTCGGTGACCACTTCCGGGTGTTCCAGCATGACCAGGTGCCCGGCGTCCGGGACCAGGACCAGCTCCGCCTCCGGCAGCAGGGAGGCGATCGCCTCGCTGTGCTCGCTGGGCGTGACCATGTCGCCCACGCCCGCCAGCACGAGCACCGGCTTGTCCACGAAATGGGCCAGGGCGGCGGTCTTGTCGTGGTTGTCGAACGCCGGGTAGTACTCGGCGACCACGTCGATCGGGGTGCCCTCGATCATCCGCTCGGCGAACCGGACGATGGACGGATCGACGTCCCGGGACGCGAAGGAGTACCGCTTGATGATCCCGGCGAACAGGTCGGCGGTGGCCCGCCGCCCCTTCTCCACCAGGTCGGCCCGCTGCCCCAGCGCCTTGAGGACGCCCGGCAGCACCCGCCGTACGGCGTTGACGCCCGCGACGGGCAGCCCGAAGTTGACCTCGCCGAGCCGCCCGGACGACGTCCCGACCAGGGCCACCGCGACCACCCGGTCGCGGATCAGCTCGGGGTACAGGTCGGCCAGTGCCATGACGGTCATCCCGCCCATGGAGTGCCCGACGAGCACGATCGGCCCCTCGGGCACGGCCGCGTCGATGACGGCCTTCAGATCGTGTCCGAGCTGCTCGATGTCGACCGGCACCCCGTCCCGCACCTGCCGCACCCCCCGCCCGGACCGCCCGTGGCTGCGCTGGTCCCAGTGGACGGTCCGTACGACACCCCTGAGCGCCGCGCGCTGGAAGTGCCAGGAGTCCTGGCTGAGGCAGTAGCCATGGCTGAAGACGACGGTGACGGGCGCGGGGGCCTTGCGCCCGAACAGCCGGCGCCGACGAGGCGAGAGCGCGGGCGCGGCTTCCGGGTCGACGTCGTCGACCTCGTAGTACAGCTCGGTGCCGTCGTCGGCCTGCGCCTTGCCGGGGGTGCCGCGCAGGGAGCCGTACGGCCCGGTCGAGTCGAGGGCGAGCCGCGCCCGCTGCCGCATCCCGCGTCCGACGGTGAGCCGTTCCAGGGCCACACCCGCCGCGGCGCCCGCGGCGATCACGCCTATCGCGGCGCCGGCGATCCCGGTCGCCCGGCGCCAGCCGGCGCCCGCCCCCGTCGCGGAGGCGAGGGCCACCGAGGCGGCGGCCTCGACGACAGCCTCCGCACTGCTCTCGCTCACGTACCGCTCCTGTTCGCTGGGTCGGGTGACTGTCGGGTGACGGGTGATACCGGTGTGGCGGGACTCGCTGCTCTCGCGCGCACTGTGCGGTTACCCCGCTTGTTTCTCATTCACGTAGACGCGGGGAACGCGCGTTCCGATGCGGGTCACGATTTCGTACGCGATGGTGCCCGCGGCCTGCGCCCAGTCCTCTGCGGTGGGCTCGCCCCGGTCGCCGGGGCCGAAGAGCACGGCCCGGGTACCGGTGGCGGGCTCGTCGCCGCCGAGGTCCACGACGAACTGGTCCATGGCGATCCGCCCGGCGACCGTGCGCCACTTGCCGTCGACCAGCACCGGGCCGGCTCCGGAGGCGTGGCGCGGGATGCCGTCCGCGTAGCCGACGGGCACCAGGCCGAGGGTGGTGTCGCCGGGGGTGACGTAGTGATGGCCGTAACTGACGCCATGGCCGCCCGGGACGCGCTTGACCAGCGCGACCGACGCCGACAGCGTCATCACCGGGCGCAGTCCGAAGTCGGCGGGGTCGCCGATCTCGGGGCTGGGCGAGATGCCGTAGACCGCGATGCCGGTCCGGACGAGGTCGAAGTGGCTCTCCGGAAGGGTGAGCGTGGCGGGCGAGTTGGCGATGTGCCGCACCTCGGGGCGCACGCCCTGGCCCTCGGCGTACGCCACCATCTCCCGGAAGAGGGTGAGCTGGGCGGTGATGGAGGGATGCCCGGGCTCGTCGGCGCAGGCGAAGTGCGACCAGAGCCCGGTGACGCGCAGGAATCCTTCGGACTGCGCGCGCAGGGCCTCGGCGACCAGCTCGGCCCAGTCCTCGCCGGGCTGGCAGCCGTTGCGTCCGAGGCCGGTGTCGGCCTTGAGCTGCACGCGCGCGGGGACGCCGGCGTCGCGGGCCGCCGCGACGAGTTCCCGCAGCGCCCACATGCCGCTGACGGACACGTCGAGGTCGGCCTCGATCGCCTCCCGCCAGGGGCCGCCGGGCGTCCACAGCCAGCACATGATCCGCCCCGGCAGCCCCGCCTTCCGCAGCGCGAGAGCCTCCTCCGGCGTGGCGGTCCCGAGCCACCGCGCGCCCGCGTCGACCGCGGCGCGGGCGCAGGGCACCGCGCCGTGGCCGTACGCGTCGGACTTGACCACGGCCATGAGGGCGGCGCCCGACGCGCGGGCGCGCAGGGCCCGCACATTGGCCCGCAGCGCGGCCAGGTCGATATCGGCGCGGGCGCGCAGCGGTGCGGTCGGGGCGGTTGCTGTCTCGTTCATGGCGCCCCCAGTGTCTCAGAGGCGACTGACACCGCCGATGAGCACGTCCCCCAAGGACGCACCCACGCGCACGCGTGTCACGCGTGTGTCAGAGGGTCAGACCGTGCCGGGCCAGGTACTTCACCGGGTCGATGTCGGAGCCGTACGGGCGCCGGGCACGCACCTCGAAGTGCAGGTGCGGGCCGGTGGCGCGCCCGGTGGCGCCGCTGCTCCCGAGCCGGGTGCCGGCCTTGACCTTGGCACCGCGCGCGACCGAGATGCGGGAGAGATGGCCGTAGACGACGTACCGGGAATCGCTCATCTTGAGCGTCACGGCCTTTCCGTACGACCCCGACCAGCTGGCCAGGACGACGACGCCGGTGCCCACCGCGTAAACCGGGGTTCCCGTGGGCACGGCAAGATCCACTCCGGTGTGGTATCCGACCAGCCAGTTTCCCCGCACTCCGTACCGCATCGTCACCCTGGCCCGCTTCCGGATGGGGCGACTCCACTTGGCCGTTGCGAGGGAGCGGTCGCTGACCTCGACATCCTCGGCGGCCTCCAGCAGCTCCTCGAATTCCTCGTCGTAGTCGCTGCCGCAGTTACCGCCGGGTTCTTCCTCTAATGGTTCCGGGTGGTCCTCGCGGAAACCGAGAACGGGACTCCCCAGAACGACTGCCGCTCCTCCCAGCCATTCACGCCGGGTGGTGCCGCGTATATTTGGCTCATCCATGCGGCCAGCGAAACATCGCCCTTTCGGCTCCGCATATTCGGCCGACCGGTATTGGTCCCATCAGGTAGTAGTTCGCGGTCAGTCGTCCGTTTGCCGGACCGTGATCGCGCATTCTCTCGCCGCCCGTCCATCATGCGTTCTTGCCGAGCGTCACGCGTCCGTCACGTCCCTCCAGGCCGCCGGCACCGCCTCCGCCACATCGTGCGCCCCCACCGGCGCCCCGCCCGCCGCGAACCGACCGGCAAGGCCGTGCAGGTACGCGCCCACGCTGCCGGCGTCCAGAGCGCTCAGCCCGGACGCGAGCAGGGATCCCGCGAGGCCGGACAGGACGTCCCCGCTGCCGGCGGTGGCCAGCCATGCGGTCCCGGTCGGGTTCACGCGTACGGCGCCGCCGCCCGCGTCGGAGACCAGCGTGGTCGAGCCCTTCAGGAGCACGGTCGCGTCGTAGCGCTCGGCGAGTTCCCGCGCCGAGGCCAGCCGGGCCCCCTCGACCTCCTCGCGCGGCACCCCGAGGAGCGCGGCGGCCTCTCCGGCGTGCGGGGTCATGAGGGTCGGCGCGGTCCGCGCGCGTACGGCGTCCCGGTCGGCGAGCCGCAGCCCGTCGGCGTCGATGAGCACCGGCACGTCCGACGCCAGCACCTCCCCGACGGCTGACGCGTCCTCCCCGGCCCCCGGTCCGACGACCCACGCCTGCACCCGCCCGGCCTGCTTCGGCCCCCGGTCGGAGACGAGGGTCTCGGGGAAGCGGGCGATCACGGCATCCGCGGCGGGCCCGACGTACCGCACGGCCCCGGCGCCGCCCCGCAGCGCCCCGTACACGGCGAGCACGGCGGCTCCCGGATACCGCGCGGACCCGGCGGCGATCCCGACGACGCCTCGCCGGTACTTGTCGCTCTCACCGGTGGGCACGGGCAACAGCCGCCGTACGTCGGCGTGTTGGAGGGCCTCCAGCTCGGCCTCCGCCGGGAGGGCGAGCCCGATGTCGACGAGCCGCACCGACCCGGCGTACTCCCGCGCGGGATCGACCAGCAGCCCCGGCTTGTGCGTCCCGAACGTGACGGTCAGGTCGGCCCGTACGGCCGCCCCGCGCACCTCCCCGGTGTCCGCGTCGACGCCACTCGGCAGATCCACGGCGACGACGGCGGCGCGGGCGCGGTCGGCTACCTCGGCCAGCCGGGCGGCGTCGGGCCGCAGCCCGCCCTTGCCGCCGATGCCGACGATCCCGTCGAGGACGAGGTCGGCGTTCTCGATCAGCCGCTCGGCGCCGTCGACACCCTGGGCCCTCCCCCCGGCCCGCCGCAGCGCGGCCAGCCCTTCGGAGTGGGCGCGCTCGGGCGCGAGCAGCACGGCGGTGACCCCGGCGCCCCGCCGCGCCAGGCGGGCCCCGGCGTACAGGGCGTCACCGCCGTTGTCCCCGCTCCCGACGAGCAGCACGACCCGCCGGCCGTACACCCGCCCCAGCAGGTCCGCGCAGGCGGCAGCCAGTCCGGCCGCCGCCCGCTGCATCAGCGCGCCCTCCGGAAGCCGCGCCATCAACTCCCGCTCGGCGGCCCTGACCGTCTCCACGTTGTACGCAGTACGCATGGGGTCGAGTCTGCCCCCTCAATGCCGATATCTGTCACCAGAGCGGTTGCGTCGGACGGCGGTCCCCAGCATCCAATCCACGACGAGCACGATGATCGCGATGATCACCCAGGTGGGAACGCGTGCGGACCTGTACCCGGTGATGGCATCGGGAGTCTCAGCCCACCACGCCTGTTGCATAAAGCAGCCCCAGGACAGCCAGGACCGCCCCGATCAGACGGAAGGCGAGCGCATTGGACGCTGCGAACCGCCCATTGGCCCGGCCGCCGAGCGTGGTCGCCACGCGCGGGCCCATGAATACGGTGATCAGCCCGAAGAGAGCGATGAGGATTCCCACGACGACGTTCATGCCGGCTCCCCTGATTCAGCGGCGACGTTTGGCGTACATGATGCCGACGAAGATCACCGCTGCGATGAACAGGCCGATAGCCAGGTAAGGAGACCACGAGGGGCCGTCGGGCCGGTCGTTGGCGAGGCTGATGAGCGCAGACATACGCAGTCTCCTTGTGGTGTGTCAGCAGAATGCATCAGCTTCCCCCCAGAGGAAGTCAGAACCCGTGACTCCAACGGTCACCGGGGACGCACAAGTTGTCACAGGGATCACACAAGTTGGCCCGCCGTGCCCCTGAAGGTCCTTTGCATGCGGGGCGGAATCAGCCCCACCTCTTTGGTGCGGAATACCGGACGAAAGCACCTCGTCGGCCCGCACCGCGGCGAGGAACGATCAGTTCCGGCCCGCGACGGGGCAACGCGGTTGTCCGAAAGCGCATTCTCGGCCAGGTCAGGCCAGAGATTGAGGTGTCACGCGTTCACTTTCGGCCAAAGTCAGCCCCGTTCCGCACCGGATATGTAAGCGCTCACCTGGCACCATCACGTACTTGTGGGCATATGCCCGGACCCGAGGTCGTCTCAGACGTCACGGCCGCCCCGTCCCACCCCTGTGCGGAACGCTTCACAAACCTCACACTGAGGGCGTTTCGGCGAGCGCAGCCGCATCCGCATCCCCGGTCGCGGCCGTCGCCCATCCCGTGGAGGACGTTCCCGCGATGATCGAACCGGACAGACCCGACGGGCCCCTCGCCCTGGCCGTCCGTTGGGCCGGGCGTCTGCTGTGCTGGAGCCTGGCCGCCGCCATGGCCGCGGCCGCCGTCGACATCGCCGTCTCGCCGCACACCGGCTGGTGGCACACCTTCTGGCCGCTGCCCTGGTACCTCACCTGCGCGTCAGCCGCCGCCTGGGCCGCGCTGCGCGCTCGGGAGAAGTCGACCGGCGGCGGTCGCCGCGACCCCCTGAGCGAACAGGACGTCCACACGGACTGGGACCAGGCCGCCTGAGAGCCGACGCGGGGCGGCGTCGGCGGCGTCGGTGGTCACCCCTCCGCGATCACCACGGCCGACGCGACCCCCGCGTCATGGCTGAGCGACACATGCCACGACCGCACCCCGAGCGCCGCCGCCCGCGCGGCGACGGTCCCGGTGACCCGCAGCCGGGGCTGCCCGCTGTCCTCGACGTACACCTCGGCATCGGTCCAGTGCAGCCCGGCCGGAGCCCCGAGCGCCTTGGCCAGGGCCTCCTTCGCGGCGAACCGGGCGGCGAGCGAGGCGACGCCCCGCCGCTCCCCGCTGGGCAGCGTCAACTCGCTGTCCAGGAACAGCCGCCGGGCCATCCCCGGCGTACGCTCCAGCGACGCCGCGAACCGCTCGATCTCGGCGACGTCGATTCCGACCCCGATGATGCTCATCCGGGCACTTTACGATCCTCCCGGCACCGTCACGGTCAGCTCTGACCGGGCGTCATCACCGGAGCAGTCGTCTCCACGGGGTCGCCGGGGTGCCAGGCACCCGACGTCCACTCCGGCGTGGGGGTCGGTCGGGGCGGTGCGGGGGGAGGAGTCGGGCCGCGGTTGGGGTTCTGAGGGATGGTGCCGGACCTGCCGCCCGAGCCGCCCGAGCCGCCCGAGCCGCCCGCAGTCGTACCGGAATTACCGGAACCACCGGTACGGGTCGATCCCCCTGACCCACCCACCTGGGACGAGGAAGTCTGCGCCCGGCGCGTCGGCGTGGACGTCGGGGTCCTCGAAGGCGTGGGGGACGCGGAGGGGGATTCACTCGGGGAGGGGTACGACGAGGGCTTGGCCTTGAGGGCATCCGCAGTCGGGGACGCCGAGCTCGCCGGCGAACGCTCCGCACCCTCCGAGTCGGCCGAGCATCCGCCCACGCACAGGACGGTCAGGACCGTGGCCAGCCCGAAGGCGGCGGCGACACCAAGTGGACGTGCCGGACGCACGGGAGCCCCCCATGTGCATGAACCAAGAGCGAAGTGAGTTTTGAGCCGTCTTTACGCAGTCCACAAGAGCCTCACATGCTTTCCCCAGGCCAAAGTGACCATGATCGCGCCAGATGCACAGTCGAGGGGACCCGCTCACCGTGGAGCTTGAGATGACCGGCACAGCCACCCGCTACCTCTATCTCGTCCGGCACGGCGAAGCGCTGCCGGACGAGAGCGGGCTGACCGGGGCGGGCCGTCAGCAGGCCACCCTGCTCGGTCGGCGCCTCCGGGACATCCCTTTCACGGCTGTTCACCATGGCCCCCTGCCGCGGGCGACACAGACCGCCCGCCTGATCCACGACCATCTCAAGGACGTCCCCCTGCACGTCTCGGAGGTCGCGGGCGACTACGTGCCTTACATCCCCCGGCAGGACGAACTCCCGCCCGAGTCGGCGGACCACTACCTCCGCTTCCTCGCCGACACCACCGCAGAGGAACGGGAGCAGGGCGCCGTGCTGGCCCGCCGGGCACTCGACCTGTTCACCGGCCCGGTGGACGGCGGGGAGGACCGGCACGAGCTGGTCGTGACCCACAACTTCCTCGTCGCCTGGCTCGTCCGGGACGCCCTGTACGCCCCGAAGTGGCGCTGGCTCGGCCTCAACCACGCCAACGCGGCGCTCACGGTCATCCGTTACGCACCCGGTCGAGCGGCCTCCGTCCTCGTCTCCAACGACATGCGGCACCTGCCCACCGAACTGCGCTGGACAGGCTTCCCTCCCGAGGTGCACGTCTGAACGCCCCCATCAGGCCGCGGCGAGCTCGCACCACACGTACTTCCCCCGGTTGCCGTGCCTGGCCAACGGCTGCCACCCCCACAGGTCGGCGCACGCCTTCACCAACGCCAGCCCCCTCCCCTCCTCCGCCTCCCCCAGCATGTCCAACTCCCCCGGCGGCTCTGGCGGTTCGGGGTTCGCGTCCCACGCCCCGATCCGCAGCACTCCCGCCGACCAACGCACCCGCAGGGCGGCGGGTCCCTTGGTGTGCCGTACGGCATTGGAGACCAGCTCGGCCGCCAGGAGCTCCGCGGTGTCGGTCAGGCGGATCAGGCCGTGCAGGGTGAGGATCAGACGGAGGGTGCGACGGGCGACGGTGACGGCTCTGACGTCGTTCGGGATGTACAGCGTGTACTCCCAGGGGTCGTTTTCGGGCATGCGAAGAACTCCGTTCAGATGAGGGTTGGTTGCGGTGGCGGTGTCGCATCCGTGATGGCATGACGGAGCGGTGCTCTTCCGCAGAGTGACGGCTACGTCACCGACGGTAGGGCTAACATGTGGACCGTAGCAAGCGGATCACGTGAGCCGCCCCCGAACGAGGAGCAACCCATGGTCCTGAGGCGCGAACCCACCGCACGCCAGGTGCGGCTGGGGACCGAACTGCGCAGACTCCGCGAGGCGGCAGGACTCACCGCTATCGAGGCCGCCGCACTGCTCGGGGCGAACCGCGCCCAGATGAGCCACATCGAATCCGGGCTCGCAGGCGTGAGCGAGGATCGTCTACGTCGCCTCGCGAGCCACTACGCCTGTACGGACAAGGAGTTCATCGAAGCGTTGGTCGCGATGGCCACCGACCGGACCCGTGGCTGGTGGGAGGAGTATCGGGGCCTGTTGCCCACGTCTTTCCTGGACTTGTCCGAGCTGGAGCACCATGCCCGGTTCCAGCACCACGTTGCCGTCCTGTACGTGCCGGGGCTGCTGCAGACGGAGGACTACGCCCGTGCCGTCTTCTCGGACAGGCTGCCCGAACTCACACATGACGAGATGGAGGTGCGCATTCAGCACCGGAAGGCACGCCAGCAGATCACCATCCCGTACAAAGCGGTGATCCATGAGGCCGCGCTTCGGATCAGAGTCAGCGACCGTACCGCGTCGAAGGCCCAACTCGCCCGGCTCCTCGAGCTGTCCGAGGCGGACCACATCACCTTGCGTGCCATCCCCTTCGACCTGGACGGCTTCGCCAGAGCCTCAAGCACCATGACGTACGTGGGCGGCACTCTGCCCAAGCTGGACACGGTGGTCCGGGACACACCCCATGGCTCAATCTTCATCGACGCCGAGGCCCAGCTCGGCAGTTATCGAACGCGCTTCCATATGGTGGAGGCCGTATCACTCGAACCGGACCAGACTCGTGACTTCATCCACGGGCTGGCGAAGGAGCTGTGAGGGACCCCATGGACAACTGGCGGAAGTCGTCCCACTCCGGCGGCGGCGACGGTAACGAATGTGTCGAGATAGCCAACTCCCCCACCCACGTATCCATCCGCGACTCCAAGACCCCCACCACCGCCACCCTCACCTTCCCGCCCGCCCCCTTCACCGCCTTCCTCGACGCCCTCAAGAGCGCCCCCATAATTAACCCCGCGTAACCCACCGCGTAGCGGACAGGCCGTTCGGCGCCGCGCCCAGCGGCTGGGGGCAAGCGGACCCTCGGCGACTCCGAGGACCAACTCGCCGCTTGTTGAACTCGCTTCCGTAAAACGCAAGGCGCGTCGCTCGAACCCGAACCATCGCCTGAGTTCATCCAGCAGCTGACGAAAGAGCTGTGAGACCCCCATGCAGAACTGGCGGAAGTCGACCTACTCAGGTCCGGACGACGGCAACAACTGCGTCGAGATCGCAACCCACCCCACCCACATATCCATCCGCGACTCCAAAACCCCCACCACCGCCACCCTCACCTTCCCGCCCGCCCCCTTCACCGCCTTCCTCGACGCCCTCAAGAGCGGTAACCCCGTGTAACACCGGTGCCGGCCCGGGCGGTACGGCGGCCGACTACTCCACCGTGACCGACTTCGCCAGGTTCCTCGGCTGGTCCACCTCGTTGCCCCGGGCGGTCGCGAGCTCGCACGCGAACACCTGCAACGGCACGGTCGCCACCAGCGGCTGGAGCAGCGTCGGCGTGGCCGGAATCCGGATCAGGTGGTCGGCGTACGGCGCCACGGCCTCGTCGCCCTCCTCCGCGATGACGATCGTCCGCGCTCCCCGGGCCCGGATCTCCTGGATGTTGGACACGATCTTGTCGTGGATCACCGAGCGCCCCCGGGGCGACGGCACGACGACCACGACCGGCAGGTCCTCCTCGATGAGCGCGATGGGCCCGTGCTTCAACTCCCCCGCCGCAAAGCCCTCGGCGTGCATGTAGGCGAGTTCCTTGAGCTTCAGGGCGCCCTCCAGCGCGACCGGATAGCCGACATGCCGCCCGAGGAACAGCACGGTGTCCTTGTTGGCCAGCGACCGCGCCAGCGCCCGCACCGGCTCCATCGTCTCCAGTACCCGCTCGACCTCACCGGAGATGTGCGACAGGTCCCGGATGACGGCGGAGATCTCGTCGCCCCACTTTGTCCCGCGCACCTGACCCAAGTACAACGCCACCAGGTAACACGCCACGAGCTGCGTGAGGAACGCCTTCGTCGACGCCACGGCGACCTCGGGCCCCGCGTGCGTGTACAGCACCGCGTCGGACTCCCGGGGGATCGTCGACCCGTTGGTGTTGCAGATCGCGAGCACCTTGGAACCCTGCTCGCGGGCGTGCCGCAGCGCCATGAGCGTGTCCATGGTCTCCCCGGACTGGGAGATGGCGATCACGAGCGAGCGCGGTCCGAGGATCGGGTCCCGGTACCGGAACTCGCTCGCCAGCTCCACCTCGCAGGGGATACGGGTCCAGTGCTCGATGGCGTACTTGGCGATCATCCCCGCGTGGAAGGCCGTACCGCAGGCCACGATGACGACCTTGTCGACCTCCCGCAGCTCGGCGTCGGAGATCCGGACCTCGTCCAGCGTGAGGGAACCGGCCGCGTCGATACGGCCGAGCAGGGTGTCGGCGACCGCCTTCGGCTGCTCGGCGATCTCCTTGAGCATGAAGTAGTCGTAGCCGCCCTTCTCGGCGGCGGAGGCGTCCCAGTCGATGTGGAAGGAGCGGACGTCGGCGGGGCGGCCGTCGAAGCCGGTGACGGTCACCCCGTCCCTGCGCAGCTCCACGACCTGGTCCTGGCCGAGCTCGATCGCGGAGCGGGTGTGCGCGATGAAGGCCGCCACGTCCGACGCCAGAAACGCCTCCCCGTCCCCCACTCCCACCACCAGCGGCGAGTTCCGACGGGCGCCCACGACGACGTCCGGCTCGTCCGCGTGGACGGCCACCAACGTGAACGCCCCCTCCAGCCGCCGGCACACCAGCCGCATCGCCTCCGCGAGATCGGCGGTCACGGAGAACTCCTCGGCGAGCAGATGTGCCACCACCTCCGTGTCCGTCTCGGAGGCCAGCTCATGCCCCCGCTCCTCCAGCTCGGCCCGCAGCGCGGCGAAGTTCTCGATGATGCCGTTGTGGACGACCGACACCCGGCCCGCGTTGTCCAGATGGGGGTGCGCGTTGGCGTCCGTCGGCCCACCGTGCGTGGCCCACCGCGTGTGCCCGATGCCGGTCAGCCCCGCCGGCAACGGCCGGTCCACCAGCTCCTTCTCCAGATTGACCAGCTTCCCGGCCTTCTTGGCCGCCGCCAGGCCTCCGTCCGCCAGCACGGCGACCCCTGCCGAGTCGTACCCCCGGTACTCCAGCCGCTTGAGTCCGGCCATCACGACATCGAGCGCCGACTGCGACCCCACGTATCCCACGATTCCGCACATGCGCGGCAGCCTAGGGGCCGAAGCGTGCTGGATCACGGCACTTCGTGCCCGAATTCGGATATCGCGGCACCGCCGAGAACGAGCCAACCCGTTCCGTCACTCCCCCCTCGCTGTCACCGGCTCATCACAGAAGAACCACAGGATTTCCTTGCCTCAGGGATCTCGCGCCCTCTGATGACAGCGCCGGACCTGGGGCAGCTTCGCGCCAGGCAGCGGAAAGCCCTTGCCCGTACTCCCGACCACCTGCCTAAAGTGGCCCCGCTTGACCGGATCATGACCAATCCGGGAGGGCGTGCACGTCAGTCAGCGACCGGGGGAACGGTGTCGCTACGGGGGAGGGACCTTCTGTGCCGCAGTACCTGCAATCCGCGCGTCCCACGCCCGCCTGCTGGTACATCGATCACCTACTCGGTGCCCTACCACCCCGACTTCGCGGACGCGGCGCGGGAACTGCTCGACCAGTACGTCCGGCGAGCCGGCGGACGACACCTGGCTGGTCTCGCGACGAACAAGCAGCGAAGCGAGGAGCAAGCAGCACATGACTGAACCCGAATTCGACCTGCCTCCCAAGGCCCCTCCGGAAGTCGTCGCCGAGCGCGAGGCGCTGGCTCACGAGGTGTGCCGGGAACTGACCCGGACTGGGCTCCCGGTGCACCGGGGCGACCTCGACGGCGGCGCGGAGAAGAGACCTGGGGCACGTGTGCATGTCGCGCCTTTCACCGAAGGTGGGGTGTATGTGAACTGGACGACGGACGCGGAGCTGAGGGACACGGCCCTCGATCTCTTCGCTCGAGGAATCGACTACGCCGACCCGCCTCCGGTCCTCCGCCACTACAACAGCGTGCTCCGACACATGCGGGCCGCCCTGTCCGAGATCTTGGCCTCGGCAGGATTCGACGTCGGAGAACCGGACAGACACGGGCACGGGAGCATGATCGAGGTAAGGGGCGTTCGGCCCTGATCACCCGCTGGTCAGGCCCTGCCGAATCCGATGTCAACCGGCTTCGGCGGGGCCTGCCCCATTCGTAGGAGCGATGTGAGTTACAGCCTGTACCTCTGCCGTTTCGCCGACGGACAGCCCGTCCCCATGGACGAGACCGCGATACGCGACGTCCTCGGCCCCGTCACCGTAGGCGGAATGCCGCCCACCGGTGTCCCGGGCTCCTGGGACCTCGAAGCCGAGGACGGGGGCGGATCGGAGGTCTACGGCGACGCCCTCGGCCTCACTTTCAACCGCTTCTCTGCTGGGCGGATCCTGGACCGCGTCGCCGAGCTCGCCCGCCGCACCGGTGCCGCCGTCCTGCCGCTCGGGTGCCCGGCCCTCCTCACGAGCCAGGCCGCCCGGAGACACCTCCCGGAGAGCCTCCGCGCGGAGGTGATCGTCGTAGCGCCCGAGGCCCTGACCGGACACACGATCCAGCTCCTGATCTCCCCGCAGCCGGAGCCCCGCCGACGCCCGACCCTCCCCCACTTCCCCTACCACCCCAGCCCCGTCGCCACCGGCTCCGTCTCCCCCTCCGACGCCCCCTGCGCATGCTGCGGGCAGGAACGCGGATGGGTGTACACCGGCCCCGTCTACGCCGCCGACGCCCCGGACAGCGGCATCTGCCCGTACTGCATCGCCTTCGGCAAGGCCGCCGAGCGTTACGACGCCACCTTCATCGACGGTATCGAGGGTGACGTACCCCAGAACGTCGCGGAAACCCTCCTGAGGCGCACCCCCGGATTCCTCGCCTGGCAGACCCCGAACTGGCTGACCCACTGCGGCGACGGCGCCGAATTCCTCGGTCCCGCCGGAGCGAAGGAGCTCGAGAAGTACCCGGACGCCGTCGACCACCTCCGCCAACGGTGGCCGGACGACCGGTTCGAGGACTTCCTCGCCTCCCTAGACAAGGACGACCAGCCCACCGCGTACCTCTTCCGCTGCCGGGTCTGCGCGACCCACCTCGCCTACGCGGACTTCACCTGACCACGCCAGAACAGGCACCCCACAGCCCGACGTGACCCACCCCACCCCCCACCCCGTTCAAACTCCGTTAACAATGGACTGTGATCTCTCCGGTCTCCCCGATGCCCCGGAGCGCCCACCGGCACAAGCCGGAGGCGACTCCTTACGTCGATCTCACCCGCTCAGAGTGGAGTGCACTGCGCGAGAAGACGCCCCTCCCGCTGAACGCCGAAGAGGTCGAGAAGCTGCGCGGTCTCGGTGACGTCATCGACCTCGACGAGGTGCGGGACATCTACCTCCCGCTGTCCCGGCTGCTGAATCTCTACGTCGGCGCCACGGACGGGCTCAGAGGCGCCCTGAACACCTTCCTCGGCGAGCAGGGCTCCCAGTCCGGCACCCCGTTCGTGATAGGGGTCGCCGGATCGGTCGCCGTGGGGAAGTCGACCGTCGCCCGCCTCCTCCAGGCCCTGCTCTCCCGCTGGCCCGAGCACCCGCGCGTGGAGCTGGTCACCACCGACGGCTTCCTGCTCCCCACCCGGGAACTGGAGGCCCGCGGGCTCATGTCGCGCAAGGGCTTCCCGGAGTCGTACGACCGGCGCGCGCTGACCCGTTTCGTCGCCGACATCAAGGCGGGCAAGGGCGAGGTCACCGCCCCCGTCTACTCCCACCTGATCTACGACATCGTCCCGGACCAGCGGCTCACCGTGCGCCGCCCCGACATCCTGATCGTCGAGGGCCTCAACGTCCTGCAGCCCGCCCTCCCCGGCACGGACGGCCGTACCCGCGTCGGTCTCGCCGACTACTTCGACTTCAGCGTGTACGTCGACGCGAGCGCCGAGGACATCGAGCGCTGGTACCTCAGCCGGTTCAAGAAGCTCCGGCAGACCGCCTTCCAGAACCCGGACTCGTACTTCAGGAAGTACACCCAGGTCTCCGAGGAGGAGGCCGTCGACTACGCCCGCACCCTCTGGCGCACCATCAACAAGCCCAACCTGGTGGAGAACATCGCCCCCACCCGCGGCCGCGCCACCCTCGTCATCCGCAAGGGCCAGGACCACAAGGTGCGCAAGCTCAGCCTCCGGAAGCTCTGAGGGGGCGTACGCCTGTCGCCGTACGCCTGTTAGAAAGGCGTCATGCTGCATCTGCGCCTGATCACCCCGGCCGAGAAGACCGACGCCGTGGTCCGCCTGATCGAGAAGACGGTCGGCACCACCCACCTCGTCGTGATGCCGGGCGCCGCCCGCAACCCGGCGGGCGACGTCGTGATGTGCGACGTGGCTCGCGAGGCGGGTGACGAACTCATCGGCGAGCTGCAGAAGTTGGAGCTCGACAAGAGCGGTTCCATCGCCGTGGAGAACATCGACCTGTCGCTCTCCAAGCGCGCGGACAAGGCCGAGGACGAGGCACCCGGCGAGGGCGTGGACGCGGTCCTGTGGGAGCACCTCACGGAGGCGACGAACGAGGAGTCGACGCTCTCCATCACCTACCTGGCCTTCATCACCCTCGCCACGATGATCGCGGCCTGCGGTGTGGTGCTCGACAACGCGATCCTGATCGTGGGAGCGATGGCGGTGGGCCCGGAGTTCGGCCCGCTGGCGGCCTTCAGCACGGCGATCGTCCAGCGCAACCCGCGCCTGGCGCTGCGCTCGCTGATCGCCCTGTTGGTGGGCTTCCTGGCGGCGATGCTCGTCACGGTGGGCTTCAGCTACTTCATGGACGCGGTGCACCTGTTCAGCGCGGAGCAGCTGGACGCCAAGCGCCCCAACACCAACTTCATCTACCGGCCCGACTGGTTCTCCTTCGTCGTGGCCGTCCTCGCGGGCTGCGCGGGCACCCTCTCCCTGACCTCGGCCAAGTCCGGCGCCCTGGTGGGCGTGGCCATCTCGGTGACCACGGTCCCCGCGGCCGCCAACGCGGCCGTGGCCTTCAGCTACAGCGAGTACAAACAAGCCTGGGGCTCGACGGAACAACTCCTGCTGAACCTACTGGGCATCGTGCTGGCCAGCACCAGCACCCTGCTCTTCCAGAAATGGCTGTGGCGAAAGCGCGCGTAGGGGCGCGGGGCGCGGGGCTCTGTCCGATGTGCGGCTCCGCCGCGTGGGCGCGACCAGCCGCGACGAACCAGCGGCCCGCAGCGCACGCAACCCCCCACCCCTACCCGGCGATCACTCAGCCGAGCGCCGACTTCACCGAGTCGGCAAGCCGCCCGGCCACCGCCCGAGCCTGATCGATGTCCGCCGCCTCGACCATCACCCGAACCAACGGCTCGGTACCCGACGGCCGCAGCAACACCCGCCCGGTGGTCCCGAGTTCACGCTCAGCCTCAGCCACCGCGGCGGCCAGCTCCCCGGACGTGGCGACCCGGGACCGGTCCACGTCAGGCACGTTGATCAGCACCTGCGGCAGCCGCTCCATCACGGAAGCCAGCTCCTTCAGCGACCGCCCGCTCTCCGCGACACGGGCCGCCAGCATCAGCCCGGTCAGCGTCCCGTCCCCGGTCGTGGCGTGGTCCAGGATGATGACGTGCCCGGACTGCTCGCCCCCGAGGGCGTACCCGTGCTCCTTCATCTCCTCGAGCACATACCGGTCCCCGACGGCGGTCTGGACGAGCCGAAGCCCCTCCCGCTCCAGCGCCAGTTTGAACCCCAGGTTCGACATGACCGTCGCGACGACGGTGTCGGACCGCAGCGCCGACCGGTCCCGCATCGCGAGCGCGAGCACGGCCATGATCTGGTCGCCGTCCACCTCCTCGCCGGTGTGGTCGACGGCGAGGCACCGGTCCGCGTCCCCGTCGTGCGCGATGCCGAAGTCCGCCCCGTGCTCGACGACGGCACTCTTCAGCAGTCCGAGATGCGTGGAGCCGCAACCGTCGTTGATGTTGAGTCCGTCCGGCTGGGCACCGATGGTGATCACCTCGGCGCCGGCCCGGGAGAAGGCCTCCGGCGACACCCGGGCGGCAGCGCCGTGCGCCTCGTCGAGGACGATCTTCAGCCCGTCGAGGCGGTTCGGCAGTACGGCGATCAGATGCGCCACGTACTTGTCGAAGCCCTCGGTGTACTCGCGGACCCGGCCGACGCCACCGCCGGTCGGCCGCTCCCAGGGCTCACCGTGCCGGTGCGCGTCGTAGATCGCCTCGATCCGGTCCTCCAGCTCGTCGTCGAGCTTGTGCCCGCCGCGGGCGAGGAACTTGACGCCGTTGTCGGGCATGGCGTTGTGGCTGGCGGAGAGCATGACGCCGAGGTCGGCGCCGAGCACACCCGTGAGATACGCCACCGCGGGCGTGGGCAGCACACCGACCTTCAGCACGTCCACGCCGGCGCTCGCGAGGCCCGCCACCACGGCGGCCTCCAGGAACTCCCCGGACGCGCGCGGGTCCCGTCCGACCACCGCCGTCGGCCGGTGGCCCTGGAACGTACCCGCCTCGGCCAGCACGTGCGCCGCCGCGACCGACAGACCGAGCGCCATCTCGGCCGTCAGATCCGCGTTGGCGACACCGCGCACGCCGTCCGTGCCGAAGAGTCGTCCCACTTGTCCTCCTGAGGAAGCGTCAGTTACGGAGATCATCCGATCACATAAGCCTTTGAGCGCCTTGTGCCGTTATACGCCTGAGGCTGTGATAAACGAACGCCCCGGCGGCACTGTGGCGTGCCGCCGGGGCGAACGGACGTACTGCTGACTCGCAGGAACGAGCAGGTACGAGCAGAACAGGCAGCGAAGATTAACGCTTGCTGTACTGCGGGGCCTTGCGGGCCTTCTTGAGACCGGCCTTCTTGCGCTCGACCGCACGGTCGTCGCGACGGAGGAAGCCGGCCTTCTTGAGGGCGCCGCGGTTGTTGTCCACGTCGGCCTCGTTCAGCGCGCGGGCGACACCGAGACGGAGCGCACCGGCCTGACCGGAGACACCGCCACCCGCGATGCGGGCGATGACGTCGTAGCGGCCCTCGAGCTCGAGCACCTTGAAGGGCTCGTTGACTTCCTGCTGGTGCACCTTGTTGGGGAAGTAGTCCTCAAGGGTGCGACCGTTGATCTTCCACTTGCCGGTGCCCGGGACGATCCGGACGCGGGCGATGGCGTTCTTGCGACGGCCCAGGCCGGCGGCCGGCTGGGGGTCGCCGAAGCGGGACGCCATGGACTCCGAGGTGTACTCGCCCTCGACGGGGACCTCGGACTCGGTGGTGTAGCTGTCGATGTCGACGAGCTCGGTCTCGGTCTCTTCGACCGGCTGCTCAACAGTGGTCTCGGCCACGATGCTCCTCAGATTCTTTTCTGTCTTAGGGGGTGGCCGGAACTACTGCGCGACCTGGGTGATCTCGAACGGCACCGGCTGCTGCGCAGCGTGCGGGTGCTGGTCGCCCGAGTAGACCTTCAGCTTGCTGATCATCTGACGGCCCAGGGAGTTCTTGGGGATCATGCCCTTGATGGCCTTCTCGACGGCCTTCTCGGGGTTCTTCGCCAGCAGCTCGTCGTAGCGGACGGAGCGCAGACCACCCGGGTAGCCGGAGTGGCGGTACGCCAGCTTCTGGGTCTTCTTGTTGCCGGACAGGTGAACCTTGTCGGCGTTGATGATGATGACGAAGTCGCCCATGTCCATGTGCGGGGCATAGGTCGGCTTGTGCTTGCCACGGAGGAGGTTCGCAGCGGTGGTGGCCAGACGGCCCAGGACGATGTCCTGAGCGTCAATGACGTGCCACTGGCGAGTCACATCGCCGGGCTTGGGGCTGTACGTACGCACTTCGCAGCCTTCTTCTTCAGTGGATGGGTGCTGACACATGGCATCACTGAAGCGATCGTGCAGCTGGGGACGACAATGCCGGGGACGCTGCCCGTATGCCGCCCACTGGTAACTGCTCCAGGGAACCTACGTAAGGGCCTCTCGCGTGAGAACGACCAAGCCGATACGCATAACAAACCGCAAGGTTACCCGCGCTGCCCCGGACGGGTCAAAACGAGTCCGCCGCGGCTAGCGTCACAGCACCTCGGGGGCCGAGATGTACGCCCCTGCCGGAAAGGTCCCCGGGCCGGTGTCCACAGGCCCCACAGCACCTCCCGTCCCCCGTCTAAGATGCGCCCCATGAGCTTTGGGCAGCAGGGGGGACCCCCGTCCCAGTGGGATCCCTGGAAACCGCAGTCGCAGCAGCCGTGGGGCAGCGACGGGGGCGAGCAGACTCCGGACTGGGCCGCGCTCGCCGAGGCGTCCGAGATCCGCAACAGGCGCCGTCGGCTGTTCTTCATCGTCGGCGGCGCGCTCGCCACGGTCGCGATAGGCACCGCCGTCGCGATGGCCGTCGTGTCGGCGAACGGCAGTGACGACAAGGCGAACGAGCCGACGTCCTCGCTGTCGTCCGCCGCGATCCCGAGCGCGACCGGGACCGCCCCGTCGTTCGCGCCGACCAGCGCCCCGCCGCCGCTGGACCCGAAGGACTTCATCGCCAGCAAGGCCAAGGACACGGCCCCGCTCGGCGCCCAGATCCTCTTCCCGGGCACCCAGCTGACCATGGGCTCGACCGTGTACAAGAAGGGCACGACCTCCGACACGAAGAACTGCGCCGCGGCCGACGCCGTCCAGGCCAGCCTCGGCAAGATCCTCACCGGCAACAGCTGCACCCAGTTCATGCGCGTCAGCTACACCAAGGACGGCGTCTCGGTGACGGTCGGCGTGGCCGTCTTCGACACCGAGGCCCAGGCGGCGAAGGCGAAGAGCCAGGTCAACACCAAGAAGGACATCGTCAAGTCGCTGTCCGGCGGCGCGGTCAAGGCCTTCTGCAACTCCGCGGTCTGCCGCACGACCTCGAACTCCTACGGCCGCTACGCGTACTTCACCATCGCCGGCTTCGCCAGCGGCAAGAACGTCACGGAGAAGGACACCGCGGTCTTCGGCATCGGCAACAACCTGGCCGAGTTCACCTTCCGCCAGATCCACCGCCGCGGAGAGGCACAGGCTTCCGCGGCCGCGAGCGAGTAACCCGGCGCGCCGAGGCGCGCCGGGTCCGGCTCGGTCAGGTCCGCTCCCAGGAGCCGCTCAGGACGGGTTGGGGACACGGCACGACAGGTTCCCGTCCGCCCGCTCCCGGCCGCCCTGAAGACCCAGGTGCGGCGGCGGGCTGCCGACCGGAAACGATCTTCCAAGGTGCGGCCAGGAGCTCGCACTCGTCCAGGTTCACACCTCAGTGGGCGTGGATCGAGCCCCAAGCGAAGTTCTGCCCGAACCCGGTACCCGAGCCGCCCGTGTACACCTGGGCCGTGGCGTAGTACGTCGCCTTCACGTCCGCGTTCGTGTTGATCTCCGTCTTGGTCAGCCCGGAGCCCCAGGTGCTCCAGATCACCCACGGACTGCGGGTCAACGCGTTCGAACCCGCCGCCGTGATCGGCATGTTGTACGTCTCGGCGAGCATCCGCGGCTTCGCGTAGGCGACCAGCCCCGTGTAGTACACGTGTGTGAGGTCCGAGGCGGACGGACTGTAGTCGTCGACGCCGACGACGTCGACGAGGTCGGCCCCGGGGTAGTAGTCCCACGGCACGTCGTCTCCCTGCGGATCCCAGGCGCCGGGCGACCAGACGAAGATCAGGTTGTGCAGGCCCTTCGTCTTCACCAGATAGTCGTACGTGATCCGCCACAGCTTCTTGTACGAGGCAGGGGTCTTCCCTCCCCACCAGAACCAGTCGCCATTCATCTCGTGGTACGGCCGCAGCAGTACGGGAACGTCCCACGCGGCGAAGTACGAGAGCGTGGCCGCGAGGAATCCCAGGTCCGCGAGGAGCGCCCGGTACTCGTCGGTGTCCGACTCCCAGTCAAGAACACGGTCGAACCAGGCCTGGTCGGTGGTGAGCGTCGCGACCGGGTTGGACGTGCTCCCGCCCGGGTTCTGCCCCTCGATCTGCTGGAGGACCCGGCTCCAGGACTTCACCGAGGAGCCGGGGTAGGGCTGGTGGAAGCTCATGCCCACGATCCCAGAGGCCGCACCACCGTTGGCGAGGTTCGCGGCGGTGCCGTCGAGCCGGACCATGGTGCCGTCCGGGTTGTACGTGCCGTCCGCCGCACGCGCCAGCCCTTTCCACACACCCAAGGCCAGGTCGACGGCGTCGTCCGTGTACTGCCACGAACGCAGCCCCGTCGGCAGCCCCAACGGCCTGTCGTAGGACCGGTCCCAGTACCTCCCCCAGCCGGTCGCGCCATACCCGGGCCCGAGGTCGATCTCGATGAAGCCGGACAGCTTGCCCGTGATGTCCCGGGCCTTCTTGTAGTAGTAGCCGGAGAACGTCGTGCCGCCCGCGTCCCCGTAACTCGCGTTATACAGTTCCTGCTGGGTCTCTATGTGTTGCCCGATGATCGTCATCGGGTGGTTCCCAGAGCGCGCGGCGTTCTCCAGAGACACCAGGTGTGCGTACACCGCCCGCGCATTTGCGGACGCCGACGGGTCCCGTCCCGTCAGCGTGGGCGCTATGACCGGCGTGACGGCCCGCGCCGATCCCGGACCGAGGGACGCGGCGGCAACGGCGCCGAGGGCAGTGACGAACACACGTCTTCGCAAAACTCAGCCTCCAAGAGCGGCGGATCTCGCTCAGGTTACGGCCGAGCCGGCTTACGGAACGGGACGTCCCGGCCAAAGGGGGAGTGATGCTGACCGGCCCAGAGGACGACTCCTAGCCGCAGCACCCGCCCCGCGGCGGCAGGGAACGCCGGTTGCGCGCCTCCCGGTTCCGCGCCGCCAGCAACTCGTCCGCCGGGTAGCCGACCTCCTCCAAGGTCAGCCCGTGCGGCCGTACGACATGGACGGCACTGTCCCGGACCCCCGCGTCCAGCACCTTCCGCGGCCACTCCACACCCCGGTGCCCGTCCCCCACGAACAGCAGCGCGCCGACCATGGACCGCACCTGGTTGTGGCAGAAGGCGTCGGCCCGGACCTCGATCTCGACGACCCCGTCCGTCCGCCGCCGCACCCCGAAGTCGAGGATCTCGCGGATCGTCGTCGCCCCCTCACGCTTCTTCGCGTACGCCGCGAAGTCGTGCTCCCCGACGAGGGACTTGGCGGCGGCGTCCATGGCGGCGACGTCCAACTCCCAGTCGTGCCACAGCACATGGTTGCGCAGCAGTGGATCGACGCCACCGGGCAGGTCCCCCACCCGGTAGACGTACCGCCGCCATAGAGCGGCGAACCGCGCGTTGAACCCGGCCGGAGCCTCCCGCAAGGACCACACCCGCACATCCTTCGGCAACCGCCCCGCCAGCCGCTTCAGCAGCTTCTCCCGGTGCTCCTCCCACAGCCCCGCGGGCAGATCCACGTGCGCCACCTGCCCCCGCGCGTGCACCCCGGCATCGGTACGCCCGGCCACGGTCAGCTCGTACGTCACATCGCCCGACCGCGTCACCGTCCGCAACGCGTCCTCGATCTCACCCTGCACGGTCCGCCGCCCCCCGGCCTGCTTGGCCCACCCGGAGAACGCGGTCCCGTCATAGGAGAGGTCGAGGCGGACACGGACATGACCCGGCTGTACTTCGTCACTCACCCCTGGATCCTCTCAGGAACGGGAAACACGTGACGGGCCCGCCCCCTGAGGGGCGGGCCCGTCACGACGCGAAAGCGTCAGGCGTCCTTGGACTCCTCGGCCGGAGCCTCGGCCTCGTCGGCCTTGGCCGTGTCGACCTTGGTCTCCTCGGCGGCCGGAGCAGCCTCGGAGTCCTTGGCGGCACGCTTGGTGGCGGCCTCGGCCTCACCCGTCGCCTGCTGCGCGACCGTCAGCGCCTCAACCAGCTCGATGACAGCCATGGGCGCGTTGTCGCCACGGCGGTTACCGATCTTGGTGATGCGGGTGTAGCCACCGGGACGGTTCTCGTAGCGCGGGCCGATCTCGGTGAAGAGCGTGTGGACGACGCTCTTGTCCGTGATCACCTGAAGCACCTGACGGCGGTTGTGAAGGTCGCCCTTCTTGCCCTTGGTGATCAGACGCTCGGCGTACGGACGCAGCTTGCGCGCCTTCGCCTCGGTGGTGGTGATGCGGCCGTGCTCGAAGAGGCTCTTCGCGAGGTTCGCGAGGAGCAGCTTCTCGTGCGCGGCGCTGCCGCCCAGACGGGCACCCTTGGTGGGCTTCGGCATGGTGTCTCTCCTAGGTGTCTGCCCCGGCCGTATCAGGTACCGAGGTCAGTATCCGAGCGAGCGGGTTGCTCGTCGGAGACCCGCGCCCCAAAGGGGCGCGGGGCGGGGTCGATATGCGGCTACCGCCGCGCGAGCGCGACCAGCCACAACGGCCCCGCAGCCAAGGACCGGCAGTCGGTCCCGAGCTCTTAGTACTGCTCGGTCTCGACGAACCCGGCGTCTGCATCGTCGTCCGCGCCGAAGGCATCCGCGGCGGCGGTCGGGTCGAATCCGGGCGGGCTGTCCTTGAGGGCCAGGCCCATGCCGGCCAGCTTCGCCTTGACCTCGTCGATGGACTTCGCACCGAAGTTGCGGATGTCCAGGAGGTCGGCCTCGGAGCGCGCCACGAGCTCACCCACGGAGTGGATGCCCTCACGCTTGAGGCAGTTGTAGGAGCGGACCGTGAGCTCCAGCTCCTCGATCGGCAGCGCCAGGTCGGCGGCAAGGGCGGCGTCCGTGGGGGACGGGCCCATGTCGATGCCCTCGGCGTCGATGTTCAGCTCGCGGGCGAGACCGAACAGCTCGACCAGGGTCTTACCGGCGGAGGCCATGGCGTCACGGGGACGCATCGCCTGCTTGGTCTCGACGTCGACGATCAGCTTGTCGAAGTCGGTGCGCTGCTCGACACGGGTCGCCTCGACCTTGTACGTGACCTTGAGCACGGGGCTGTAGATGGAGTCGACCGGGATACGGCCGATCTCCTGGCCCACCTGCTTGTTCTGCACGGCGGAGACGTAACCGCGGCCACGCTCGACCGTGAGCTCCATCTCCAGCTTGCCCTTGCCGTTGAGCGTGGCGAGGACGAGGTCGGGGTTGTGCACCTCGACACCGGCCGGGGGCGCGATGTCGGCGGCGGTGACCAGACCCGGGCCCTGCTTGCGCAGGTACATCACGACCGGCTCGTCGTGCTCCGAGGAGACGACCAGCTGCTTGATGTTGAGGATCAGGTCGGTGACGTCCTCCTTGACGCCCGGCACGGTGGTGAACTCGTGCAGGACGCCGTCGATGCGGATGCTGGTGACAGCAGCGCCGGGGATCGACGACAGGAGGGTGCGGCGGAGGGAGTTGCCGAGGGTGTAACCGAAGCCCGGCTCCAGCGGCTCGATCACGAACCGGGAGCGGAATTCGTCGACGACCTCTTCGGTCAGTGACGGACGCTGAGCGATCAGCATGTGTGGATCAGATCCTTCTTTCGTGGACGCCCGCTATTTGACGCCCGACGGACCCGCACCGGCGAAAGTGCGGGGTACTGCAAGGGTACGGGCGGCACCGCCCCGAAGAGCCGTACCGCCCGCAACCTCAAGACAACCGAACCTCAGACGCGGCGGCGCTTGGGCGGACGGCAGCCGTTGTGCGGCGTGGGCGTGACGTCCTGGATCGAGCCGACCTCGAGGCCGGTGGCCTGGAGGGAGCGGATCGCGGTCTCACGGCCGGAGCCGGGACCCTTGACGAACACGTCCACCTTGCGCATGCCGTGCTCCTGCGCGCGGCGGGCGGCCGACTCGGCGGCCATCTGCGCGGCGAAGGGGGTGGACTTGCGCGAGCCCTTGAAGCCGACGTGGCCGGCGGAGGCCCAGGAGATCACGTTGCCCGAGGGGTCCGTGATCGAGACGATCGTGTTGTTGAACGTGCTCTTGATGTGGGCGTGCCCATGAGCGACGTTCTTCTTTTCCTTGCGGCGCACCTTCTTGGCAGCGCCCTGACGACCCTTGGGGGGCATCTACAAACTCCTACGGGGAGGTGGTCGGTCCTACAGCGAAGACCGCTGATGAAGCGTTGTCCGCTGAGGACTACTTCTTGCCCGGCTTCTTCTTGCCGGCGATGGCGCGACGCGGGCCCTTGCGGGTACGAGCGTTCGTGCTGGTGCGCTGACCACGGACGGGCAGTCCACGGCGGTGGCGCAGACCCTGGTAGCAGCCGATCTCGACCTTGCGGCGGATGTCGGCCTGGACCTCGCGACGGAGGTCACCCTCGGTCTTGAGGTTGTTGTCGACGTACTCACGAATCGCGACGAGCTCCTCCTCGGAGAGGTCGCGAACGCGGGTGTTCGGGTTGACGCCGGTCTCGGCCAGCGTCTTCTGCGAAAGGGTCCGGCCGATGCCGAACACGTAGGTCAGGGCGACCTCCACGCGCTTTTCGCGCGGGATGTCAACACCGGAAACGCGTGCCACTTCAATGGCTCCTGGTGATCTTCGGAGGTCTTCCACAAAGCCTGCTCCCAGCCGCCGTACCAGGTACGAACTGGGTCCCCGGCCTCCGAACCGGGGGTGTCAGACGGAGTACGTCTGGGCTCTGCGTATGAACATATTCAGCTTGCGTCGCGCGAATCCCTGCGAGAGCAGAGGGTTCGGTCCTGCGTCAGCCCTGGCGCTGCTTGTGGCGCGGGTTCTCGCAGATGACCATGACCCGACCGTGACGGCGGATCACCCTGCACTTGTCGCAGATCTTCTTGACGCTCGGCTTGACCTTCATGGGATTGAGGTTCTCCGGGTCAGTGCCACCACCCCGCCGCAGCGGGATGCGGGCAAGATCTACTTGTACCGGTAGACGATCCGGCCACGTGTCAGGTCGTACGGAGACAACTCCACCACGACCCGGTCGTCAGGGAGGATACGGATGTAGTGCATACGCATCTTGCCGCTGATGTGAGCCAGGACCTGGTGGCCGTTCTGGAGCTCGACCTTGAACATGGCGTTCGGAAGAGACTCGACGACAGTGCCCTCGATCTCGATGGCACCTTGCTTCTTGGCCACGCTTCGCCCTTCGAATCGACTACCTTGATCGACTCCCCTGCATTTCCCCTCAGGGCGCATGCGGACATGCGGGTGCACGAGAGCCGACGAGTCAGTCTACGTCAGGGGCCAGAGAAAGACGAATCGAGGATTCATGCCCCAGAACGTAGATCGTTAAGCGAGCGGATCAGGCGAGCGGATCCGGAGCCGCGACCACGCCGTGCTCCGCGAGCTTCGCCCTGCCCCCGTCGGGAGAGGTGAGCACCAGCGGGCCCTCCTCCGTCAGCGCCACCGAGTGCTCCCAGTGGGACGACCACGTACCGTCCGTCGTGATGACCGTCCAGTCGTCCGACAGGACCTCCGTCTTCGGCGTGCCGAGGGACACCATCGGCTCGATCGCCAGGCAGAACCCGGTGACCAGCTTCGGCCCCTTCCCCCGGCGCCGGTCGACGTAGTTCAGCAGGTGCGGGTCCATGTGCATCTCGGTGCCGATGCCGTGGCCGCCGTAGTCCTCGATGATCCCGTAGCGGCCGCCGCCCGGCTTCGGCTGGCGGCGGATGTACGTCTCGATGGCCCGGGAGACGTCGACGAGCCGGTTGCCCTGCTTCATCGCCGCGATGCCGGCCCACATGGACTCCTCGGTGACCCGCGAGAGCTCGAGCAGCTCCGGAGCGTGGCCCGAGCCCACGAACGCCGTGTAGGCCGCGTCCCCGTGCCAGCCGTCGATGATCGCGCCGCAGTCGATGGAGATGATGTCGCCGTCCTTGAGGACGACCTCGTCGGACGGGATGCCGTGGACGACGACCTCGTTCACGGAGGTGCAGATCGTGGCCGGGAAACCGCCGTAACCCAGGAAGTTCGGCTTCGCGTTGTGCTCCGCGAGGACCTTGCGCGCGACCTGGTCGAGATCCCTGGTCGTGGCCCCGGGCACCGCGGCCTCTCGGGTCGCCGCGTGGATGGCGGCGACGACCAGCCCCGCCTCGCGCATCTTGGCGATCTGCTCGGGGGTCTTGATCTGCACCATGCGGCGGGAGCCTTTCTGGAACCGGGGAAACCTGGCGGGGGACGGACGCCTTCGACAAGGCGCCTTCAACGATACGTGCACCCACACAGCAGCCGCGGCCCCCTCGGAAGGGAGCCGCGGCTCTGTCGAACTCGGAGAAATCGCTACGCGGCGTCGTTCTCGTGCTGGAGCGCCGCCATGGCACGGCCGGTGACGTCCTCCACCTTGCCGAGCGCCGAGATCGTGACCACCAGGCCCTGGGCCTTGTAGTAGTCGATGATCGGCTCGGTCTGGGTGTGGTAGACCTCCAGGCGCTTGCGGACCGTCTCCTCGGAGTCGTCGTCGCGCTGGTACAGCTCGCCGCCGCAGACGTCACAGACGCTGTCCTGCTTCGGCGCCTTGTACGAGACGTGGAAGACGTGCGCCGAGTCGTTGCGGCAGATGCGGCGGCCGGCGATGCGCTTGACGACCTCCTCCTCGGGTACCTCGAGGTCCAGCACCGCGTCCAACTTCATGCCCTCGTGCTGCAGCATCTCGTCGAGCGACTCGGCCTGCGAGACGTTCCGCGGGAAACCGTCGAGCAGGAAGCCGTTCTCGGCGTCGGGCTGCTCCATACGGTCCTTGGCCATCCCGATGGTGACCTCGTCCGGAACCAGGTTGCCCGCGTCCATGTAGGACTTCGCGAGCTTGCCGAGGTCCGTCTGCTGGCTGATGTTGGCGCGGAACAGGTCGCCCGTGGAGATGTGCGGGATCGACAGGTTCGAGGCGAGGAACGCGGCCTGCGTTCCCTTGCCGGCACCCGGCGGCCCGACGAGGACGATACGCATCAGCGGAGGAACCCTTCGTAATTGCGCTGCTGGAGCTGGCTCTCGATCTGCTTCACCGTCTCAAGACCGACACCCACGATGATCAGGATGCTGGTCCCGCCGAACGGGAAGTTCTGGCTTGCCCCGAAGCCGACCAACGCCATCGTTGGCACAAGAGCGATCAGACCCAAGTACAGCGAACCCGGCCAGGTGATCCGGTTGAGTACGTAGGAGAGGTACTCAGCGGTCGGTCGGCCAGCCCGGATGCCCGGGATGAAGCCACCATACTTCTTCATGTTGTCGGCGACTTCCTCGGGGTTGAAGGAGATCGCCACATAGAAGAACGCGAAGAAAACGATCAGCAGGAAGTACAGGGTGATGTAGATCGGGTGATCACCCTTGACCAGGTTGGCCTCGATCCAGGTCTTCCAACTGGAGGTGCCGTTGGAGAACTGCGCGATCAGAGCCGGGATGTAGAGCAACGACGACGCGAAGATGACGGGAATCACACCGGCCTGGTTGACCTTCAGCGGGATGTACGTCGACGTACCGCCGTAGGAACGACGGCCGATCATGCGCTTCGCGTACTGCACCGGAATGCGGCGCTGGGCCTGCTCGACGAAGACCACCAGGCCGACCATGACGAGGCCGACCGCGATGACGGTGCCGAACTCGATCCAGCCGTCGGCCAGGGTGCCCGACTTCTTGATCGCCCACAGCGCGGACGGGAAGGTGGCGGCGATCGAGATGAACATCAGGATCGACATGCCGTTGCCGATGCCGCGGTCGGTGATGAGCTCACCGAGCCACATGACGACGGCCGTACCGGCGGTCATCGTGATGACCATGACGATCGTGGTGAAGATCGCGCGGTCCGGGACGATGCTCGACGCGACGGTGCAGCCGGAGAAGAGGGCGCCGCTGCGGGCGGTGGCCACCAGGCCGGTGCCCTGCAGGATGGCGAGCGCCACCGTCAGGTAACGGGTGTACTGCGTGATCTTCGCCGTGCCGGCCTGACCCTCCTTCTTGAGGGCTTCCAGACGCGGGATGACCACGGTCAGCAGCTGCAGAATGATGCTCGCCGTGATGTACGGCATGATGCCGAGCGCGAAGATCGTGATCTGCAGCAGTGCACCACCGCTGAACATGTTGACCAGACCGAAGAGGCCCTGGTTGCCGGAGGCCTCGGTCACACACTGCTGGACTGCCGTGTAGTTGACGCCAGGGATCGGAATGTGGGTACCCACGCGGTACACCACGATGATGGCGAGCGTGAAGAGCAGCTTCTTGCGCAGGTCGGGCGTCTTGAACGCCCGGGCGAACGCGGTGAGCACGGTGCCTCCTGCGACCCCCGCGCTACTGCGTCAAGGGTGACGGTCTTGAGGTTCGACGAATGTGTGGGAATGCAGTGCAGGCCACCTTACCCGGGCCGCCGCCTGCCGTGGAACGACCAACCGGGGATACCTCGTTGTGAGGTATCCCCGGTGGGTACTGCTTCAGGTCATCGTGCTCAGACGAGCTCGGTGACCGTGCCGCCGGCGGCGGTGATCTTCTCCTTGGCGGAGCCGGAGACGGCGTCGACCGTCACCTGCAGCGCCACCGAGATCTCGCCCTGGCCGAGGACCTTGACGAGGCTGTTCTTGCGAACGGCACCCTTGGCCACCAGACCCTCGACGGTGACCTCGCCACCCTCGGGGTAGAGCGCGGCCAGCTTGTCGAGGTTCACGACCTGGAACTCGGTCTTGAACGGGTTCTTGAAGCCCTTCAGCTTCGGAAGACGCATGTGGAGGGGCATCTGGCCACCCTCGAAGCGCTCCGGAACCTGGTAACGGGCCTTCGTACCCTTGGTACCACGACCGGCCGTCTTACCCTTCGACGCCTCACCACGACCCACACGGGTCTTGGCGGTCTTGGCGCCCGGGGCGGGACGGAGGTTGTGGATCTTGAGCGGGTTGTTCTCCGCCATGATCAGTCGACCTCCTCGACCGTCACGAGGTGGCGGACGGTGTGCACCATGCCGCGGAACTCGGGACGATCCTCCTTGACGACCTGCGTGTTGATCCCCTTGAGACCAAGGGAACGCAGGGTGTCACGGTGGTTCTGCTTGCTGCCGATGTACGACTTCGTCTGCGTGATCTTGAGCTGAGCCATTACGCAGCACCAGCCCCGGCACGCGCACGCAGCAGAGCCGCGGGAGCGACGTCCTCGAGGGGCAGACCGCGGCGGGCCGCGATCTCCTCGGGACGCTGCAGGCCCTTCAGGGCCTCCACGGTCGCGTGCACGATGTTGATCGCGTTCGACGAGCCGAGCGACTTCGACAGGATGTCGTGAACGCCGGCGCACTCGAGCACGGCACGCACCGGGCCACCGGCGATAACGCCGGTACCGGGGGACGCCGGCTTGAGCAGGACGACGCCCGCCGCCTTCTCACCCGTGATCGGGTGCGGGATGGTGCCCTGGATACGGGGGACCTTGAAGAAGTGCTTCTTGGCCTCCTCAACACCCTTGGCGATGGCGGCCGGCACCTCCTTGGCCTTGCCGTAGCCGACACCGACGGTGCCATCGCCATCGCCCACTACGACGAGCGCAGTGAAGCTGAAGCGACGACCACCCTTCACAACCTTGGCGACGCGGTTGATCGCGACAACGCGCTCAACGTACGCGGTCTTCTCGGCGGCAGCAGCGCCGCCGTCACGGCCCTTCCGGTCCCGCCGCTCGCCGCCACCGGCACCGCCACCGCGGCGCTGGGGTCCAGCCATTGGAATTACCTCTCTCTTTTTCCGCTAGCTACGAACGGCTCAGAACTTCAAGCCGGCTTCGCGGGCGGCGTCCGCCAGGGCGGCAATGCGCCCGGCGTACTGGTTGCCACCACGGTCGAATACGACAGCCTCGACACCGGCGGCCTTGGCGCGCTCAGCGACCAGGGCGCCGACCTGCTTGGCCTGCGCGGACTTGTCGCCCTCGCCACCGCGCACCGTGGTGTCCAGGGTGGACGCCGACGCCAGGGTGTGACCCTTGATGTCGTCGATCACCTGGGCCACGATGTGGCGGTTGGAGCGGGTAACGACCAGACGGGGACGCTCCGCCGTACCGGAGATGTGCTTCCGGATCCGGATGTGACGGCGCTTGATCGCGGCGCGCTTGTAGGCGTCGCCCTTCAGGATCTTCTGTCCGTATGCCATGGCTTACTTACCCGCCTTTCCGACCTTGCGGCGGATGACTTCGCCCTCGTACTTGACGCCCTTGGCCTTGTACGGGTCGGGCTTGCGCAGCTTGCGGATGTTGGCCGCAACCTCGCCGACCTTCTGCTTGTCGATGCCCTCGACCGAGAACCGGGTGGGGGCCTCCACCTTGAAGGTGATGCCCTCGGGGGCCTCGACGGTGATCGGGTGGCTGTAGCCGAGAGCGAACTCGAGGTTCGAACCCTTGGCCTGCACGCGGTAACCGACACCGCTGATCTCGAGCTTCTTCACGTAACCCTGGGTCACGCCGGTGATCATGTTCGCCACCAGCGTGCGGGACAGGCCGTGCAGGGCCTTGTTCTGACGCTCGTCGTTGGGGCGGGTGACGTTGAGAACGCCGTCCTCACCCTTGGCGATGTCGATCGGCGCAGCGACGGTGTGGCTCAGGGTTCCCTTGGGGCCCTTGACCGAGACCGTACGGCCGTCGATGGTGACGTCCACGCCGGCGGGAACCGTGATGGGGAGCTTGCCAATACGCGACATAGCTGTTTCCTCCGTTCCCTTCCGCTACCAGACGTAGGCGAGGACTTCCCCACCCACGCCCTTCTTGCCGGCCTGCTTGTCGGTGAGGAGCCCGTGCGACGTGGAGATGATCGCCACGCCCAGGCCGCCCAGCACCTTCGGCAGGTTGGTGGACTTCGCGTAAACCCGGAGACCGGGCTTGGAGATCCGCTTGATGCCCGCGATGGAGCGCTCACGGTTCGGGCCGAACTTCAGCTCGAGGACGAGGTTCTTGCCGACCTCGGCGTCCTCGACCTTCCAGCCCGTGATGAAGCCCTCCTGCTGGAGGATCTCCGCGATGTGAGACTTGATCTTGGACGCCGGCATCGTCACAGAGTCGTGGTACGCCGAGTTCGCGTTCCGCAGACGCGTAAGCATGTCTGCGATCGGATCAGTCATGGTCATGAATTGGCCTTCGGCCTCTCTCGCCGGGGTTTCCAGGTGCCCATCCCTCTCCTCGATCCGAGACGAGGCGGGTGCGGTGCGGTGGACCTACGGCGTAGTAAGTCGTATGGGCGTCCAGGCGCCCAACCCTCCTAGCCTAAGCCATGGAGAGGTGGGCACCTGACACTGCCCTTTACTTACCGAGAGCTTCGGGAATCCCCAAGTGGGGGATTACCAGGAGCTCTTGGTCACGCCCGGCAGCTCGCCACGGTGAGCCATCTCACGAAGGCACACGCGGCACAGGCCGAACTTGCGGTACACGGAGTGCGGACGGCCGCAGCGCTGGCAGCGCGTGTAGCCGCGTACACCGAACTTGGGCTTGCGAGCAGCCTTGGCAATCAGAGCCTTCTTCGCCATCTCGCTCACGCCTCCTTGAAGGGGAAGCCGAGGTGACGAAGGAGCGCGCGGCCCTCAGCGTCGTTGGTCGCCGTGGTCACCACGGTGATGTCCATGCCCCGGGTACGGTCGATCTTGTCCTGGTCGATCTCGTGGAACATGACCTGCTCGGTGAGACCGAAGGTGTAGTTGCCACGGCCGTCGAACTGCTTGGGGGACAGACCACGGAAGTCGCGGATGCGCGGCAGCGCGAGCGACAGGGTGCGGTCCAGGAACTCCCACATGCGGTCGCCACGAAGCGTGACGTGGGCACCGATCGGCTGGCCCTCACGCAGCTTGAACTGCGCGATGGACTTACGGGCCTTGGTGACGGCCGGCTTCTGACCGGTGATCGTGGTGAGGTCGCGGATGGCGCCCTCGATCAGCTTGGAGTCGCGGGCGGCGTCGCCCACACCCATGTTGACCACGATCTTGACGAGGCCGGGGATCTGCATGACGTTCTCGTAGGAGAACTCCTCACGCAGCTTGCCCGCGATCTCCTCGCGGTACTTCGTCTTGAGACGCGGAGTCGTGGTGGTAGCCATCAGATGTCCTCACCCGTCCGCTTGGCAACGCGGATCTTGTTGCCCTCGTCGTCGAAGCGGTAACCGACACGCGTGACGACCTTGTTGCCGTCCTTCTCAACGACCAGCTGGACGTTGGAGACGTGGATCGGCGCCTCGGTCGTGACGATGCCACCGGCCTGCGAACCGCGAGCGGTCGGGCCGGCCTTGGTGTGCTTCTTGACCCGGTTGACACCCTCGACCAGGACACGGTCCTCGCGGGGGAAGGCCGCGATGACCTTGCCCTGCTTGCCCTTGTCCTTACCGGTGATGACCTGGACCAGGTCGCCCTTCTTGATCTTCATGCTTACAGCACCTCCGGCGCGAGCGAGATGATCTTCATGAACTTCTTCTCGCGCAGCTCACGGCCGACGGGGCCGAAGATACGGGTGCCGCGAGGGTCGCCGTCGTTCTTCAGAATGACGGCGGCGTTCTCGTCGAAGCGGATGTACGAGCCGTCCGGACGGCGGCGCTCCTTGACGGTGCGAACGATGACCGCCTTGACGACGTCACCCTTCTTCACGTTGCCACCGGGGATCGCGTCCTTGACGGTGGCGACGATGACGTCACCGATGCCCGCGTAGCGGCGACCGGAGCCACCGAGCACACGGATGCAAAGGATCTCCTTCGCACCAGTGTTGTCGGCGACACGCAGTCGCGACTCCTGCTGGATCACGTCTATCTCCTGTTTGTCTGCCGGTTCCCCGGGAGCCGCTCAGCGAGCGGCTCCCGGAGCCTGGCGGAACTGTCCTGCGGGATGATCCCCGCAGGAATTACTTGGCCTTCTCGAGGATCTCGACGACGCGCCAGCGCTTGGTCGCCGACAGCGGGCGGGTCTCCGCGAGGAGGACCCGGTCGCCGACGCCGGCAGCGTTCTGCTCGTCGTGCGCCTTGAGCTTGTTGGTACGGCGGATGACCTTGCCGTACAGCGCGTGCTTGACGCGGTCCTCGACGGCGACGACGACGGTCTTGTCCATCTTGTCGCTGACGACGAGACCCTCACGGGTCTTGCGGAAGCCGCGGGCCTCTGCAGTCTGCTCAGTCACGTTGCTCTCACTCATCAGGCGCTCTCCACCGTCTCGATGCCCAGCTCGCGCTCACGCATCAGGGTGTAGATCCGCGCGATGTCCTTACGGACGGCCTTGAGCCGACCGTGGTTCTCGAGCTGACCCGTCGCCGCCTGGAAGCGGAGGTTGAACAGCTCTTCCTTGGCTTCGCGGAGCTTGTTCAGCAGCTCCTCGTCACCCAGTTCGCGCAGCTCGGACGCCTTGGTACCGGCCGACATCACGCTTCACCTGCCTCGCGCTTGACGATCCGGCACTTCATCGGCAGCTTGTGGGCTGCGCGAGTCAGCGCCTCACGGGCGATCTTCTCGTTGGGGTAGGACAGCTCGAACATGACCCGGCCCGGGTGCACGTTCGCGATCCACCACTCCGGCGAACCCTTACCGGAACCCATGCGGGTCTCGGCAGGCTTCTTCGTGAGCGGGCGGTCCGGGTAGATGTTGATCCAGACCTTGCCGCCACGCTTGATGTGGCGGGTCATCGCGATACGGGCCGCCTCGATCTGGCGGTTGGTCACGTACGCCGGCGTGAGGGCCTGAATGCCGTACTCGCCGAACGCGACCGTCGTACCGCCCTTGGCCTGACCACGGCGCTTCGGGTGGTGCTGCTTGCGGTGCTTGACCCTACGGGGGATCAGCATGTCGGTCAGGCCTCCGTTCCGGTGCTCTCAGCCGGAGCGGCGGCGGCGGGAGCCTCGGCCTTGGGGGCCTCGGCGCCGGCAGCCTGCTGCGGCTTACGACCGCGCCGCTCGCCGCCGCCACCACGGCCACCACGGGCCGGGCGGTCGGCGCCGCCGCCACCGCGGGCCGGGCGGTTACCCGCACGGGCGGCAGCGTTCTCAGCGCGGACCTCGGCGATGTTCTTGACATCGCCCTTGTAGATCCAGACCTTCACACCGATGCGGCCGAAGGTCGTCTTGGCCTCGAAGAAGCCGTAGTCCACGTTCGCGCGGAGCGTGTGCAGGGGCACACGGCCCTCGCGGTAGAACTCCGAGCGGGACATCTCGGCGCCACCGAGGCGGCCACCGCACTGGATCTTGATGCCCTTGGCGCCGGCCTTCATCGCCGACTGCATGCTCTTACGCATGGCGCGGCGGAAGGAGACGCGGGAGGAGAGCTGCTCGGCGACGGCCTGGGCAACCAGCTGAGCGTCGGTCTCGGGGTTCTTGACCTCGAGGATGTTCAGCTGGACCTGCTTGCCCGTGAGCTTCTCGAGGTCACCGCGGATGCGGTCGGCCTCGGCGCCACGGCGGCCGATGACGATGCCCGGACGAGCGGTGTGGATGTCCACACGCACGCGGTCACGGGTGCGCTCGATCTCCACCTTCGAGATACCGGCGCGCTCCATGCCGGACGTCATCATCCGACGGATGGCGACGTCTTCCTTGACGTAGTCCTTGTACAGCTTGTCGGCGTACCAACGGGACTTGAAGTCCGTGGTGATGCCGAGCCGGAACCCGTGCGGGTTTACCTTCTGGCCCATTACCGGGTTCCTTCCTTGCTGCTGACGACCACGGTGATGTGGCTGGTCCGCTTGCGGATCCGGTAGGCACGGCCCTGGGCGCGCGGCCGGAACCGCTTCAGGGTCGGACCCTCGTCGACGTACGCCTCGGAGATGACGAGGCTGTCGGCGTCGGTGTGGTCGTAGTTGTGCGCGGCGTTGGCGATGGCGCTGTCGAGCACCTTGCCGACGGGCACGGAGGCTGCCTGCGGAGCGAATCGCAGAACAGCCTGAGCCTCCGTGGCGTCCATGCCACGGATAAGGTCCACCACGCGGCGGGCCTTCATGGGCGTAACGCGGATGTACCGCGCCTGGGCCCTGGCTTCCATGGTTGTCCCTCTCAGTTACTTACGTGTCTGAATGCGATCCGCGTTTAGCGGCGCTTCGACTTCCGGTCGTCCTTGACGTGACCCCGGAAGGTGCGCGTCGGCGAGAACTCGCCGAGCTTGTGGCCGACCATCGACTCGGTGACGAACACCGGGATGTGGGTCTTGCCGTTGTGCACCGCGATCGTGTGGCCCAGCATGGCCGGGACGATCATCGAGCGACGGGACCAGGTCTTGATGACGTTCTTGGAACCGGCTTCGTTCTGGGCGTCCACCTTCTTGATCAGGTGGTCGTCGACGAAGGGCCCCTTCTTGAGACTGCGCGGCATCTAAACCCGCTCCTAGCGCTTCTTGTTCGTCTTGCGGCGGCGGACGATGTACTTGTTCGAAGCCTTCTTCGGCGAACGAGTACGACCCTCCTTCTGACCCCAGGGGCTGACCGGGTGGCGACCACCGGAGGTCTTGCCCTCACCACCACCGTGGGGGTGGTCAACCGGGTTCATCGCCACACCGCGAACGGTCGGGCGGACGCCCAGCCAGCGCTTGCGGCCGGCCTTACCCCAGTTGATGTTGCTCTGCTCGGCGTTGCCGACCTCGCCGACCGTGGCGCGGCAGCGCTGGTCGACCAGGCGGATCTCACCGGAGGGCATACGAAGGTGGGCCATGGTGCCCTCCTTCGCCAGCAGCTGCACGGAGGCACCGGCGGAGCGGGCGAACTTGGCGCCGCCACCGGGACGGAGCTCGATCGCGTGGATCGTGGTACCGACCGGGATGTTGCGGAGCGCCAGGTTGTTGCCCGGCTTGATGTCGGCCCCGGGACCGTTCTCGACGCGGTCACCCTGCTGCAGGTTGCGCGGGGCGAGGATGTAGCGCTTCTCGCCGTCCGCGTAGTGCAGCAGCGCGATGCGCGCGGTGCGGTTGGGGTCGTACTCGATGTGCGCGACCTTCGCCGGCACGCCGTCCTTGTCGTGACGACGGAAGTCGATCACTCGGTAGGCGCGCTTGTGTCCGCCACCCTGGTGGCGAACGGTCACACGACCGGCGTTGTTACGGCCGCCCTTGCTGTGCAGCGGGCGGACCAGCGACTTCTCCGGCGTGGACCGCGTGACCTCGACGAAGTCGGCGACGCTGGAGCCACGACGGCCCGGCGTAGTCGGCTTGTACTTGCGGATTCCCATTTCTCAGTCCTCGTCCGATATCGGACGATCCGACCCGCTTACGCGGTCGGACCGCCGAAGATGTCGATACGGTCGCCCTCGGCAAGGGTCACGATCGCGCGCTTGCTGTCGGCACGCTTGCCGAAGCCGGTGCGGGTCCGCTTGCGCTTGCCCTGGCGGTTGATCGTGTTCACCCCGGTGACCTTGACCGAGAAGACCGCCTGGACGGCCTGCTTGATCTGGGTCTTGTTGGCGCCGGGGGCCACGATGAACGTGTACTTGCCCTCGTCGAGAAGCGCGTAGCTCTTCTCGGACACGACCGGCTTCAGCAGGACGTCACGGTGGTCCGTGAAGGCCTTGCTCGCCGGCGTGACGACGGTGTTCTTGCCCTCGGCCTCGTGGCGACGCGCCTTGGCGACGCGCGCGACCTTCTTGGCCTTGGCAGCCTTCGAGGCAATGCTCGGGTGACGCGTAGCCATCAGGCTTCGCTCCCTTCGGTGTCAGCGGCCTGGGGGCCAGACACGAAGGACTCGAAAGCGGCCTGGGTGAAGACCACGTCGTCCGAGACGAGAACGTCGTACGTGTTCAGCTGGCCCGGCTCCAGGATGTGGACCTGGGGCAGGTTGCGGGCGGACAGCCACGCGGCCTCGTCGGCACGGTCGATGACGAGCAGCAGGTTCTTGCGCTCGCTGATCTTGCCGAAGAGCGTCTTGGCGGCCTTCGTCGAAGGCGACTCGCCCTCGATGACGCCGGAGACGACGTGGATGCGGTTGTTGCGGGCCCGGTCGGTGAGGGCGTGGCGCAGGGCCGCGGCCTTCATCTTCTTCGGGGTCCGCTGCGAGTAGTCACGCGGCGTGGGGCCGTGGACGACACCACCGCCGGCGAACTGCGGCGCACGGGTCGAACCCTGACGGGCGCGGCCGGTGCCCTTCTGGCGGTACGGCTTCTTACCGCCACCGCGGACCTCGCCACGACGCTTGACCTTGTGCGTGCCCTGACGGGCGGCGGCCAGCTGCGCGACGACGACCTGGTGAAGCAGCGGGATGCTGATCTTCTCGACGTCGAAGATCTCGGCCGGGAGCTCTACGGTCCCGGCGGTGTCGCCGGAGGGCGACAGAATGTCAATGGTGCTCATAGTCCTCAGGCCCCCTTGGCCGCGGTGCGGACCAGGACGAGGCCGCCGTTCGGACCAGGAACCGCGCCCTTGATGAGCAGCAGGCCCTTCTCCGCGTCAACGGCGTGAACGGTCAGGTTCTGGGTGGTGACCCGCTCGTTGCCCATGCGACCCGCCATGCGGAGGCCCTTGAACACGCGGCCCGGGGTGGCGCAGCCACCGATGGAACCGGGAGAGCGGTGCTTGCGCTGGGTGCCGTGACCGGCGCCGAGGCCCTTGAAGTTGTGACGCTTCATGACACCGGCGAAGCCCTTGCCCTTGCTCTTGCCGGTCACGTCGACCTTGATGCCGGCCTCGAACACCTCAGCGGTGATCTCCTGGCCGAGGGTGTACTCGCTGGCGTCAGCGGTACGGATCTCGACGAGGTGGCGGCGGGGAGTGACGTCGGCCTTGGCGAAGTGGCCCTTGAGGGGCTTGTTCACCTTGCGCGGGTCGATCTCGCCGAACGCGATCTGGACGGACTCGTAGCCGTCGACGTCGTTCGTACGGACCTGGGTCACGACGTTGGGGCCGGCCTTGACGACGGTGACCGGAACAACACGGTTGTTCTCGTCCCACACCTGCGTCATGCCGAGCTTCTCGCCCAGGATGCCCTTGATCTGCTTAGCCATTCTCAGATCACCGGCCTTCAGAGCTTGATCTCGATGTCGACACCGGCCGGGAGGTCGAGTCGCATCAGAGAGTCAACGGTCTTGGGGGTCGGGTCGAGGATGTCGATCAGGCGCTTGTGCGTGCGCATCTCGAAGTGCTCGCGCGAGTCCTTGTACTTGTGCGGCGACTTGATGACGCAGTACACGTTCTTCTCAGTGGGCAGCGGCACCGGGCCCGCGACCGACGCACCAGTGCGCGTCACCGTCTCGACGATCTTCTTCGCCGAGGAGTCGATGACCTCGTGGTCGTAGGCCTTGAGCCGGATGCGGATCTTCTGTCCCGCCATGGCTACTCAGTAGTCCTGTCTCTCTACAGCTCTGGAACCCGGTGTTCCCGTTGACTTCTCCGACCCACGCGGTCGGGCGTGTCGCACTTCCACTGACACAGATGTCCCTTGTTCGAACATCCCTGCTGGGAATGCACACGGCCCTTCCGGAACCGCAGGCCGGGGGCAGAAGCCCACCGGGTGCCTGGCCGGCGCCGCACTGACACTTCCCGAAAGATTCCCGTACGTCCGTCCCAGCGCTGCCATAAGGCAGTTGGAACGACGAGTACTGTGGGACTCGCTTCCGGTCCTCCCGGCGGGAGGCGCGCAGCATCAACACTCGACCGAGCAACCCCGCTAGTCTGCCATACGGGACAGGGCCGTGGCCAATCGAGCCGGAGACCTTACCCCTAGAGTGACGCAGCTCAAACACCCGGCCTATCGCCGACGGGATCGACGTCGCCCGCCCGGCTCAGCCGGCCCCTGCGCCCAGGGCGGGATGATCGGCGTCCGGGGCGATCACGGGAAGCGCCGAGGCGTCCCGAGAGCCGGAGTCGCTCACATCGTCAGCGCCTGGGAGGACAGGCGCATGCGGACAGCGCCATACACAGTGACCGCACGGCGTGGGGGAGCTGTCGTTCCGATCGCGCGGGTGCACTCCTCCCTCCGGAGCAGCCGATGGCGTGATGGCCCCGGGCGGCTCCTCGGGACGGCTGTCGACAGTGGTCCGGTCGGCCCGACCTCGACGCCGGTAGAAGCGCTCCATATCACGCAGGAGCCTGCGCCGCTGACTGGAGGGGAGAACGGCACCAGGCCCCGAGAGATACCCGTTGATGCTGAACTGGAACTGCTCGTCCAGCTGACCCAACAGAGACCAGAGCCGGTTCAGGTCCGATTCCAACCACTGCAGGCGAGTGGAGTCCGTGACGCGATGGGGTTTGGCGAGCCTTTCGCACAGGGTGCCCAGTCTGTCCCGGAATTCCTCGACGAAACGGTCGTACGTACGGAAGTGCTCGTGCACAGTGGTGTCGATCTTGCCGTTGTCGCTCCGGCTCAGTTGTTCATCAAATGCCCGAAAGACCCTGTCCGCCTCTGCGGACTCGACGCTCCCCACCCGCCGGAGCAACCGCATGTTGTCCTTGCAGCCGTGATAGGCAATCTTGGCCGCGTGCCGCACGCGAGCCGAGTAATCGGTCAGGTTCTTCAATTGTTCGCCGACGAATTCGGTGGTGACATCCCGGCTGGACTTGCGTCTCGATGCGACGAGCGCGCACAGCAGGCCACCCAGAGCAGTGATCAGGGTAACGATGATCTGCGTCGCCACGGTCCCCCCTTACGCAGCTGAGCGGTGTCACCGCTACTCCGGATGGTAGGGCGGCAACGGGGTGAGGACGACCCCGCGTCATCGCACGAACACGTTCCGGCCGCTTGCCTCGCCGCAACCGCCGCACCGGCCGGGGGCCGTACTCCGCGGCGTCTCCGCGCGCCGCCCGGTTGATCTGGCGCGGTCGAGCAGCCGCCCCACCGCATCGCGGCCCACCACGTTCCGGTGATCCGCCGCCCGGCTACCGCCAAGACAGCGAAGGCCTGCTCGAACTCATCGCGCAGTGGCGCGAGGCGGCACTCCAGATCGGTGAGTTCGCCCCGGAGCGCCCCACGCTGCGACTCGTCGGCGACACGGCGCCGCCCTCGTAGACGTGCTCTGCGGGATCAGGACCTGATCGGCGCGACGAGCGGACCTCGGCCTGTGCCCGGGACCTGTACGGGTCCCGTTCGGCGACGATGCTCAGATCGTCGGTGCCGAGGTCCACCGTGCAGTCGGCGAGCCCGTGGGACGACGTCCGTTCCACCCGCGTCGACGATGTCAGCGCACGTCGACGTGGTCCCCGCCGCTCGTCGTGGCCCCCGTCGTGTCGTTGCCGCCGTACGACCAGCGCCAGGTCCCGTCCTTCGCGGCGGTGACCGTGGTCTTCAGGGCTCCGGTGCTGCTCGTCGTGACCTTCTTGACCGTGACGAAGGAGTTGGTGCCCGTCTCGCGGAACTGGAGGCTGACCGAACGGCCGCCGTAGGCCCCGTACTTCTTGGTCGCCCAGTCGGCGCGGGTGAGCTTGCCGGTGACGGTGATCTTCTTACCCTTGACCACCGGTTCCGGCGAGGCGTTCACGGTGACCTTCGCCGCCCGCTTGAGCCGGACCGTCAGGGACCGGGTCTCGAGCTCGTGAGCCGCGAGGTTGCCATTGGCCTTGAACAAGAACAGGGAGACGGCCGTCTTCCAGGTGGTGGCGTCACTGTTGGAGTCGACGTGGTCCCGGCTCGGATGAGGGTCGATGTAGAGGGACCCCTCGCAGTCGGCCTTCTTGTCGCTCCGCTCGTAGCAGGTGTAGCCGCCCGGACCGATGTAGTTGTCCCCGGTGTCGACCGCGTGCTTCAGATCTCCGCGGTAGAGGAAGGGGAACGCGTCGTACCGGAACGGGTCGCTGGTGCTGTACCCGGACGGCAGGGTGATCTTGAAGGTGAGGGACGGCTCGACCGGCTTGGTCGTGCCGACCACGATCGGCTTGCCCTTGTTGATGACGATGTCGGACACCTTGATGCCGGTGTCCTGGGCCTGGGCCGCCGGGGCGGTCAGGAGGGTGAGGGCCAGCGCCCCCACGAGCGCCGCCCCGGTGGCCGTACGTCTGCCAGTGGTCATTACCACCTATTTCGTGGTGTGGGTAAGGAGCGGGCAGATTATCCCATGACCTGAACATGACTTTCACATGGGTTACGGCCAGTCCACCAACACCGCGAACACGACGTACACCACCGGCACCAGCGCCGGTGCTGCCAGTGCGAGCCCCACTCGGCGGGCCGAGTTGCGGCGTTCCCACGGCAGGGCCCATCCGGCCGCCAGCAGGAACAGGGCGATGCCCAACCCCCCGAGCAGCACCGGGAAGGCGATGCCGAAGCTGGACTCGAAGCGGTCGGCCTCGGGGGCGGAGCAGGAGTCGCAGGCCATCGCGGAAAGGCCGCCGACGAGGTAGGCGAACAGACACGCGGGCACGGTGAGGAGTGTCGAGAGCAGCGGGGCGACCCAGGCGCCGGTCGCGCGGTCGTCGTCGAGTGTGAGGTCCGGCATGGGTCCATCACAGCGCCCGGCGCGTGCGGTCGCATGAGCGTTCGTACTCAGTCGCCCGGGTCGTCGTACGGGGTTCAGGCCCCGGCGTTCCGCAGTCGCGCGAACGACGTGTCCAGCCCCCGCTTCAGCAGCCGCGCCGCCGGCCGTTCCACGAACCGGTGCACCAGCCAGCTCAGCAGCATGAAGCCGGCGATGACGGAGGCGATCAGGAGGCGGGCGTCCATCGTGTCGCGGAGGCGGTTGATCACGGCCGTGCCCGCCGCGTAGTGCATGAGGTAGAGGGGGTACGTCAGGGCCCCGGCCGTCACCAGCCATTTCCAGCGGATGCGGTCGGTGGCGCCGAGGGCGATGGCCACCATGGCGAGCAGGAACACGGTGAAGACGGCCACGCTCCCCCGCCACCCCGACACGTGCTCGACCTCGTCGATCCGGATGCCCAGTTCACGCTGGCCCATCAGCCAGGCCATCGCGAGGATGCCCCACAGCAGCAGGTCCTGCCCGAAGCGGTGCATCAGGTACAGGGAGAGGCCCGCGATGAAGTACCAGGCGCCCTCCGGGTTGGCGACCAGTTCCAGCAGGGGGAGCTTGGAGATCGGGGCGAGCATGGCCGCGGCGCCCCACACACAGCAGAAGACGACGACCTTGCGGTAGGTCAGGCCGCTCCACACGACGACCAGGAAGAGGAGGTAGAAGCGGAGCTCCGACCAGAGCGTCCAGTAGACGCCGTCGACGTTCATGACGCCCGAACCGGACTGGAGCATCGTGAAGTTGAGGAGGACGTCGCGGGTGCGCAGGCGGTCCCACACGCCCGGCAGGGCGATCAGGACGGCCGTGGTGAAGACGATGGCGAACCAGTACGCCGGGTACAGCCGGATCACCCGTGAGGTGAAGAACTGCCGTGGGCTACGGCCCCAGCAGGACATGCAGATCACGAAGCCGCTGATCACGAAGAAGATCTCGACGCCGATCCAGCCGTAGGAGGCGAACCGGAACACCGTCGGCATGATGTCGGAGACCGGGCGGTCCCAGATGCGGTTGCCGGGCTGGTCGACGCGGTGGGTGCCGGCGTAGTGGTGCACGGCGACCATCAGGGCGGCGAGGAGCCGGATGCCGTCGATGGCGTACAGCCGACGGCCGGCGCGGTCGCGTACGGCGGGGCGCGGAACAGGCTGCCGCGCCGGGGTGGGCACGGCGAGGGGCGGAAGCGGCTGCTGCAGGCCGCCGACGACCCGTCGCGGTATCGGCCTTCTGCGCTCCGCTTCCTGCATCGACACCTGCGTGTCCGTCCGTCCTCACGAGGGAATCCCGGGCCGGGAGTGGCCACCGGACGCCTCAGGCTACGACCCTCACCACCACCCCACAGCGGCCAGACAGGAACATTCCTCCCACCGGTGGCGGGGAGTTGCCGCACATCTCGCCGAGCCGCTTCGAAGAGTTCCCCGAGGCTTCACTTGACGTCTTGCCTCGACGCCCCGTCCGCCCCGATGATCTCGGCCATGAGTGACACCGTCTACTCGGTCATCCCGACCGACCCGTACTGGCAGCCCGACCACGAGGCCGGCGACCGCGCCGCGGCGCTCGTGACCCGCCTCGCCCCCGAGGACGACGGCGGGCTCGACACCGAGATCGACGCCGACTGGTACGACACGGTCACCGCCGTCGACTGCGGCGAGAACCTGACGAAGATCGGCTGCCCGGCCTGCGGGGCGGCGATCGACCCCGAGTGGTACCGGGATCTGATCGAGGCCCACTGCGACGACGGGTTCGCCACCCTCGCCGTCATGGTCCCCTGCTGCGGGGCGGCGACCTCGCTGGACGCCCTGGAGTACGACTGGCCCTGCGGGTTCGCCCGGTTCGAGATCGCCGTATGGAATCCCGACCGAGGGCCGTTCGACGAGCGGGAGTTGGCCGCCGTCGGTGAGGTTCTCGGGCATCCCGTCCGGCAGATCCAAGCCCACATCTGAGGCCGGACAGGCGAAGGGGCCCGCACGACCGAAGTCGTACGGGCCCCTTCAGAGACCTACGGGTCTCGGAGACCTACCGGGTCAAGATCAGGCAGTGATCTTGGTGACCTGGCCGGCGCCGACCGTCCGGCCACCCTCACGGATGGCGAACTTCAGGCCCTCTTCCATGGCGATGGGCTGGATGAGCTCCACCTTCATCTCGGTGTTGTCACCCGGCATGACCATCTCGGTGCCCTCGGGGAGGGTCACCACGCCGGTCACGTCCGTCGTCCGGAAGTAGAACTGCGGACGGTAGTTGTTGAAGAACGGCGTGTGGCGGCCACCCTCGTCCTTGGACAGGATGTAGGCCTGGGCCTCGAACTGGGTGTGCGGCGTGACCGAACCCGGCTTGATGATGACCTGGCCGCGCTCGACGTCCTCGCGCTTGATGCCACGGAGGAGCAGACCGACGTTCTCACCGGCCTGGCCCTCGTCGAGCAGCTTGCGGAACATCTCGATGCCGGTGACCGTGGTGGTGGTCTTCTCGGTCTTGATACCGATGATGTCGACGGTCTCGTTGACCTTGAGGACACCACGCTCGATACGACCGGTGACGACGGTGCCACGACCGGTGATCGTGAAGACGTCCTCGATCGGCATCAGGAACGGCTTGTCGACGTCACGCTCGGGCTGCGGGATCGCCTCGTCGACGGCGGCCATGAGGTCCAGGACCGACTGGCCCCACTCCTTGTCGCCCTCGAGCGCCTTGAGCGCCGAGACCTTGACGACCGGAACGTCGTCGCCCGGGAACTCGTACTCGGAGAGGAGCTCACGCACCTCGAGCTCGACGAGCTCCAGGATCTCCTCGTCGTCCACCATGTCGGCCTTGTTCAGGGCGACGACGATGTAGGGGACGCCGACCTGGCGGGCCAGGAGCACGTGCTCCTTGGTCTGCGGCATCGGGCCGTCGGTGGCGGCGACCACGAGGATGGCGCCGTCCATCTGCGCCGCACCCGTGATCATGTTCTTGATGTAGTCCGCGTGACCGGGGCAGTCGACGTGGGCGTAGTGACGCGTCTCGGTCTGGTACTCGACGTGCGCGATCGAGATGGTGATACCGCGCTGGCGCTCCTCGGGAGCCTTGTCGATCTGGTCGAAGGCCGAGGCCTCGTTCAGGTCCGGGTACGCGTCGTGCAGCACCTTGGTAATGGCGGCCGTAAGGGTCGTCTTACCGTGGTCGATGTGACCAATGGTGCCGATGTTGACGTGGGGCTTAGTCCGCTCGAACTTCGCCTTCGCCACGGGGTCCTCCTGTGGAGTGGTTCTGAACGCCTTGCTTCATCGGCGCCAGGTGATCTTTGCTGGAAAGCCTCGGCCCGGGGGCACTCCCCCACAAACGCGGGTGAATGCCCCTCCGGGCTCCGGAGTCAAGCCTAAAGCGTGCGAACGCGGTGCGTTACTCGCCCTTGGCCTTCGCGATGATCTCCTCGGCGACGTTCCGCGGAACCTCGGCGTAGGAGTCGAACTGCATCGAGTAGCTTGCGCGACCCGACGTCTTGCTGCGGAGGTCTCCGACGTAGCCGAACATCTCCGAGAGGGGCACGAGGCCCTTCACGATGCGGGCACCGGCCCGCTCCTCCATGGCCTGGATCTGGCCACGACGGGAGTTGATGTCGCCGATGACCTCACCCATGTAGTCCTCGGGCGTGGTGACCTCGACGGCCATCATCGGCTCAAGGAGCACAGGGCTGGCCTTGCGCGCGGCCTCCTTGAAGGCCTGCGAACCGGCGATCTTGAAGGCGAGCTCCGAGGAGTCGACCTCGTGGTAGCCACCGTCGATGAGCGTGACGCGGACGCCCGTCATCTCGTAGCCCGCGAGGATGCCGAACTGCATGGCCTCCTGCGCACCGGCGTCCACCGAAGGGATGTACTCCTTCGGGATACGGCCACCGGTGACCTTGTTCACGAACTCGTACGAGGCGTCGCCGCCCTCGATGGGCTCGATCGCGATCTGCACCTTGGCGAACTGACCGGTACCACCGGTCTGCTTCTTGTGGGTGTAGTCCACGCGCTCGACGGCCTTGCGGATCGTCTCACGGTAGGCGACCTGCGGCTTACCGACGTTGGCCTCGACCTTGAACTCACGGCGCATACGGTCGACCAGCACCTCGAGGTGCAGCTCGCCCATACCACCGATGATGGTCTGGCCGGTCTCCTCGTCCGAGTGGACCTGGAAGGAGGGGTCCTCCTCCGCGAGACGCTGGATGGCGACACCCAGCTTCTCCTGGTCACCCTTGGACTTGGGCTCGATGGCGACCTGGATGACCGGCGCCGGGAAGTCCATGGACTCCAGGATCACCGGCTGCTTGTCGTCGGACAGCGTCTCACCGGTGGTGGTCTGCTTCAGGCCCATGACGGCGACGATGTCGCCGGCGCCCACCGACTCGATCTCCTCACGCTTGTTCGCGTGCATGCGGTAGATCTTGCCGATGCGCTCCTTCTTGCCCTTGACGGAGTTCAGCACCGCGGTGCCGGACTCCAGGCGACCGGAGTAGATCCGGACGAAGGTGAGCTTGCCGAGGTGCGGGTCGCTCATGATCTTGAACGCCAGCGCCGACAGCGGCTCCTCGTCGGACGGCTTGCGCTTGATCACGACCTCGGGGTCCTTCACGTCGTGGCCTTCGATGGCCTCGACGTCAAGCGGGGTCGGGAGGTAGCGCACGACCGCGTCGAGCAGGGGCTGGACGCCCTTGTTCTTGAACGCGGTGCCACAGAACACCGGGGTGACCGTGGTGTCCTTGGACTTGCCGGACGCGATGGTGATACGACGGATCGCGGCGTACAGCTGCTCCACGGAAGGCTCCTCGCCCTCCAGGTACAGCTCCATGATCTCTTCGTCGTTCTCCGCGACGGCCTCGATGAGCTTGCCGCGGTACTCCTCGGCAGCCTCGGTGTGCGTGGCCGGGATGTCGACGGTGTCGTACATCTCGCCCTTGGCCGCCTCGGCGGACCACACGAGCGCCTTCATGGTGACGAGGTCGATGACACCCTTGAAGTCGGCCTCGGCGCCGATCGGCAGCTGCATGACGAGCGGCTGGGCGCCCAGACGGTCCGAGATCATGTCCACGCAGCGGTGGAACTCGGCGCCGGTACGGTCCAGCTTGTTGACGAAGCAGATACGGGGCACGCCGTAACGGTCGGCCTGACGCCACACCGTCTCGGACTGCGGCTCCACACCGGCAACGCCGTCGAACACCGTCACGGCACCGTCGAGAACGCGGAGCGAACGCTCCACCTCGACGGTGAAGTCGACGTGACCCGGGGTGTCGATGATGTTGATGGTGTGGTCGACGCCCTCAAGCGGCCAGTGACAGGTGGTGGCAGCAGAGGTGATCGTGATGCCACGCTCCTGCTCCTGCTCCATCCAGTCCATGGTGGCGGCGCCGTCGTGGACCTCACCGATCTTGTACGAAACGCCGGTGTAGAACAGGATCCGCTCGGTGGTGGTCGTCTTGCCCGCGTCGATGTGGGCCATGATCCCAATGTTGCGGACCCTGGCCAGGTCAAGCGAAGTGGTAGCCATAAGGCTTCAGTCTTCTCTCGGTCTCGATGGGGTCTGCGACTACCAGCGGTAGTGCGCGAAGGCCTTGTTGGACTCGGCCATCTTGTGCGTGTCCTCGCGCTTCTTGACGGCCGCGCCGAGGCCGTTCGAGGCGTCGAGAAGCTCGTTGAGCAGACGCTCGGTCATGGTCTTCTCGCGACGGGCGCGGGAGTAACCGACGAGCCAGCGCAGCGCCAGGGTGTTGGCGCGGCCGGGCTTGACCTCGACCGGCACCTGGTAGGTGGCGCCACCGACACGGCGGGACTTGACCTCAAGGGTGGGCTTGATGTTCTCGAGCGCGCGCTTGAGCGTGATGACCGGGTCGTTGCTGGTCTTCTCGCGCAGGCCCTCCATGGCGCCGTACACGATGCGCTCGGCGGTGGAGCGCTTGCCGTTCAGCAGCACCTTGTTGATCAGGGAGGTGACAAGAGGAGAACCGTAGACCGGGTCGATGATGACCGGGCGCTTCGGGGCGGGGCCCTTACGAGGCATTTTCTACTTCTCCTTCTTGGCGCCGTAGCGGCTGCGGGCCTGCTTGCGGTTCTTGACACCCTGGGTGTCAAGCGAACCGCGGATGATCTTGTAGCGAACACCGGGCAGGTCCTTCACACGACCGCCACGCACGAGCACGATGGAGTGCTCCTGCAGGTTGTGTCCCTCACCCGGAATGTAAGCAGTGACCTCGATCCCGCTGGTCAGACGCACACGCGCGACCTTACGCAGGGCCGAGTTCGGCTTCTTCGGGGTGGTCGTGAACACACGCGTGCAGACGCCACGACGCTGAGGAGAACCCTCGAGTGCGGGCGTCTTGTTCTTCTCGACCTTGTCCTGCCGGCCCTTCCGGACCAGCTGCTGGATCGTAGGCACTACTTCTCCGGTTTCTGTGTGCCGAATGGTGAAGCTAACCTGAAACACTCGCCGACCCACGCGGTCGGGTGTGTCGAATCCGGCGGACTCCCGCCGCAAGGCGAAAAGGGCGCAGATTACGGTGGCCGCTCACGGCCCCCTAGTGCGGTTCAAGGCACGCACGGAAGCCAGGGCACACCCCAGGCACAAGGTCTGAGCGTACCCAGCTCATTCGCTGCGGTCAAAACAGATGGACGGCGACACCATCCCGGACCGGTCGATGTCAAGCCCCAACGCCGTGGACGATCTTCGATTTCACATGGTGCACACGCGCGCGAAGCGGCTTCTCACGTCGCTCACCCGGAGGCGAGCCCCACCGCGATCAACAGCGTCATCACCACCGACCAGGCGGCGATCGACAGCCAGCCGAACACGAGCCCGGTCATCGCGAGCCCGTCGCCGCCCTCTCCCGTCCGCTCGATCTCCGCCCGCGCCGCGTGCCCGAGGATCACCGCCGGAATCCCGGTGAACCCGAAGGTCGGCACACACAGCAGCCCGCACACGGCGGCTCCGACCGCCTTGCCGTTCGCCCGCGGTCGCGGGGCGGGCAGAAACGTCCGCGGTACGGGGGTGAAGGGCGCCGGCTGCGGCACGGGCCCCAGCGGCAGATCGGCGACGAGCAGCGCCAGCTCCCCGACGGTACGCGCGCCGTACGCCCGCTCCACCCGCTTGTCGAACTCCCCCTTCTCCAGCCGCCCCTCCCCGTACCCGGCCCGGAGCACATCGACGGCCCGCTCACGGTCGGCGTGGGAGGCGAGCATGGCGGAGGCAGCCTGGGGTTGCCAGGGTTGGTTCACACTCGGCCACGACGGCGGGTGGTGGGGCTGGAGGTGCGGGACCCCTGTCCCCTGCCACGTGTTCGGCCCGCCGTTGCCGGACGGCTCGTCTTTGTCCTGCCACGGCTGCCACGACGACTGCGACACGGAGAACCTCCCGACCCCTGAGGTCCCTCCATGATGCGCCATCGTCCGCCCCTTTTTACCGCACATGTCAGCCAAGGGGGCCAAGACGTCGTAAAAGCTGATCGAGGCGACCGGGAATGAACATCCAGGCGAAACTGAATTTTATTACCCCACCCGCAAGCCCCGTAATCACGACTCCGCCACAAGGCCTCCATTCTCCGGGCACCCGACATTAGGCTGCGCGGGTGTCTCAGCAGCCCATACAGCCCGCGTCCGACCGTTCCCGATCCCGCTCCCGTCGCAAGCAGCGGTCCGGAGTGCAGCGACGGCTCCTCGGCGCACTCGTCTCCGTCGGTGTTCTCGGCGCCTCGGTGGCCGCCGTGGTGGCCCTGTCCGGTGCCGGCACTCCGTCCCGTGTCCCTGATGACGGCGTCGGGGCCGCCTCCGCGTCCGGGGCAGGCAACCCCGAGGCCGGCCACGCTTCGGACCGGGAACTCCGCTTCGGGCTGGCCTTCGGCGATCGGTTGACCTGGATGACGGACACGGAGCTCAGCAAGGCGATGGACGACGCCGAGGAACTGGGCGTCGGCTGGCTGCGAGTGGACCTGTCGTGGCGCAACATCCAGCCCGACAGCTCCACCCAGTACCTGTGGGAGCGCTTCGACCGTGTGGTGGACGCCGCCCATGCCCACGGTCTGGAGGTCCTGCCCACCATCTCCTACACCCCGCGCTGGGCCGCTGCCCCGGACTGCGGAAGCACTGCCCAGGCCTGCCCGCCCGCGGACGACGCGCAGTTCGCCGAGTTCGCGCAGCATGCCGTCGAGCGGTATGCGCCCAAGGGGGTGCACACCTGGGAGATATGGAACGAGCCGAACATCCTTCCGTTCTGGAAGACCGGCCCCGATGCCGAGCGCTACACCGCCCTGTTGGCCGCGACCGCTCCGGCCATGCGCTCCGCCGACCCCAAGGCTTATCTCCTGTTCGGTGGACTGGCTGCGGTGGACACCATCCCGTCCAAGGGGTACGTGTCGCACAAGACGTTCCTGTCGGAGGTGGCCCGGCTGGGCGCCCTGAAGTACGTGGACGCCATCTCCTACCATCCGTACACCTATCCCCTGCTGCCGAGCACCGAGACCGCCACCGGCACTCGCTACGAGGACATCGACCGCACGCAGGACAGCCTCGTCGCCACCCTGACGAAGTACGGCAAGCCCAAGATGCCCATCTGGATCACCGAGACCGGCGCTCCCACCTGGGCCCAGGGCAAGGTCGCGGACAGCCCGGACGCGGTGGGTACCCAGTACGTCACACCACGGCTGCAGGCGGAGATCGCCACCGACACCGTGCCGGCGGCGGCGGCGATCCCCTCGGTGGACGTGATGTTCTGGTTCGCGTATCAGGACGGCGAGCCCGAGACCGCGACGTCCAGAAAGGCGCAGCACTACGGTCTGAAGTACTACGACGGCACCCGCAAGCCGGCGTTCGAGGCCCTGCGGAAGGCGATCGCCGCCTACCGCAAGGACCACGACTAGCCCGGTGCGGTCAGAGCGCCCGGAACAATTGCAGGTAGCGGGCCGTCAGCTTCGGCCAGGCGTAACGTTCCTCTGCCGTGCGCCGGCCGGCCGCTCCTATCCGGTCCGCCAGATCCCCGTCGGCCAGCAGCTTGGCACAGGCCGCGGCGAGAGCGTCCGGATCACCCGGCGGGACGAGCAGACCCGTCTCCCCGTCGTCGACCACGTGCGGGATGCCTCCCACCTCCGAGCCGACGACCGGCGTGGCACAGGACATGGCCTCGACCAACGCCATACCGAAGGACTCCGCCTCGGTGAGCGAGGGCAGCGCCAGCACGGCGGCCGTGCGCACCGCGTCCGTCAGGGCTTCGCCGCTCAGGGCGCCTGGGGTCTCCAGGCGGTCGGCGACGCCGAGTTCGGCCGCGAGGGCGCGCAGGCCGGGCAGGGCGTCGCCGTCGCCGACCAGGCGCAGACGGGCGTCGGGCACCGTGCGGGCGAGGTGGGCGAAGGCGCGAACCAGGACGTCGACGCCCTTCCATGCCGAGGAGCGGTCCATACGGCCGACGTAGACGACCGTGCGGGGGCGGCGGGAGGTCGGCTCGCCCGGTGTGAAGCGGTCGGTGTCCACGCCGGGTGAGATCCGCACCGTGTGCGGGTGCCCGTCGGCGAGCGACACCGGCGACACCGCGACCAGTCGCCGGGCTCGGGCGAAGACCCGGGGCAGCACGGCCCTCTCGTACAGGCCGATCAGCCGGTCGGCGACGCCGCTGTCCGCCTCGCCCTTGTGCATTGATCCGGCGTGATAAGTCAGCACGGTGGGCCGGTGTCCGGCCACAGCGACCGCGAGGTCGCCGAGGCCGGGGACGGGCGCGTGTACGTTGACGATTTCGGCCCGGGTCCGCCGCAGCCAACGACGCAACTGCAGCGGCCACAGCGGGCTGAGCGGGGTGTTGGACAGCTTCAACCAGACGCCGAGCCGCACGACCGGGATGCCGTCCTCGTTGGCCACCGTGGTGCGCAGCCCTCTGTCGAGACGCGTGGTGATGACCACGGGACGCAGATCGGGGGAGCCTGCGACGGCGGCCGCGATACGCGCGGCGTACTGCTCCACCCCTCCGATCTTCGGGGGGTAGTACGGGGCGACGACCGCGACGGTACGGCGTCTGCTCACACCGACTCCCGCAGCCGGGCGGGCAGCGACCGGGCGCGGGCGACGTAGCCGGGCAGGTTGGCGTCGAGGATCGCGCGGTAGGGGGCGGGGTCCTTCAGCAGCGGCTCGACCAGCGCCCACAGCCTGTCGTGGGTGACGTCGGCAATGGGCAGGACCCACTCGCCGAGGCCCAGGTCGGCCATGATGCCCCGGGTCTTGTGCTCGTACTCGATGGCGACGCAGGGCACCTCGCTGGTGAGCGAGAAGATCACCGAGTGGAAGCGGGTGCCGATGAGCAGGGAACACTCGTCGTAGAGGCCCTTGAGGTCGCGGTAGTCGACGACCTCGTCGACCATGAGCGGGCCGCTGGTGCAGTGGGCGGCGATGCGGCGCTCGCAGATGCGGTCGTCGTCGCCGAGGTAGTCGGTGCTCACCTGGGGGATGAGGACCGCTCGGGCGCCAGTGGCCTGGACAGCGTCGATGGTGCGGGCGAGTTCACGTTCGTAGCGTTCCTGCGCGGCGGGGGCCAGCCAGCGGCGCGCGGTGATGCCGACCAGCCGCTCGCCGGGACCGACGCCGATCTTGGCCCGCCAGTCGATACGGCGCTCCGGGTCGAACGCGAAACCGGCGTCGACGGCCCGCTCGATCTGCTGCGCCGGGATGTCGCAGGCGAGCAGCTCGCCCACACTGACGTCCTCGCGCGGCAGTACCGCAGCCGAGCGGCGCATGACCCGTCCGACCAGCCTGCGCTGTGCGGCGGCCGGGAACGGACCGAAGGACTGCGGGGCCCAGACCACGGGGACGCCCGCCTTCTGCGCGAACAGCGCGGGCAGCAGGACGAAGAAGACGTTCTGGTAGCCGTCGAGACCGGGACGGGCCAGTACATAGCCACCGCCCATGGAGACCACCAGGTCCGCCGTGGCCACGGCACGGGCCTCGCGCCGGGCCTCGGTGGGCAGGACCGCGACGACGGCCCGGGTGAACGGGCGGGGCAGGACCACCGCCGCAGTGCCCGCGAGTCCGAGCAGCGCCTTGCGCAACAGGCGCCGGGGCAGCGAGACGGTGCCGTCGGCGACATAGCGGCGGATCGAGCCGATGTTGCGCACGCCCTCGAAGGACGGGTGCACAGCGGCGTCCTCCATGCCCGCGATCACCACGTCGGCTTCGGGAAAGGCCTCCTGCACGTGCTGCAGGCAGACGGAGAGGAGTGCGGCGTCGCCTGCGTTCTCACGCACGTACGCATTGATCACCACGATTTTCAAGGGGCGGGCCTCTCGGAACTGAACGAACTGGCGGAGCTGACGGTGTTCGTGGGGGAGGTGAGCAAGCCGGAGGCAGGGTGGGGGTCGGCATGGGGATCGAACGGAGCGCCGGGTGGATCACCGTAGGGGAGCTCGTACGGCTCGGTGTAGTTGCCGTGGTAGTCCACGTACGGCTCGCCGCCGGAGGCCGCGTACGGGTACTCCAGTCCGACCCCGTACGGATCGGCGGGCCCGACCCGGTACGGCGCGTCGTAGCCGCCGACCACGTCGTGATACGGCGCGTCGAGGTCTGTCGGCCGCAGTGCCAGGGTGTCTTCCGGCGACGGGGTGTCCGCCACGGGCGCCGGCGTGGCCACCGGCACCGACGCGGCGCGGGGGCGCCGGACCAGACTCGCCGTGGCGAAGAGGCCGGCGACCGTGTTCCCCGTGGCCCACGCGTAGCCGACCCACACCAGGCCCCGGTCGGCGAAGGAAGAGGCCAGGCCGACGGACAGGCTGGCCATGATCGTGTTGGCGGCGATCAGGTGCCGCATGCGCTGAGCCAGCTTGAGGGCGAAGCAGGCCCAGGTGTTCAGGGCGACCGGCAGGGCGGCGATCGCCAGCACGGTCAGCAAGGGCCGGGCCTGGCCCTCGTACTCGGCGCCGAACATCTTCAGCAGCAGTCCCCCGCCGAAGACCACGACCGCGGCGGCGGGCACCTGGACGGCCGCGATGATCCGCCCGGAGCGCAGCATCAGCTCCCGGAACCGCGACTCCTGGTGCGAGACCTCCGCGAAGACGGCCTCACCGACGGCGGTGGAGACGGAGTTCAACATGGCCGCGATCTGGAACGCCACGAAGAAGTAGCCGGCCGCGGCCGCCCCCAAGTGGTGCAGCACGATCAGCGGGGTCGCCAGCACCGGCGTCAGATTTATCAGGTTGGAGACATGGCTGGCGACGGAGAAGCGGAACTTCTCGCGCAGCCGGGTGCCGTGGGTGCGCAGGTCCATGCGGAAACCGAGCCGTCGGCGCAGCACCACCAGGGCGACCAGCACCGTCACCGCGTAGCCCACGCCTGCCGAGGCGACGATGCCGAAGACGCCGAGCCCCGTGAGGACGGCCGGGATGGCGACCTTGGCGACTCCCTGGGTCAGTCCGTCGATCAGCACGTTGTACTCGGGAATGCGGGCCGCGTTGAAGACCGACTTGACCAGCATGCTGGCGGCCGCGCAGCCGCAGAACACGGCGAAGGCGACCGCCGACATCCAGTCGTCACGGACGAAGGCCAGCTTGGCGCCGTACAGCGGGAGACCCAGGAGGTAGATGCCGGCCGCCACGCACCCGACCACCGTCACCAGCACCATCGCCTGGCTGATCTGGGCGTTGCGCGCCTCACGCTCCGCCGGGAAGCGGACCAATGTGTTGTTCAGGCCGAGCAGACTGAAAGTGGCCAGCAGCGAGGTCGCGGAGATCAGCGAGGTGGCGAGGCCGACCTGGGAAGGGCTGTAGAAGCGGGCGACGACCACCCAGAACACGAAGCTGAGCCCGGCGGTGACCACCGTGGAGGCGAGCAGGAAGAACGAGCTGCGGTAGATCCGGTCGCCCGGGCGACGGTGTCGGCCACGCGCGGGCGCGGCCGGGGCGGTACTCCCGGCATCCGTCATGGGTGCTCACCGCGGTAGTGCGCCAGCAGCGTGTGGACATGGTCGTTCCAGGCGAAGGCCTTCTCCGCGTACGTCCGCGCGTACTCCCCCATCCGGGCCCGCCGCTCGGGGTCGGCGGCCAGCGCACGCAGTTCGGCGGCGAGCACGGCCGGCTCACGGGGCAGCAGGGACACCTGGTCGCGGTCGAGGTCGTAGGGGGCGTAGCCGGGATCGTCGGTGGTGACCACCGGCAGACCGGAAGCCATGGCCTCCTGCACGGTGAGCGGAAATCCCTCGGCGGTGGAGGGCAGCGCGAAGACGTCACAGGCCCGGTAGACCTCGGCGACAGCCTCGGGCGGCAGTGCGCCGAGGTGGTGGACGCCGGGCCGACCGGCCAGAGCCGCCGAGTCGCCGCCCCCGGAGAACACCAGGTCGTAGCCGGCGTCGGGGGTGTGGGCGGCGAGGAGCAGGTCGTAGCCCTTCTTGGGCACGAGCCGACCCACGAACAGCACCAGTACGCGGTCGGCGGGGAGCCCGAACCGCGTCCGTGCGAGCGCCCCCTCGGCCTCGGAGGCCGCGGGGCGGAACAGTTCCGTGTCCACCCCGTTGGCCAGATGGTGCCGGCGCCGGGCACCGTGGCCTTCCACGAACCGGGCGACCGAGGCGTTGAGCGTGAACACCGCGCGGGCGCCGCGCAGGAGACCACGGCCGGCCACCCCGTACACCGCGCGCTGGACAGCCTGGACCAGAGCGGAGGGGTGCTCGACGACAGCCACATGCTGGGTGAGGACGTACGGGGTTCGGGTGAGCTTTGCCGCCAGGCCTGCCGCCCACGAGCTGATGTAGAGGCAGTCGTGGATGTGCACGGCGTCCGCGTGCCGCGCCCAGCGCAGCGCGACGGCCGCCAGGGCGGGCGAGAACACCGGGAAGGGCACACCCGCCTTGCGCTCCGCACCGTTCCAGGCAGCGACGCGCACCACCCGTACCCCGTCCTCACGGGTGACGGAGGAGCGGTCGGCGCTGGTGACGACGGTGACGTCGACGCCCTCCCGGGCAAGTTCGACGGCCTCGCGGCGCGCGACGTTCTCGATGCCACCGACGTGCGGCGGGTAGTAGTGGCTGACCAAGAGGACCCTCAACGGTCTCGTGCTCATCGGTAGATCACCGCTCCCCCGTTGCTGTAGATGACGTCCCGGGAGTCCAGGACCTTCATCGGGTACTCGTACGTGATCAAGTCGCCGCCGTAGAAGACGGTCACCTGGCCGGTGCGGGTCGGAGTGGTGCCCAGAAGCACGTACGAGTCCGTGCGCAGGGCGGCCGGGGTGATGTCGGCGAGAGTGGGATGGGTCAGAAGGGCTTGGAGGCGGCTGTAGCTGAACCGGTCGGTCTGGATAAGTCCCGTGCCGTCCTTGGCGATCCGCGCATCGAGCCAGAGCGCGGCCCGGCGCTCCTCGGCGTGCGGGTAGTAGATGGAGTAGTACTGGCCGGAGTTGGACAGCTGCACCTGTGCCGGATAGCCGCCCAGCGCCTTGGGCACCACACCCGACAGGTCCAGCAGCAGCCCGGCCAGCAGTACGCAGGCCAGCGGCACAGTACGGCGACCCGCCCAGCGCAGCGCCCACAGCGTGGCGGTTGCCAGGAACGGCGCGAAGAAGAACAGGCCCTGCTGGAACGCGCGCAGCAGGCTGTAGTCCACCGAAAGCTGCGGTACGAGCGTGAAGACGGCGACCATGCACCAGGCACCGGCGGCGATGGTGATCTGGTCGCGCACCGGCCGGAACGTTGAGCGGCGCGCCCACAGCGCCACCGCGAAGCCGACCATCACCATCAGCTGGAAGAACAGTGCGGCTCCCTGTCGGAGCGCGCCGTTGAGTCCCGGCACGCTGACGCCGAAGGCGTCCATGAGCCGTCCGGTGGCGGTCAGCTTCATCGTCGGCACCTCGACGACGGGCGTGGACAGGCTGTCGATCTGCTTCAGCGGCAGGTAGTCGCCGTCGTTCCGCTCGGCCGCGGTCTGCTTCAGCAGGTCGGCCTTGTACTCCTTCAGGCGCTCGGACGCCGGGATCTTCTCGCCGCCGAGAATGCTGTACGCCGTGTCGGAGGAGCCCGACTCCGACTTGCCCCCGAACACGGCCGAGGCGACCGACGTCAGGGTGCGTTCGACCTGGCCGCCCGTGTGGGTGAGGGGGCCCGACCACAACAGGGCGAGCACAGCGGGCACTGCCACCACCCACCAGGTGAGGAAGGACAGCATCCGATCCTCGCGGCGTCTGCGGCGCGCCCTTCCGCGACCGCGCCGGGACACCAGCCGCCACACCTTGTCCAGGGCGAAGGAGATGGCGAGGGTACCGACGACGACGTAGGTCGTGGAGTAGTGGGAGAGGACGATGCCGCCCAAGAGCACCACGAACACCGTCCGGCGCAGAGCCAGCGGCCCGCGCGAGTCGGTGAGCACCACCATGGCGCAGCCCAGCAGCAGGAAGGCGATCTCCTGGCGACCGAGGTAGGTCATGTCGGTGAGGAACGTGGGAAAGACGATGAAATACACCGCCGAGATCAACGCGACCACCCGTGGGGCCACGTTGCGCACCGCGCGGTGGACCAGCACCGGGGTGAACGCGAACAGCAGTGGCAGCACGACCTTGAAGATCGAAGTGTCGGAGAGCGCGGTCATCTGGAAGATGTGCACCGGCAGCAGCGTGATGCTCAGACAGGCGTTGTACGGGTCGGTGTAGGTGCCGATGTTCCAGTACTCGCCGCCCAGGGCAAGCCGGAAGTACAGGTACTCCTTCTGGATGTCGTGTCCGGTGATGTACTGACCGCGCAGCGAGGTGAGCAGCAGCAGCGCGGCGGAGGCGCAGTACAGGCCGAACTCCAGGACGGGGACCGGGTAACGGGCCCGACGCAGCAGGAGCAGACAGATCAGCGCGGCCACGACGACCGTGGCGACGGCGCTGACCGCACCGCCCAGGCCGTTGTTGAGCCGGATGGGCCCGGCCACGGAGAGGACGAGGGCCAGGCAGCCGAGGGCCGCGACCGGCCTGAGTCCCCGGGTGCTGGACCAGGCGTCCAGGACGGACCGTTCGGGTCGTTCCGGCATGGGTGCGAGCACGCCGAGCACGACCAGGGCGGCGGCGGTGGCGACCGTGAGGAACAGCCGGGTCAGCGGCCGGTCGATCCCGAGCAGGGGAAGCACGGTGTTCACGGTGAGCGCGACGACGATGTCGGTCAGCACCGTGAACCCGACAGCGAGCAGCTGGCGGGCGGTCCCGGTGCTCACGATGCGCGCGGTCACACCACGCCACAGCAGGACGGGGGCGCCGAACAGCAGCCACAGTCCGGCGAGGGTCTGCAGCGGACCGGGTGTCTGGGGCAGCAGTTCCAGGACGCTGGCCGGGGCGAGGCTGAGCAGGATGGCCCAGCGGCGGCCGATCGGGATTGGCCAGGGGCGCGTGGGCCCGCCGGTCCCGAGGGGCGGCTCGTCGTCGGTGTGCGGCTGCGGGTGGGGGCCGGTGACCCGCAGCGCCAGGGTTTCGTCGTTGACGGTCACAACAGGCCGGCCTTGGTGTAGACGTCGTCGACCAGACGGGCGACGGTCTCCCACGAGTAGTCCCGGGCCCGCTCCACGCTGGCGCGGGCCAGCCGCGCCCGCAGTGTGAGATCGACGGCGACGGAGTCGAGGGCGGCGGCGAGAGCGGCCGGCTCGGGGGCAGCCAGTAGCCCGGTGTCACGGACGAGTTCCCGGGTGCCGGGCACGTCGGTGGCGATCACCGGCAGCCCGGCCGCCATGGCCTCCAGAATGACCAGCGGCATGCCCTCCTTGTCCGAGGGCAGCACGAAGGCGTCGGCGTCCGTGTACGCCTTCACCAGGTCCTCCCCGAGCAGTGCACCGCTGAACTCCACGTTCTCCAGGCCGAGGCCTGCGGCCTGTTCCTTGAGCTGGCCACGCAGCTCGCCGTCGCCGACGATTCGCAGCCGGATGTCCTGCCGCGTCCGGCTCAGGGCGTTCAGCAGCCGGGACACGTTCTTCTGGACTCCGAGGCGGCCGACGAAGAGCAGGTTCATGGGGCCGGGCGCGGGCTCTCGGGCCGGCATGAAGTACGTGCCGCCGACGCCGTTGGGCACGACATGGACGCGGTCGGCGGGCACTCGGTAGGTGTCCGTGAGGAATGCCGCCTGGGCGTCGGTCAGCGCGATGACTCCGGCCGCGTTCCGCAGGACGCGTCCGAACACATGCTCCTTGTAGTGCGGAAGCAGAGCACCGAGAGGACCGGAGGCGTCCACGTCGAGGTGGAAGTGGAGCAGGAACCGGGTGCCGCGCAGCCGGGTGGCGAGAGCGACCATCTCGGGAAGCAGAGCGTGAGCGCAGTGCAGATGGAGCACCGCGTCACGGGGCAGCCTGGCGAGGTGCGTGGCGAGGCCCGGGGCGAGGGCGGTGTGCGCCACCTCCACGGCCCGGTGCCGGTGCACCACGACCCCCTCCTCACGGGTGGTGCGCGGCATGCCCCCGGCGCGCAGGGCCGTGGTCAGAACCTCTACGTCGTGTCGCTTGGCCTGCTCCCGCGCAAGGTTGGAGACGACACGCTCCAGCCCGCCGAGCGCCGGCGGGTAGTAAGGAGTGATCTGGACGATGGTGGGCATTCAGGCTTCCCGGGGTGTGGGAGGTGCGGCTCGTGGGGGTGGAACGGGAACGGGCTGGAAGCGGTCAGCGCAGATGCATCCGGAGCCGCTGTGAATGGCCCGGCAGCGTCACCTCGACGAGATCCGCGTGCTTCTTCCCGCTGCCCTTGAGACGCAGCCGGACATCGACGCCGATCAGGGCACCCGGCTTGGTGGTGACGGGTTCCGTCCGGGCGGCGAGACGCTTGCCCTCCGCGTCCTCAGCCCAGGCCCGCACCGCGTGCTTGCCGCCACGCTCGCCGTGCTCGACGACCTCCAGCGGCACGACGAGTTCGTCACCGTCAAAGAACGGCTCCTTGCCGAAGTACATCTCGATGTAGGTCTGCTGACGTTCGGTGAAGGAGTCCTTGAGCACGGTCCGGACCTCGGGCACGGACCAGGCGCCGACGCCGAGCACGGCCACGGCGAGCAAGGCGGCGACCGTGCCTGTGGTACCGCGCAGCGGCCGACCGCGCCGGCCCGACGCGCTCCTCCGGGATCGGCGGCCGGACTCGCCTTCCCGGTGCCGGCCCTCGCGACCGGTGTCCTCCGCCGGACGACCGAACTGCCGGTCGCCAGGCTGCCGCGCCGACCCGCCCGCGGTGTCCTGCGGGCCGGGCCCGGTGTCGTCCGGCGTGCGGCTCACGCCATTTCCAGGGGGACCTCATCGGCGTTGCGCTGGCCCGGCAGGGACGCCAGTGTCGTCTCGCCGAACTTCTCGGCCGAGGAGGCGGAGGGCTTGACCGACCGGGACGCCCCGGGCACCGTCGAGTCCGCGACAGACGCCTCGAGATCGAACGATTCACTGATCTCGTCGATCTCGTCATGCAGCAGATCGGTGGCCGGCTCGTCCTGGTCGAACGCCGCGGACGCCTCGAAGATCGCAGAGGTGCCATAGGCCTTGCGCAGCCCGGATCCATCGGAGAGTTCGGGTACATCGGCCGGCTCGGCCTCATACGCGTCCACACCGGACCGCTCGCGCTCGAACACCGCCGCCGTCTGCTCGCTGAGCTGCTCCACGGCGGCTACGGCACGCTCGGCCGCCACTGCGGCGCGTTCGGCGGCGACGTTGGCGCGGGCCATCTCGGCCAGCGGAACCATGCGTGAGGGCGTGGTGCGGAAACGATTGTCCCGGACCTTGTGCTCGAAGAGCTGGCGCAGGTTGGCCACCCCGTCGGGCAGGGCGTTCAGCTTGACCTGCCCGCCGCGCACTCGGTACTCGATCGGCACCTCGAGGCAGCGGAAACCGGCCCGGGTCGCCGCGTTCTTGATCTCCTGGGAGAAGGCCATGCCCGGCGAACGGACATCGATCGCGGCCCAGACATGACGCTGGAAGACCCACATGCCGGACTGTGAGTCGCGCAGACCGTTACGGAACAGGGCCCGGCTCAGCGCACTGAGCGCATGGTTGGCGACCGTGTGGGACGGCTTCATGGCACTGCGGTTCTCGACCCCGAGCCGGTTCGTGGTCATGAACTCCACACGCCGAGCATCCATGATGTGCAGCAGGTGCGGCAGCGCGTCGAACGGGTACGTGCAGTCGGCGTCACCCGTGGCGATGACATCGCCCTGGGCCGCGTCGAACCCCGCCTGGTAGGCGTTGCCGTATCCGCGCAAAGGCTGCGCGACGACCCTGGCGCCCAGCGAGCGGGCCACTTCGGCGGTGTCGTCGGTCGAGGCGTTGTCGACCACGATCACCTCGACCTCCCAGCCTGCTTCCGCCAGGTCGCGGTACGGAACGGTCGCCATGACCGTCGGCAGGTTTTCGGCCTCGTTGAGCGCGGGAATGACGATAGACAGAGATCTCAAGGCAAGCCCCCCCAAGGACTTGAACAGCACTGGACATCACTCCGTGCACGGGCCCCCTTGCCCGACCGTGATGGCGCTTCGGCTCATGTCCTGCGACAGGAGCCCCCTCCCACACACCACGGGAAACCCGAAGACCGTTGTGCACACTCGTGCGACTAACGGACTGATGCCTCATTCAAATACTTTCAGCGCACCTTAACCCCTACTCACTTTCCGCACGTAACTCCTTCACAGACTTGTTATTCACCTCACGTCGCCTTCACGTGACTGTCCTAACAGGTAGGAATCATTAGAAAACCGTGAGTAGCGACGCACCTGCCCGACATCCCGCGGAGTGGTGTCCTGCCAAGTGGTCCGGCCAGGAGAACCGCCTTGGGCCGGGAAGACCTCTCGACGGCGGGCGCGGCCCAAGGGTCCGTGCCACTGCCCGGGCCGTTCAGGGCGGCACCGCCACTCGGGGCCCGGGCGCCGGGCCGGGCACCACCGCGAGCCGCGACCTCGCGAAGCACGATCCCCCACACCACTCGCCGGCCACTCGGCGGGACGCCACCTCTCTCGGGGCCAGGTCACAGCGGCGGAGCTACCAACGGCTCGCCGAGTGCAGGCTTCGCGATGCGTGGCCCCGCATACCCCGGGAGGCCAGGCCATCTCTTGACCACAGTCGACCCCGCGTGCCGGACGATCTTCCACGACTCCGCCCACCCCGCCCCCTCGGCTGCCCCGCTGCGCGACATCACGGTCGACGACCAACGTCGCGATCACCGTCCACCTCCGGTCCAGTACCGACCCGTGATGGGCCGGGACACCGGCGCCCTGTGAATCGACGACCAGGGCGCGCCCCGCCCCCGGTTTCCAAGCGTCGCAACCGGTCGCCGGACGATCCTGGCGTGCCCCCCGGCTACAGTGCCGACCCACGCTCTCGCCTGCGGTACACGGGCCCGGCGGGTCGCCTCCCGGGGCCTGTGGGACGTCTGCGGACCTCTCCGGGCGTGGCAGAAGCATGGGGTCACCTGCGGGCCGCGATTACCGGCGAGACGCGCACTGTCACCCACCGGGACTGCGGCGACCTTCTGTTCGACGCCACGGCCGCACCGGGCTTCGAGGACACATCAGCTCCCGGCGGCACCCTGCCTGTCGCGCAGTCGGACAGATCCGCTGCAGCGAGTAGCACAGGGGGCCGCCGAGCTGTCGCCCCCTCAGCATCCCGTCCAGCCCAGGCGGCCGTGCCACTGGCCGGCACCGCCGGCTGACCCGGCCATGGCGCGTACCGGTCGCCAGGCCGGCCCAAAAAGGCACTGACCACGCCGAAGGGCGGCCACCCCGAAAGGTGACCGCCCTGCGACGCGAGCAACGTGCTTACTGGTTGTACGGCCCGTAGTCGTAGTCCTCCAGCGGAACAGCCTGGCCGGACCCCGTGCCGAACGGCGAGTAGTCGATGTCGTCGTAGCCGACGGCCGAGTACATCGCGGCCTTGGCCTCCTCGGTCGGCTCGACCCGGATGTTGCGGTAGCGGGACAGACCCGTACCGGCCGGGATGAGCTTACCGATGATGACGTTCTCCTTGAGGCCGATGAGGCTGTCGGACTTGGCGTTGATCGCCGCGTCCGTCAGGACTCGGGTCGTCTCCTGGAAGGAGGCGGCCGACAGCCAGGATTCCGTCGCCAGCGAGGCCTTGGTGATACCCATCAGCTGCGGACGACCGGAGGCCGGGTGACCGCCCTCCTGGACCACACGACGGTTCTCGGTCTCGAACTTCGAGCGCTCGACCAGCTCGCCGGGCAGCAGCTCGGCGTCGCCGGACTCGATGATCGTCACGCGGCGCAGCATCTGCCGGATGATGATCTCGATGTGCTTGTCGTGGATCGACACACCCTGCGAGTTGTAGACCTTCTGGACCTCGCCGACCAGGTGGACCTGGACGGCACGCTGACCCAGGATGCGCAGCACGTCGTGCGGGTTGGTGGCACCCACGGTGAGCTTCTGGCCCACCTCGACGTGCTCGCCCTCGCTGACCAGAAGACGCGCGCGCTTCGAGATCGGGAACGCCGTCTCGTCGCTGCCGTCGTCCGGCGTGATGACGATCTTCTTGGTCTTCTCGGTCTCCTCGATCCGCACGCGGCCCTGGGCCTCGGAGATCGGGGCGACACCCTTCGGGGTACGGGCCTCGAAGAGCTCGACGACACGCGGCAGACCCTGGGTGATGTCGTCACCGGCCACACCACCGGTGTGGAAGGTACGCATCGTCAGCTGGGTACCGGGCTCACCGATGGACTGGGCGGCGATGATGCCGACCGCCTCACCGATGTCGACCAGCTTGCCGGTGGCCAGCGAGCGGCCGTAGCACATGGCGCAGGTGCCGACGGCGGACTCGCAGGTCAGGACCGAGCGGGTCTTGACCTGGGAGACGCCGTGCCTGACGAGCTCGTCGATGAGGACGTCGCCGAGGTCGGTGTTGGCCGGGGCCAGCACCTTGCCGTCGACGGTGATGTCCTCGGCCAGCGCACGTGCGTACACGCTGGTCTCGACGTCGTCCGCCTTGCGCAGCACGCCGTCCGCGCCGACCTCCGCGATGTTGAGCTTGAGGCCACGGTCGGTGCCGCAGTCCTCCTCGCGGATGATGACGTCCTGCGAGACGTCCACCAGACGACGGGTGAGGTAACCCGAGTCGGCGGTACGCAGGGCGGTGTCCGCCAGACCCTTACGGGCACCGTGCGTGGAGATGAAGTACTCCAGCACGGACAGGCCCTCACGGAAGGACGCCTTGATCGGACGCGGGATCGTCTCGTTCTTGGCGTTCGACACCAGACCACGCATACCGGCGATCTGCCGCATCTGCATCATGTTTCCTCGGGCACCCGAGTCAACCATCATGAAGATGGGGTTCGTCTTGGGGAAGTTCGCGTTCATCGCCTCGGCGACCTCGTTGGTCGCCTTGGTCCAGATCGCGATGAGCTCCTGAGTGCGCTCTTCCTTGGTGATCAGACCGCGCTCGTACTGCTTCTGGACCTTCTCGTCCTGCGCCTCGTAGCCCTTGACGATCTCCACCTTCGCCTCGGGAACGACGATGTCGGAGATGGCCACGGTGACACCGGAACGGGTCGCCCAGTAGAAGCCGGCCGCCTTCAGGTTGTCGAGCGTCGCCGCCACGATGACCTTGGGGTAGCGCTCGGCCAGGTCGTTGACGATCTCGGAGAGCTGCTTCTTGCCCACCGAGTAGTCGACGAACGGGTAGTCCTCGGGCAGCAGCTCGTTGAAGAGCGCGCGGCCCAGGGTGGTGCGCAGGCGGAAGGTGTCACCCTGCTGCCACTCCGGTTCGCCCTCCTCCCGCGCCGGCGGCGTCCAGCCCCGCGGCGGGATGGTGCCCACCGGGAAGCGGATGTCGATCGGCGACTGGAGCGCGAGCTCGCCGGCGTCGAACGCCATGATCGCCTCGGCCGTGGAGCCGAAGGACCGGCCCTCGCCCTTGGTGTCACGCAGCTCACCGTCGGTCGTCAGGAAGAACAGACCGAGGACCATGTCCTGGGTCGGCATCGTCACCGGACGGCCGTCGGCGGGCTTGAGGATGTTGTTCGAGGACAGCATCAGGATGCGGGCCTCGGCCTGCGCCTCCGCGGACAGCGGCAGGTGCACGGCCATCTGGTCGCCGTCGAAGTCCGCGTTGAACGCGGTGCAGACGAGCGGGTGGATCTGGATGGCCTTGCCCTCGACCAGCTGCGGCTCGAAGGCCTGGATGCCGAGGCGGTGCAGGGTGGGAGCACGGTTCAGCAGAACCGGGTGCTCGGCGATGACCTCTTCGAGGACGTCGTACACGACCGTGCGGCCGCGCTCCACCATGCGCTTGGCGCTCTTGATGTTCTGCGCGTGGTTCAGGTCGACCAGGCGCTTCATCACGAACGGCTTGAACAGCTCCAGCGCCATCGCCTTCGGCAGACCGCACTGGTGCAGCTTCAGCTGCGGACCGACGACGATCACGGAACGCGCGGAGTAGTCCACACGCTTGCCGAGCAGGTTCTGACGGAAACGACCCTGCTTGCCCTTGAGCATGTCGCTCAGGGACTTCAGCGGGCGGTTGCCCGGGCCGGTGACCGGACGACCACGACGACCGTTGTCGAAGAGGGCGTCAACAGCCTCCTGAAGCATGCGCTTCTCGTTGTTGACGATGATCTCGGGCGCGCCGAGGTCGAGGAGCCTCTTCAGACGGTTGTTGCGGTTGATCACACGGCGGTACAGGTCGTTCAGGTCGGAGGTCGCGAAGCGGCCACCGTCCAGCTGCACCATCGGGCGAAGGTCCGGCGGGATGACCGGGACGCAGTCGAGGACCATGCCCTTGGGGCTGTTGGAGGTCTGCAGGAAGGCAGACACGACCTTCAGCCGCTTCAGCGCACGGGTCTTCTTCTGGCCCTTGCCGGTACGGATGATCTCGCGAAGCCGCTCGGCCTCTTCATCGAGGTCGAAGGACTCCAGGCGCTTCTGCAGCGCCGCGGCACCCATCGAACCGTCGAAGTAGGTACCGAAGCGGTCCCGCAGCTCGCGGTAGAGCAGCTCGTCACCTTCGAGGTCCTGGACCTTGAGGTTCTTGAAGCGGGTCCACACCTCGTCGAGACGGTCGATCTCGCGCTGCGCACGGTCGCGCAGCTGCTTCATCTCACGCTCGGCACCCTCGCGCACCTTGCGGCGCACGTCGGCCTTGGCGCCCTCGGCCTCCAGCTCGGCCAGGTCGCTTTCCAGCTTCTTGGCGCGGGCCTCGAGGTCGGCGTCGCGACGGTTCTCGACCTGCTGACGCTCCACGGAGACGTGCGCCTCCAGGGAAGGCAGGTCACGCGTGCGGCGCTCCTCGTCGACGTACGTGATCATGTACGCCGCGAAGTAGATGACCTTCTCGAGGTCCTTGGGGGCCAGGTCGAGCAGGTAGCCCAGACGCGACGGGACACCCTTGAAGTACCAGATGTGCGTGACGGGGGCGGCCAGTTCGATGTGACCCATCCGCTCACGACGCACCTTGGCGCGAGTGACCTCGACGCCGCAGCGCTCACAGATGATGCCCTTGAACCGGACACGCTTGTACTTGCCGCAGTAGCACTCCCAGTCCCGGGTCGGACCGAAGATCTTCTCGCAGAAGAGTCCGTCCTTTTCGGGCTTGAGGGTGCGGTAGTTGATGGTCTCGGGCTTCTTGACCTCGCCGTGGCTCCACTGACGGATGTCGTCAGCGGTGGCCAGACCGATCCGGAGCTCATCGAAGAAGTTGACGTCGAGCACTATGCGTCAATCCCTCTCAGGGTTGTAAGTCTTGGGGTCTGAAACGGGGGTCCAGGGGCCGGCCGGAGGTTCCTCACCAGGTCCTCCGGCCGGACTCCCGTCAGACCTCTTCGACGCTGCTCGGCTCGCGCCGGGACAGGTCGATGCCGAGCTCTTCCGCCGCGCGGAAGACGTCCTCGTCGGTGTCGCGCATCTCGATGGACATGCCGTCCGAGGACAGCACCTCCACGTTGAGGCACAGGGACTGCATCTCCTTGATGAGCACCTTGAAGGACTCGGGGATGCCGGGCTCGGGAATGTTCTCGCCCTTGACGATGGCCTCGTAGACCTTCACGCGGCCGGTGACGTCGTCGGACTTGATGGTCAGCAGCTCCTGGAGGGCGTACGCGGCGCCGTATGCCTCCAGCGCCCACACCTCCATCTCACCGAAGCGCTGGCCACCGAACTGGGCCTTACCACCCAGCGGCTGCTGGGTGATCATCGAGTACGGACCGGTCGAACGGGCGTGGAGCTTGTCGTCGACCAGGTGGTGGAGCTTGAGGATGTACATGTAGCCGACCGAGATCGGCTCCGGGAACGGCTCGCCGGAGCGGCCGTCGAACAGCCTCGCCTTACCGGTCGGCTGCACCATGCGCTCGCCGTCGCGGTTCGGGATGGTGTGCTGGAGCAGACCCGCCAGCTCGTCCTCACGGGCACCGTCGAAGACCGGGGTCGCGACGTTGGTGCCGGGGGCGACGGAGTCGGCGCCGATCACCTGGAGGCGCTGCGCCCAGTCCTCGGCGAGGCCGGAGACGTCCCAGCCGCGGCTGGCGAGCCAGCCGAGGTGGATCTCCAGGACCTGTCCCGGGTTCATTCGGGACGGCACACCCAGCGGGTTGAGGATGATGTCGACCGGGGTCCCGTCCTCGAGGAACGGCATGTCCTCGATGGGCAGGATCTTGGAGATGACACCCTTGTTGCCGTGCCGGCCGGCGAGCTTGTCGCCGTCCGTGATCTTGCGCTTCTGCGCCACGTAGACGCGAACCAGCTGGTTCACGCCCGGCGGCAGCTCGTCGCCCTCTTCACGGTCGAAGACGCGGACGCCGATGACCTTGCCGATCTCGCCGTGCGGCACCTTCAGCGAGGTGTCACGGACCTCACGGGCCTTCTCACCGAAGATCGCGCGCAGCAGGCGCTCCTCCGGCGTCAGCTCGGTCTCACCCTTGGGCGTGACCTTGCCGACGAGGATGTCACCGGCGACGACCTCGGCACCGATACGGATGATGCCGCGCTCGTCGAGGTCCGCGAGGACCTCCTCGGAGACGTTCGGGATGTCCCGGGTGATCTCCTCGGGGCCGAGCTTGGTGTCACGGGCGTCGACCTCGTGCTCCTCGATGTGGATCGAGGAGAGGACGTCGTCCTGCACGAGGCGCTGCGACAGAATGATCGCGTCCTCGTAGTTGTGACCCTCCCACGGCATGAACGCCACGAGCAGGTTCTTGCCCAGCGCCATCTCGCCGTTCTCGGTGGCCGGACCGTCGGCCAGGACCTGGCCCTCGATGATCCGGTCGCCCTCGTCGACGATGACCTTCTGGTTGACCGAGGTGCCCTGGTTGGAGCGGGCGAACTTGGCCAGGCGGTACGTGATGTACGTGCCGTCGTCGTTGGCGGTGGTGATGTAGTCCGCGGAGACCTCCTGGACCACACCCGCCTTCTCGGCCTTGACCACGTCGCCGGCGTCGACGGCGGAGCGGTACTCCATGCCGGTGCCGACGAGCGGGGACTCGCTCTTGATGAGCGGCACCGCCTGACGCATCATGTTCGCGCCCATGAGGGCACGGTTGGCGTCGTCGTGCTCGAGGAACGGGATCATGGCGGTCGCGACCGACACCATCTGGCGCGGCGAGACGTCCATGTAGTCGACGTCGTCACCGGGGACGTAGTCGACCTCGCCGCCACGACGGCGGACCAGGACCCGGGACTCCTCGAACCGCATGTCGTCGTTGAGCGTGGCGTTGGCCTGCGCGATGACGAAGCGGTCCTCCTCGTCGGCCGTCAGGTAGTCGACCTCGTCGGTGACCACACCGCCGGTGACCTTGCGGTACGGCGTCTCCACGAAACCGAACGCGTTGACGCGGCCGTAGGAGGCGAGCGAACCGATCAGACCGATGTTCGGGCCTTCGGGCGTCTCGATCGGGCACATGCGGCCGTAGTGGGACGGGTGCACGTCACGGACCTCGAAGCCGGCCCGCTCACGGGAGAGACCACCCGGGCCAAGAGCCGACAGACGGCGCTTGTGGGTGAGACCCGACAGCGGGTTGTTCTGGTCCATGAACTGCGACAGCTGGCTGGTGCCGAAGAACTCCTTGATGGAGGCGACGACCGGCCGGATGTTGATCAGGGTCTGCGGCGTGATCGCCTCGACGTCCTGGGTCGTCATGCGCTCACGGACGACGCGCTCCATACGAGCCAGACCCGTGCGGACCTGGTTCTGGATGAGCTCGCCGACGCTGCGCAGACGACGGTTGCCGAAGTGGTCGATGTCGTCGGTCTCGACGACGATGTTCGTGCCGCTGTCGCCGACCGTCTCGGTCTCGCCCGCGTGCAGCTTCACCAGGTACTTGATCGTCGAGATGATGTCCTCGACGGTCAGGATGCCCGCGTCCAGCGGAGCCTCCGCACCCAGCTTCTTGTTGACCTTGTAGCGGCCGACCTTGGCGAGGTCGTAACGCTTCGGGTTGAAGTACAGGTTCTCAAGAAGCGTCTGCGCGGCCTCACGCGTGGGCGGCTCGCCCGGACGCAGCTTGCGGTAGATGTCGAGCAGCGCGTCGTCCTGGCCCTGGGTGTGGTCCTTCTCCAGGGTGGCGCGCATCGACTCGTACTCGCCGAACTCCTCGAGGATCTGCTCGGTGGTCCAGCCGAGAGCCTTCAGGAGAACGGTGACGGACTGCTTGCGCTTGCGGTCGATGCGGACACCGACCATGTCGCGCTTGTCGATCTCCATCTCCAGCCAGGCACCCCGGGACGGGATGATCTTGGCGGAGAAGATGTCCTTGTCGGACGTCTTGTCGATGGAGGAGTCGAAGTAGACACCCGGCGAGCGGACCAGCTGCGACACCACGACACGCTCGGTGCCGTTGATGACGAAGGTGCCCTTGTGGGTCATGAGCGGGAAGTCGCCCATGAAGACCGTCTGGGACTTGATCTCGCCGGTCTCGTTGTTGGTGAACTCCGCCGTCACGAAGAGCGGGGCCGCGTAAGTGAAGTCGCGGTCCTTGCACTCGTCGATGCTGTTCTTCGGCGGCTCGAAACGGTGGTCGCGGAACGTCAGCGACATCGACCCGGAGAAGTCCTCGATCGGGGAGATCTCCTCGAAGATCTCCTCCAGACCGGACTTGGTGGGGACGTCCTGACCGGACTCCAGAGCCTCCTCGACCCGACTCTGCCAGGCGGTGTTCCCGAGCAGCCAGTCAAAGCTCTCGGTCTGCAGCGCGAGCAGGTTGGGAACCTCGAGAGGCTCCTTGATCTTTGCAAAAGAGATGCGCAGCGGGGCGGTGCTGGCGGCGTTGTTCGTATTCGCGGTCGAGGCAGTGCGCGAGGCGGCCAAGAGGGGGTCCTTCCGAGGGCTCGGACTCACTACGCGCTCCCCGGGCCCTCCTCCGCGGCACAGAGACAGGTTTCTTCGATGTGGCCAAAAGGCCAGGTCGAAGTTGATCCGGTCGTCGATGCTGAGGCGAGGGCAGACCCCTGGTGACGGGCAGGGGACAGCTAACAGGCAGCGCAAAGGGTCAGTGTAGCCACTTGGCGCACTGATGTCCAGCCCCGCTTTTCTGCCCAGTCTTCAAAAACTCTCGCTGCCCTCAACGTCCTCTGCATGGTGCCCTCAACGCACGTTGATACTGCCCTCTTCGTCGCCGATCCATGCCTCGGATTCGGACCGTTCTGGCGACGCGTCCTGAGAATTGCGCGCTGCGTGCGGTTCGTCAAGGCCCCTCTGCCGGAACCTGAGGTTCCGGGAGACACGACGAAGATCACCATACCCCTCGCCCTCGAGGTCGCAAGGTAACCGTGACCGCGCCTCCAGGAACGCCGAAGAGCGACCACCCGGATGGATGATCGCTCTTCGGTGCTTGCGCGTTACAGGTCCAGCGGAACCTGTGAGGTGTTACTTGACCTCGACCGAGGCGCCGGCGCCCTTGAGGGACTCGGCAGCCTTCTCGGCGGCCTCCTTGGCGACCTTCTCGAGAACGGGCTTCGGGGCGCCGTCCACGAGGTCCTTGGCCTCCTTCAGACCCAGGGAGGTCAGCTCACGCACGACCTTGATGACCTGGATCTTCTTGTCGCCGGCACCGGTGAGGATGACGTCGAACTCGTCCTGCTCCTCGGCAACCTCGGCGGCGGCGGCCGGACCGGCCGGACCGGCGACGGCGACGGCCGCGGCGGCGGTGACGTCGAACTTCTCCTCGAAGGCCTTCACGAACTCGGAGAGCTCGATGAGGGTCATCTCTTCGAACTGCGCGAGCAGGTCTTCCTGGCTGAGCTTCGCCATGATGGGCGATCCTTCCACTAATTCGGCTGGTGCCGGTATGTACATGTCTGGCGGGCGTACGGTCGGCCCGCTACGACCACTTCCTGGGGCGGGCTGCCTCAGGCGGCGGTCATGATGCGAGCCGAGTTACTCGGCACCGCCCTGCTCGTCCTGCTTGGCACGAAGCGCGTCCACGGTGCGGACGAGCTTCGACGGAAGCGCCTGGAAGACCTGAGCAGCCTGAGTCTGCTTGCCCTTGAAGGCGCCCGCCAGCTTGGCGAGCAGAACCTCGCGGGACTCGAGGTCCGCAAGCTTCTTGATCTCGTCGGCGGACAGCGCCTTGCCGTCAAGGACACCGCCCTTGATGACGAGGTTCGGGTTGTCCTTGGCGAAGTCACGAAGACCCTTCGCCGACGTCACCGGGTCACCGGTGATGAAGGCAACCGCCGTCGGACCGTTGAACAGGTCGTCAAGCGTCGAGATCCCGGCCTCGTTGGCCGCGATCTTGGTCAGCGTGTTCTTCACCACGGCGTACTGGGCGTCTTCACCGAGCGAACGACGCAGCGTCTTGAGCTGCGCCACGGTGAGACCCCGGTACTCGGTCAGCACGGCGGCGTTCGAGCTGCGGAACTGCTCCGTCAGCTCGGCTACCGCGGCAGCCTTGTCGGGCCTTGCCATAGAGCGTCGGCCTCCTTCCGGGTGATGAGGACCGCTCAGAAGGGGCTGCACAAAACGAAACGCCCCGGCGCAGGCGCACGGGGCGTGGCTCGACCGGAATCACCTACGCGATCCTGGGAGCACTTCCACGGTCACCTGCGCGGGTCGTCCGCAGTTTTCAGCGGATCCTTCGGCCACCGCCCCCTCTTGCGAGGACACGGCAACGACCAGCGGTCTTTGGCTTCTGCAGGAGCGTACGTGACCGGATCCCTGTCAAGCAAATCCGGTCCTACGGCGTTCAGCTGTTCTGGAGTTCCTTCATCATCTCGGCCAGGTCCGCGGTGTCCTTGGCGGGCGGCGCCGTGACGGTCACCGGCTTGTTGTAGTCGAGGAAGGTGAAGGTCATGTCGAACTTGCCCTTGTCGGCGTCGCCCTGCATGCGGAACTGCTTGGCGTGCTGCTCACCGTCGACCCACATGTCCATCGTGAACTTGTCCAGGCCCAGCTTCTCGAGCTGTTCGGTGCTCTTCTCGCGCTGCTCACGGACCGACTTGTCGGCGTCCTTGAACGAGGCCTTGAGCTCGGCGAGGGTGACCTTGCCCGAGTAGTGGGTCGTCTTGACGCCGTCGACCGTCTCGGTGCCGACCTTCTTCACGTCCTTGGCGCCGTTGAGGAACGCGGACATGCTGGCCGGGTTCTGGTCGGCCTGGCCGGCGCCGGACGCGGCCGCTCCGAGGTCACCGTCCTTGCCGAGCGAGGACAGGTCGAACTTCATCCACTTCTTGCCGTCCATCTCCTTGGCCATATCGGCGTTGCCCCCGATGTACATGGCCTTGTCGACGAGCCGGATCTCCGCGGAGCCCTGCCCGGCCGCGGTCATCTTCATGCTCATCGCGATGTCGGGCTTGGTCCGCATGGCGGCCTCGGCGTTGACCTGCCCCTGGCCGGGCATCTCGCCCTTCATGCGGTAGTGGAAGGAGGTGATGTCCTCCGTGTTCTTCGCCGCCTTGGCGACCGCCGCCGCGGGGGTCATCTCCGGCGATTCCTCGCCGCCCTTGGAACAGCTCACCGCACCCGCGGCGAGGGCGACGGCAGCAAGCCCGGCACCGATGGTCCGACGGCGCGCGGAAGGTCGTACAGAAGTAGCCATTGATTCCCCCCAAGGAACACATGGTCGATTCATAGCAAGACCGCGAGCTTATCCGAGGGGGACGCGAGTGGTCCGTGAATTCCCGGCGGCTCAGGTGGGGTTGGTGCCCGACTGTGACAAGAGGTTCCTGAAGTCCTCGGTGTCGGCGGGCGGCGGCCTCCGTACGGTGACCTTGACGCCGTAGTCGCTGTAGTGGGCGGTCTGGGTCACCCTGCCGCTCGCCGTGCTGGTCTTCTCGATCTTCTTGACCAGCAGGTTCTTCTCGTTGATCCAGATGTCGACGCTCTCGGCGGTGACGTCGGCCTCCTGGAGGCGCTGCCGGAGCCCGGTGTCGGTGACGTCCTCGACGTCCACGGTGCCGGCGTAGTGCGTGGTGGTCCGGCCGTCCACGGTCTGTCGACCGAGCTCGCGCACGTCGTCGGAGTCCAGCAGCAGCCTCACCGACTGGCCCGGGGTGGTGGAGCGCATCTGGTCGGCGAGGGCGGCGCCCCCGCCGAGGGTCTTCAGGTCGTCGTAGGCGTACCTGAGCCAGTGCTTGCCGCCCGTCTTCGCGGCGAAGGTGTCCCCCATGCGCGCGTAGTAGGCGTCGGAGAGGTAGCGGGCCTGCATGGAGGTGACGCCGAGGCCGCGCATCGTCTCGGCCGCGGTGCCGCCGGTGTAGTCGATGGTGAGGGAGCCGGAGAGGCCGTCGCGCCAGGCGAGGACGCCGTCGGCGGTGAGGGACAGCTGGGTGCCCATCACGGTGGTGGATCTCACCCGGGCGGTCCCGGCCCGCTCGGTGGAGCGCTCCGCGGCGCGCAGGGCCGTGAGGGAGGCGGGGGCCGAGGCCGGCTGCTTCTCCTGCTCCGGCCGGTCGGAGGAGCCGGAGGACGTGCAGGCGGCGAGTCCCGCCAGTGCGGCGGCCGTCGTGAGCCAGACCGTCGTCCTCTTCATGCGTCCCCCTGGTGCAAGTGCCCTGCTCGCACGCTAACCCAGAGCGCAGCGACCGCACATGGGAACGGGCCCCGCACCTCGAAAGGTGCGGGGCCCGGGAACCTGCCGGTGTCTCAGACCGCGGCCGGGTCCTCCTCGACGAGGAGGTTGCGGGTGCGGTTGGAGTCGAGCGGAATGCCGGGGCCCATCGTGGTGCTGATGGCGGCCTTCTTGATGTAGCGACCCTTGGCAGCGGACGGCTTCAGACGGAGGATCTCCTCCAGCGCCGCGCCGTAGTTCTCCACCAGCTTGGTGTCGTCGAACGACGTCTTGCCGATGATGAAGTGCAGGTTCGAGTGCTTGTCGACGCGGAACTCGATCTTGCCGCCCTTGATGTCGTTGACAGCCTTGGTGACATCGGGGGTGACGGTGCCGGTCTTGGGGTTCGGCATCAGACCACGGGGACCGAGCACGCGGCCGAGGCGGCCGACCTTGCCCATGAGGTCCGGGGTGGCGACGACGGCGTCGAAGTCCAGACGGCCCTTCGACACCTCGTCGATGAGCTCGTCGGCGCCGACGATGTCGGCGCCCGCGGCACGAGCGGCCTCGGCACGGTCACCGGTCGCGAAGACCAGGACCCGGGCGGTCTTACCGGTGCCGTGCGGGAGGTTCACGGTGCCACGGACCATCTGGTCGGCCTTGCGCGGGTCTACACCCAGACGGAAGGCGACCTCGACGGTGCCGTCGAACTTCGACGTGGAGGTCTCCTTGGCGAGACGGACGGCCTCGAGCGGGGCGTACAGCTTCTCCCGGTCGATCTTCTCGTCCGCAGCGCGAAGGGCCTTGCTGCGCTTGCTCACAACTGCTCCTGTGTGTTCTTGATAAGGAGTCGTGGTACGGGCCGAGCAGGCCCTGCCACTTCTGCTTGTGGTGTACGGGGGTTGGGGCTCAGCCCTCGACCGTGACGCCCATGGAACGCGCGGTACCGGCGATGATCTTCGCGGCGGCGTCCAGGTCGTTGGCGTTGAGGTCGGGCATCTTGGTGGTGGCGATCTCGCGGACCTGCGCCTGGGTGATCTTGGCGACCTTGGTCTTGTGCGGCTCGCCGGAGCCCTTCTCCACGCCCGCGGCCTTGAGGATCATCTTCGCGGCCGGCGGGGTCTTGGTGATGAAGGTGAAGGAGCGGTCCTCGTAGACCGTGATCTCCACCGGGATCACCCAGCCACGCTGCGACTCGGTCGCCGCGTTGTAGGCCTTGCAGAACTCCATGATGTTGACGCCGTGCTGACCCAGCGCGGGGCCGACCGGCGGAGCCGGGTTGGCGGCACCGGCCTGGATCTGGAGCTTGATGAGCCCCGTGACCTTCTTCTTCTTGGGAGGCATAGCTCTCCGGGTCCTTTCGATTCGGGTCCTGCCTGCGTGCGGGGACCACCCGAACGCAGGCATACCGCACAACGATAACGGGTATAGATGCGCGGCCAAAAACCGAGCAGGTCAGACGAGCTGTGACAGCCCGCCTGACCTGGTCGGAAGCTCTGTCCGGAAGACGTCAGTTCTTCTGGGACTAATGAAGGTCTGCGGTGAGCTGGGAGAAGTCTACCGGGGTGGTCCATGACCAGCGGCGGGGCCGTCGTTGACTGTCGTCGCCTGTCGTCGTCGGCCACCCTCGGACGGCCCACAGACGGCCCGATCCCAGGCCGCGAAGAGCCCCTAACGCTAGCGGCAGGAACCGCTAACGTTAGCGACCCCGCTAGCGACCGAAACTGCTGATGACCAGCACGTTAGCGATTAACGAGGCATCTGGCCAGACCCCGGAATCCGGCCGGCAGGCGCCTCTGGGAGGGGCCCGGCCGCCGGACCGCCGTGGGGAGAGCAAGAAGGTGCGGCCTACGGCCGCGCGTCCATTGGCAGCTCGCTGCGCTCGCGCGGGATCCCGCCGTCGGTGCTGGGAATACGCCCCCTTGGAAGGCGTCTCGGGCGGCCTTTCCCTTGGCCGCCCCCAGGTAAAGGCCGCCCTGAGGGCCTTCCAGGGGACAGACGGCAGGCATGGGCGCGCGCCGCCGGGCCTCTCCTGCTCTGTGGGGTCAACCATGGCTCTTCAGCAGGGGGCGGCCGTCCGTACCGCGATCCCTTTCCTGAAGAGCCTTCCTCTCCTTCTTACTAGAGAGTTGAGGGAAGATAGCGTCCGCAGCGTCCGCCGGGCATCTCTCACCCCATCTGACCTGCACCTTTCCTGCGGACGCTAAACAAAATGTCTAGCGTCCGCTAGCGTCCGCAGCGTCCGGTCACGCTCCGTTCCTAAGATCCTCTTTTCGCTGGTCAAGGCGGCTCTTAGGAGAGAAGGATGCGGACGCTGCGGACGCTGAACGCTCCGAAACGACGAAGAGACCACCCCCGCCGCGAAGTGGTGGTCTCTTCGTTCCTTGTGCAGCGGGCCGGGTAGAGGGGTCTGCATGCACAAGCAAGAGGAGCACGCCCGGCGCCCGTGGTGCTCCTCTTGCTTGTGGTGGCGGCTCTCGGAGTAGAGGGGGGTCCTTACCCTGGTAGAGGGGCAGGTAGGGCCCTCCGACCTGCAAGGTAAGGCTGGTAAAGGGGGGCCTGCCTCAAGGGGCGCAACGGCCGTCGGAGTCCGAGCAACGCCGCGCGAGCGCAGCGAGCTGCCAAGGGTCGCGCGGCCGTAGGCCGCACCTTCTATCCCTGACTACTGCGGCAGGAAGCCCGGCGTCACCTGGCCCAACTCGCGCAGGCGCGCGAGGTAATCCTGAGCGGCAGGCTCAGACGCGTACCGCCGCCTCATCTCCGCTGCCAGTTCGCGACTCGTCATGATGAGCGATGGGACCGACTGGCGCTCACCTTCAAGGGCACGCTCGCCCATGATGAGGGCCTGGTCCAGGTCGCCCTCCCGCGCGGCCGTCACGCCCAGCGTTACGCGGGCCTCCGCGTTTCGCATAGGCGCACGCTCCGTGCCGTCGAAGTCCGTTCCCGCCCTGAGGACTTCCTCAGCGAGAGTCCGCGCCAACTTGTCCTCCCCCACCAGCCGGTAGCAGTCCATCGCGTAGAAGTCGAATTTCGCCGGGTCCACCACGAAGTGGTTGTCCAAGTTCTCCGGGTGCGGCATCCCTTCGAGCAGGTTGCGCCCTCGGTCCAACGCCACCTCAACTCGCCTACGGTCCCCGAGTCGGGCCCACGCCTTGGCTTCCTGCGCGGCGAGCTGCACGGCAACGCCCTGGTGTGCAGCGACCTCGGTTCCGGCCTGCGCCGCCGCGACGACCCCGCGATAGTCCCCCGTGGTGAGCGCGAACCAAGCCCGCATCTCATGCGCCCAACCGGCGACTTCCGCATGATCTGCCTCCGTCGCCAGCGACAGAGCGGCTTGGCGCGTCGACTCGGCAGCGTGCCGATCGCCCATGTCGTACTCCACGCAGCCCACGAGGAGCGCGAGCCAACCGGACATGGCCAGCACCTCGCGGTGTTGCGAGAGCGTGAGGCTCTTCGAGTGGAGCTCCACGACGCGGCGCAACCACTGGCGCCCCTCGATAAGGAGCTGTTCACTCGGCATGAATGGATACTCGGAGCAGAGCCGATCTGTGGTGATCCGTAGCGCGTCAAGCGTGGCCGCGTCCACGTCAGACCGGTTAAGACGACTCACGATTTCCAGCGTCTCCATACCGCTCACGGCCAGAATCTCTTTGCCCCCGTCCCGACGCGCCGGCGCGGGGAAAAGCGCGTGCGTCACGGTGCCGAAGACTGCCGCAATGAGCGGTCGGTAGAACTCGTTGGGGATCTGTCCGGACTCCCACCGCTTCCACTGCCTGATCAAGCTGTCGTCTGCGGGAAGCTCTTCCTTCGAGTGGGCCCGAAGAGCCTTCACCGCGTCTCGCTGGGACCAATCGCGAGCCGCCCGCTCGGCCGCGATGCGGTGCGCCCACGCGGGCCTGTCGTCGCTCATACGCCCTCCTCCGAGTGCTTACCCGCTGAGTCTTGCGCCTCACCCCAGGGGACAGGGAAGGGGACAGCGAGGTGACACCGGACATGTCCCCACCTCACGTTCTCGCCCCCTCGATGTCACTTACGCCACACGTTCCGTTCCTCGCATGCTGGTTGCAGATCACGCACCACTCAGGGGGGCGCGCTCTTCGAGTGCCTCCACTCGCTCAGCCAACGACTGAACCAGGGAGCGGAGTTCATTGATCTCGTCGCGTACGTCGCTCGTCGGTACGGTCCCGTCCCCGACGAAGTTACCGAGGTTCCCCGCCGACACGACCAACCCCTCGGATCGCAGCATGGCAAGCCCGTTCTGGATCGTCTGGCTTGCGTACCCGAAGCGCTCGATCAACTCCCGCTGGGACGGGAGCTTGTCACCCGGCTTCATCCGCTTGACGTCCTCACGGAGCGCGTCCGCGACCTGTACGGCTTTGGGCTTGGGCCCTCCTGTGACAGTCATGCCCTGAGCGTACCCACCACAGCGAACTAGTGCACACCACCTCACAGGGGTTGTGCACCACAGCAGACTAGTGCAAGCTAGTCAGCAGTGGGACGCCCCGAAAGGGGGCCCGATTCCCGCGAAAAGTCCTGGTTACGCCAGGAAAAAGCAAGGAGCGGCTTCCTACCGCCAAGCAGACAGCCGCTCCCTGACCCTTGAAGGGGCATATCCATCATGCCTGGAACCGTGGCAGAACGTAGGGCCGAGCGGGGCACACGTCAGGGCAATGGTCCTGGTGGGCGTCGGCTGAGGCAGGGGGAGGACATCCCTCTGACGGCTGAGCAGGCGCGGCGCCTGAGTGCCCTCTACGAGCGCTACAGCGCCGATCTGGTCCGGTACGCGAAGTCCAAGCTGGTCGGCTACCGGTTCAGCGCGGCGCGGGCCCAGACGCTGGCGGAGGACATCGCTCAGAACGTGTGGGTCGAGGTGGCCCGCACGGGCGCGAAGGATCTGCTGGCCCCGGAGCCGCTGAGCGAGAGCGACACGCAAGCCTTCCTGTTCGTGCGGGTGCAGAACCAGCTCGGCAAGCACTTCAAGCGGTCGTCGTCGCACGAGCGGCCGATGGACTTCGACGACCCGATCACCGCGTACGTGCTGGCCCCGATGGTCGAGGAACAGCAGGAGGTTCCGCTGGCGGAGCCGTCCGGGGAATTACTGCGCATGGTCGCGGACCTGCCCGACCGGGAGCGTGAGGCGCTGCTGCTGCAACTGGACGGCTGCAACAAGTCGGTCGTGGCCGACCGTCTGGGATGCAGCCTGCGCACGGGTGACCGACTGGCCGAAACGGCTTTGCTGCGGCTTCAGTTGTGCCACCCGGAGATGCCGCACGAGCCGATCACGCTGGAGTCTCTTCCGGTCTGGCAGCGTGAGGCGCTGGCCACGCTGGACGACACCCGGTGTGAGGCGCTGCTGCGCATCGGCGACCTGCCGCGTCAGGTGCTGCTGCTGCACCTGGTCGAAGGGCTGGACAGCAACCAGGTCGCGGCCCGGCTCGGGGTCGACCGCATCGTCATCCTGGGCATGTACAGCGCTGCGACCTCCCTCAAGGTGGCCGGACAGGTCGCCATGCAGGGCGCGTTCCGCGAGAAGGGCGCCGCCGCCCGCGCCCTGACCGAGATGTTGCGCAGCGAGATCGCGGCCCTGAAGCCGGGCGAGCGCGTACCGGCTGAGCGGGAGCTTGCCACCCGCTTCCAGTGCTCCGCGAAGACCGTGCGCGCGGCCATGGCCACGCTGCGGGCGGAGGGTCTGGTCACGCTGATCCGCCCCTACGGGCTGTTCCGCGCGACGGCCGCCCGGGATCTGGCGGTCGCGGCGTGAGCCACCGTCCCCCGCACCTGAACTCGCACCGACGGCGAGCCCGCAAACAGCGGCTCGCCGCACGCGACGGCGCCCAGTGCTACTACTGCCGCCGTTCCTTCCGGGAGCTCCGGGAAGCCACCGCCGACCACATCGCTCCGGTGAGCCTGTGGCGCTCATGGTCGCTGTCCTCCCTCGTGCTGGCCTGCCGCCCCTGCAACGACGCCAAGGCCGACCGCTTCCCGCTCTCCCTCGCCCTGGTCCTGCTGGCGTGGGCCGACCCAACGCGGCCGATCGTCCGCCCGGTCGACTGGCCGCTGTTGGCCCAACTCGCGCACGCCAACAAGTCGGCCTACGAAGCGGTGTGGTCGCCCGACCCGATCCCGTTTCGGTCTACCCCTGACCTGCGTGACGAGCCGCGTCACACTCCGCGTCACGGCCCTGCACGGGTGGCAGCCCGACCCGATTGCCTGCGTGCGCCTCGCCCCGTGCGGGTGTGCGCGGGCCCGACTGGAGAGGCGGTGTCCGCGTGACGACCACCCGATCCGATCGACCCGTCAACGGTCACGCCCACCCCGGCAAGAGTCGGGCAGCGGTCGACCCGACCCGATCGGCGCCGCGCCGATCCGGGCACGGTGACGACGGCAAGCCACCGCCGGCCGCCGCGCGGATCGTGGCCATGGCGCGCGAGCAGTACCGGTTCGTGATGTCTCCCGACGGCCGTCCGTACGCGGTCGCGCTCGCCGGACCGAATATCGCTTTGCCACTGCGGAACAAGGGCGGGTTGCGTCAGCGTCTGGCCCGGCAGTTCGCTGACGCCTACCCCGGCGAGGTGGCCTCTCAGTCCGCGCTCGCGGACGCCATGACCGTGCTGGAAGGCATCTGCGAGGACACCGACCCCGAGCCGGTCCACCTGCGGGTGGGGCGCGATCCGTCCGGCGCGGTCGTGGTCGACCTCGGCAGCGCGGACGGCCGCGCGGTCGTGGTGACCGGCGTCGGCTGGAAGGTGGTCGACCGGGCCCCGGTGCTCTTCCGCCGCTCCGGCGCCATGGCTCCGATGCCCGAACCCGTCCTGGACGGCGACGGGCTCGCCAAGCTGCACGCCTTGCTGAACATGGACACAGCCGCGTTCCGTCAGCTCGTTGCCTGGCTGGTCGCCGCGTGGATCCCGGACATCCCTCACCCGGCGATCGTGTGCAAGGGCGAGCAGGGTACGGGCAAGTCCAAGGCCGCGCAGATGTTCATCAACCTGATCGACCCGTCTCCGGCCGCCAAGCGCAGTCAGCCGCGGGACGAAAAGGCGTGGTCCCGGCAGGCGTTCAGCTCATGGGCGCTATGCCTGGACAACATCAGCACGATCCCGCCGTGGCTGTCCGACACCCTCTGCAAGGCGGTGACCGGTGACGGTGTGGTCGACCGTGCCCTGTACACCGACGACGACGTGGTGGTCCTCACCTTCAAGCGGGTGCTCGCCCTGACCACCATCGACGCGGGAGCCCTCGCCGGGGACCTCGCCGAACGCGTCCTCATGCTCGACTTGCAGCTCATCGACTCCGAACACCGCCGTTCCGAAGAGGAGTTGGACGCCACCTTCGAGGCCGTACGGCCCGCCGTGCTCGGGGCCCTGTTCGATGTACTGGCGTGCGTGCTCGCGGTCCTGCCCGGGGTGCGGCTGGAGTCCATGCCGCGCATGGCCGACTTCGCCCGCGTGCTCGCGGCCGTCGACCAGACGCAGGGCTGGAACACCCTCGGGGACTACCTGGCCACGTCGGCGAACGTCGCCACGGACGCGTTGGAGGGCGACGCGTTCGCCATGGCCATTGCCGCCCTGGTCGACAGGGTGGGCACGTGGCAGGGCACCGCCGGACAGCTCTTGGAAGCCCTGCCCGTGCCGCCCATGAGGCCGAAGAACTGGCCCGTGGATCCCACACGCGCGGGCGGCAGGGTCAAGCGGCTCGCCCCGCTCCTGCGGTCCATCGGGATCACGGTCGACGACACGCAGCGTAGCCGCGACCGGACCCGGCACAAGCTCCTCACCCTCTCCCGCGCACCCGACTGGGACGAGTCAGCGTCCGCACCCGAACAGACCCCGCTGTGGCCGGAGGTGGCCCCGCCGGGGCACCTTGAACCCACGGCCGACCAGCACTGACGTAGCCGGAACACCCGCCGGGCCGGGCCTCACACCAGAGGCCCGGACACGTCCAAGCCTGCGGACGCTACAGCCGTCCAGCACCCGCAGCGTCCGCACTAGCGTCCGCACCCCTCACCCCCACTGAACTGTACAAACCCGATCGTGCGGACGCTGGGACGCTGCGGACGCTGCGATACACCAACTCTCTAGGACGGCGACCGGCACCCCTCCCCCGCACCCTGCCACGGACACGAGGAGTCACCGAACCCATGGCCACCGAAGAGCCAACCGAGCTGCTTGGCGCCCTGCTCGCCCTCCTGCGCGGCGGCATCCCCGACCGCTACCTGACCCCCGAAGACCTGGTCACCATGTTCAGCCTCCCCAGCGTCGAGACCGTCTACCAGTGGCGCCGTAAGCGCATCGGCCCGCCCGGCTTCCGCGTCGGCCGCTACCTCCGCTTCAACCCCGCCGCAGTCAGGGCGTGGGAGGCCGAACAGACCGGCCTCAGCGACGCGGCCTGACCCGCCCGGCCCGGCGGGGAGGCACCACCCGCCGGGCCGGGGAGGCGGGGAGAACTCCCCCACCGCCTCCCCGGCCCGCATCCCCCGCACTGATCAGCGCAAAGACCCGTTCGGGGAGGCGGGGAGGCGCCTCCCACACCGCCCCGAAACCCCCCTCTCACAGCCCCTCGAAGCCCCTGCCGCTGCCTCCCCAACCCACCCCGGCAGACACCCCGAACGACAGGGAGGCACCGCCCGCCGGCCAAGGGAGGCAGGGAGAACTCCCTCACCCCCTCCCTGACCAACCTCCCTCTACCTGATCAGCGTAAACAGGCCCTCAGGGAGGCAGGGAGGCACCGCAGGCCACCCCCCGAAAACCCCCTCCAGAAGGCACCCGAGACCCCCTGTCACAGCCTCCCTGAACCCCGCCGGAGCCCTGCTACCGGTAGCACCCCCACCCGCTACCGGTAGCAACCCCGCTAGCAACCCAAACCCCCAGTGATCAGGCCCCTAGCAAGTAGCGGGCCTGGCCCAGCACACCCCGAAACCGGCCCGACGGCGCCCACCCGGCCCCGCCGCGCCCTGCTACCGAGAGGAGTCAGCCCCCATGGCTGGCCACATCCAAGACCGCTGGTACAAGACCGAAACCAATGCCGACGGCAAGGCCGTCCGCGTCAAGACCGACCGCCACGGGATGGGCCTGCGCTACCGGGCCCGGTACATCGGCCCCGACGGCACCGAGAAGTCCAAGAGCTTCCCCGACCGTCAGAAGCGGCTCGCTGAGCAGTGGCTCGCCCACATCGAGGCCGACATGTCGCGCGGGCAGTACGTCGACCCGAAGACGAGTCGCACCACCTTCCAGCAGTACGCGGAACGCTGGATCTCTGCCCAAACGACCGACCTCACGACCCGTTCGGCCGTCGAAATGCGCCTCCGGCTGCACGCCTTCCCTCACATCGGTGCGCGCCCTCTCGGCTCGTTCCAGCCGGAGCACATCCGGGAGTGGACGCGAACGCTGGAAAGCGTGGTGGCCGGCGCGACCTACCGGCGGGAGATTTTCAAGAACGTGTCCGCAGTCTTTACGGCCGCCGTGGACGACAGGGTGATTCAGAGGAACCCCTGCCGAGCCGCGTCGGTCAAGGCACCCAAGGCTGCGCCCGGCCGCGTGCGGCCTTGGAGCTCCGAGCGGCTGTTCGCCGTGCGGGCCGCTCTCCCCGACAGCTTCCGCGCCATGGTCGACGCCGGGGGCGGGTGCGGCCTGCGCCAAGGCGAGATCTTCGGCCTCCCGGTCGACGAAGTCGGTTTCCTCACGGGCTGGCTGCACGTGGGCTTCCAGGTGAAGCTCATCAACGGGCACCAGGTCATCGCGCCGCCGAAGGGGGGCAAGGTGCGTGACGTTCCTCTCCCCCAGCACGTCGGTCGTGCGCTCGCGGCTCACATGGAGGAATTCCCGCCCGCGGACGTCACCCTCCCGTGGCTGACGCCGGACGGACCCAAACTGACCAAGCGGCTCATCTTCACGAGCCACGACCGCGGGGCGTGCCGCCGGAACGACTTCAACACCCACGTGTGGAAGCCCGCACTCGTGGCCGCTGGCGTCCTCCCCGAGCCTGAGCGAGGCAAGCGCATCCAGTCGTCCCGAGAGGACGGCATGCACGCGCTGAGGCACTTCTACGCCTCGGTCTTGCTGGACGCCGGGGAGAACATCAAGGCCCTGAGTCAGTACCTCGGTCACGGCGATCCGGGCTTCACCCTCCGGACGTACACGCATCTCATGCCGAGCAGCGAAAGCCGGACTCGGAAAGCTATTGACAGCATGTACTTGGGTGAACGTGCTGCGTAAGCGCGCCTCGTCGGCAGTTCCTTGTCAGCGGTGTCCGCTGACAAGGAACTGGACTCAAGCGGCCTCCACGTCCGACGCTGGGAGTGTCAGGGTGGTTACAACGTCATGCGCACCAGGATGAGCTGGCACCTGGACCGTAACCCTTACCCCGTCTACGGAGGAGTAGGTGTTCACAACCCGAGCCTCGACCTTGTACTTCCCCTGGGGAACGAGCACAAGCTCCTCTGCTTCGAAGTACATGGCCTCTCGCAACTCTTCCTCCGTACGCCCGCGCCATCGCGTTTCCATATCTTCACGCCACTGCGCCTCTGTGCCCTGAGCATGTCTAGCCATGTGCGCTCCAGGGGTTCGATATACCGAACAAGGTCACGAGATGGTCGGCGACTACATGCTCCATCAACTTGGCCAGGGAGTCCATTCGAGAACTCCAATCCTTAACCACATCGGCATCAATACCCATGCGCTTGATCTCGAAGAGGTTGGAGTGCGCCACAGCATTACGAGCCTTGTTCAGGTGCTCTGCGGCACTGTTGAGCTGCAGCGTTGTCTCCCTGCCCGCCTGAGCCTTCAGCGCATCCCACAGCGGGATCCCCAAAATGAGGAAGTCAGTGCCAAGGTTGCCAGGGTGAGCATTGCCACGGTCCATCGAGCGCCCCGAACCCACGCGGGCCACGAGGACGCCCTCCAGTAGCGAGTTCCCGCGAGCGGCCTCCTTAACGAAGACCCGACCGGCCTCGTCGTGGAGGTCGCGGGCGAACCCTTGGAACTCAGCCGCCAACATCAGCACCCGCGACCACTGGACCCGCTCGTCGGTCGTGCCACTCAGCCTGAGCACAGTCGGATCGAGGTCCCTGAGGCGAGCACGACGCTCCGTCGTCCACTTGTCGTACGCGGCTGAAACGCTCATATGAGAACCGTAGGTCCACGCCCGCGCTCCCGCCTGCCACCGGCCCCCAGCGAGTGAATCTGCTGCTGCGGTAGTCAACCGCTCTTCGCTACCGCCAGCTCTTTCTCGACGCGCGCATACAGACGCCGCGGGACAGTGGGGACGTTCTTCTGCAAACTATCCCACTCCTCGGCAAGGCCGGGCATATCGTCCCGCGGATCGCCTTTGGTGAGGGTGATCTCCATCTTGTGGCGAAGGTTCCCGATGTCCAGAGCTGCCTGACGGTGCCGGTCTGCTCGCTCCGGGTATTTCAGTCCCGCCTGGAGTGCACTGAGCACCGCAGCGATGATGCTGAGCAGCCCAACCACGATCTTCCAGCCGAGCGCTGGTGAGGCACTCAACGTAGAGAAAATGGCCGTGCCGACCACTGCCGAGATCACCAGAGATCCCACAGCCAAGGCGCGCCCGAACCCATCGAACTTAGCGGCAGTTTGCTCTTGAGCCCGATGAGTGATGCGAACACCATGGCACCACTGTCGGAGCGTGACTTTGGCTTCCTCCGCAGGCGACGCGGCACCATCACTCTGTGCATCCATGGTGCGACAATAGGTCACCGCGCGCGACTGGTCTCATCAGGGAACGCTAATGAGCCCCCGCTCGGGGTACTAAGCCGTCCCCCAAGTGACACGGCCCAGAGACGGCCCAGACAGGAGTGAAGGGCGCTCATCAGCGGCATAGCCGCTGATGAGCGCCCTTCGACGCAGGTGCTTAATCAGTTCTTCTGGATCTGGTCGAAGCTCAGCTCGACCGGGGTCTCGCGGCCGAAGATCTCGACGAGGCCCTTGACCTTCTTCGAGTCGGCGTTGATCTCGTTGATCGTGGCCTGCAGGGTGGCGAAGGGACCGTCGGTGACGGTGACCGAGTCGCCGACCTCGAAGTCCAGGACCTGGACCTCGACCTTGCGGGCCGGAGCCGGCTTGCCCTCGGCCTCGGCGGCCTCGCGGGCGGCCTTCTCCTCGGCCTCCGGGGCGAGCATCTTGACGATCTCGTCCAGGGTCAGCGGGTACGGGTCGTAGGCGTTGCCCACGAAGCCGGTGACGCCGGGGGTGTTGCGGACGACGCCCCAGGACTCGTTCGTCAGGTCCATGCGCACCAGCACGTAGCCGGGGAGCTTGTTCTGGCGGATGGTCTTGCGCTCGCCGTTCTTGATCTGCGCGACCTCTTCCTGCGGCACTTCGGCCTGGAAGATGAAGTCCTCGACGTTCAGCGAGACGGCACGCTGCTCGAGGTTGGTCTTCACGCGGTTCTCGTAACCGGCGTAGGTGTGGATGACGTACCACTCGCCGGGAAGGGTCCGCAGTTCCTCGCGCAGGGCGGCGACGGGGTCGACCGGCTCGGCCGGCTCCTCCTCGGCTTCCGCCTCTTCCTCTTCCTCGGACTCGACGGCCTCGACGTCGCCGCCGGACTCGTCCTCGACCTCGTCGGACTCGACGGCCTCGTCCTCGGGGTGGAGCGCGGCTTCCTCGGCGGGCTCGCCCGCCTCGGCGTCGGCAGCCTCGACCTCGTCCAGGTCCTCGTCCGCGCCCTCGACGATGTCGAGCTCGTCGTCGACAGACTCGTCGGGCTCGATGGCGTCGTTCAGGTTCTGGTCAGACACGGTGGCTGCTTCTTCCTGGATACAAGGGGTGGAACATGCGAAAAGGGGCGCCGGTAACCTCGGCGCCCTTCGCTCTGTGCTCAGCCGAATACGTACTTGGCGGCGTGGTTGAGTCCATAGTCAATCACGGTCACCAGGCCGATCATGACGAGGACGAAGACGATCACCACGGTCGTGTACGTCGTCAGCTGGTTCCGCGACGGCCAGACGACCTTGCGGAGTTCAGCGACGATCTGCCGGTAGAAGAGCGCGAGGCGCTTCAGCGGGCCCTTCTTGGCACGCTTGCCGCCCTTACGGGTCTTCTTGGACTCCGGCGCCTCATCCTGGGCATCAGGCGTATCAATGGAGCCCACGGCGTCCGCCATTCGTCCTCACCTGTTCCCGGGTCGTGGCCGTGCCGCGCCCGGTTGGAGCCGCACGGCGGTGCATTGCTGTACGTACATGCGCACACATCCTGGCGACGGTGTGTGTAGCAGGGCCGGAGGGACTTGAACCCCCAACCGCCGGTTTTGGAGACCGGTGCTCTACCAATTGAGCTACGACCCTTTGTGCGTCCCCCAACGTACCGCATCCGACCGGGTGCTCGGTGTGCACCTGGACACGCGGCTGCTGAAGGCCAACGAGGTGAGAGTGTACGTGGTCCTCGGCCCCTCGTCGAACAGAAAGCGCCCGTAGGGGCCTTGGGAACGCAAGATCGCCCAGCGTGCGGGAAGAAGCCGGACGGTTGTTCAGCCGTTGTTCAGTCTGTGAAACCCGTGTGCCGGGGGAGTTTCCGGTCTGGAACGATGGGCCCCATGAGCGCTGCAACCCCTCCCACCGAGCGCCGGGTCTCCGCCCGAGTCGGCGCGATCTCCGAGTCCGCCACCCTCGCCGTGGACGCCAAGGCCAAGGCCCTCAAGGCCGCCGGGCGGCCGGTGATCGGCTTCGGCGCCGGTGAACCGGACTTCCCGACCCCGGACTACATCGTCCAGGCCGCGATCGAGGCCTGCTCGAACCCGAAGTACCACCGCTACACCCCGGCCGGCGGTCTTCCCGAGCTGAAGGCCGCGATCGCCGCGAAGACGCTGCGCGACTCCGGCTACGAGGTCGACCCGACCCAGATCCTGGTGACCAACGGCGGCAAGCAGGCGATCTACGAGGCCTTCGCCGCGATCCTCGACCCGGGCGACGAGGTCATCGTCCCGGCGCCGTACTGGACGACGTACCCGGAGTCGATCCGGCTGGCCGGCGGTGTCCCGGTGGAGGTGGTGGCCGACGAGACCACCGGCTACCGGGTCTCCGTCGAGCAGCTGGAGGCGGCCCGGACCGAGCGGACGAAGGTCGTCCTCTTCGTCTCCCCCTCCAACCCGACCGGCGCGGTCTACAGCCAGGCCGACGCCGAGGCGATCGGCCGCTGGGCCGTCGAGCACGGCCTGTGGGTGCTGACCGACGAGATCTACGAGCACCTCGTCTACGGCGACGCGAAGTTCACCTCGCTGCCCGCGCTCCTGCCCGAGCTGCGCGACAAGTGCGTCGTCGTCAACGGCGTGGCGAAGACGTACGCGATGACGGGCTGGCGGGTGGGCTGGATCATCGGCCCGAAGGACGTCGTCAAGGCCGCGACCAACCTCCAGTCGCACGCCACGTCCAACGTGTCGAACGTCGCCCAGGTCGCCGCCCTCGCCGCGGTCTCCGGCAACCTCGACGCGGTGGCGGAGATGCGCACGGCCTTCGACCGCCGCCGCAAGACGATCGTCCGCATGCTCAACGAGATCGAGGGCGTGCTCTGCCCGGAGCCCGAGGGCGCCTTCTACGCCTACCCCTCGGTCAAGGCGCTGCTCGGCAAGGAGATCCGCGGCAAGCGCCCGCAGGACACGGTCGAGCTGGCCGCGCTGATCCTGGAGGAGGCCGAGGTCGCGGTCGTCCCGGGTGAGGCCTTCGGCACGCCGGGCTATCTGCGGCTGTCGTACGCGCTGGGTGACGAGGATCTCGTCGAGGGCGTCTCCCGGATCCAGAAGCTGCTGGCGGAGGCGCGGGACTGAGGTCGCCGTAGGAAAGGGGCACCTCCTCACGTGAGGAGGTGCCCCTTTTTTTGTGCGAGCAAGACCACTAAAGGGGAAAGCGGTACCGGGAGGCCCGTGACGTACGGCAGGATCCTGGGATGCTGAGCTCTTCAGGGGGGAACCCCCCGAACCCCCCACGTGTACGTGATGTATCTGAGCTGCCGAAGGCCCATCTGCACCTGCACTTCACCGGCTCGATGCGGCCGGGGACGGTTCTGGAACTGGCCGACAAGTACGGGGTGCGGCTGCCGGAGGCGCTGACCGAAGCACTGACCAGCGGGGAGCCACCGAAGCTGCGGGCCACGGACGAGCGGGGCTGGTTCCGGTTCCAGCGGCTGTACGACGCGGCCCGCTCGTGCCTCAGGGAGCCCGACGACATCCGGCGGCTGGTGCGGGAGGCCGCGGAGGAGGACGTCCGCGACGGTTCGGGGTGGCTGGAGATCCAGGTCGACCCGACGTCGTACGCCCCTCGGCTCGGCGGGCTGATCCCGGCGCTGGAGATCATCCTGGACGCGGTGGAGACGACCTCGCGGGAGACCGGGCTCGGGATGCGGGTGCTGGTCGCCGCGAACCGCATGAAGCATCCGCTGGACGCGCGCACGCTGGCCCGGCTGGCGGTGCGGTACGCGGACAAGGGCGTGGTCGGCTTCGGACTCTCGAACGACGAACGCCGGGGCATGGCACGGGACTTCGACCGGGCCTTCAACATCGCGCGCGAGGGTGGGCTGCTGTCGGCGCCGCACGGCGGCGAGCTGGCCGGTCCGTCGTCGGTACGGGACTGTCTCGACGACCTGGGTGCGAACCGGATCGGGCACGGGGTGCGCGCGGCGGACGACCCCCGGCTGCTGAAGCGGCTGGCGGACCGGCAGGTGACGTGCGAGGTGTGCCCGGCGTCGAACGTGGCGCTCGGGGTGTACGAGAAGCCCGAGGACGTGCCGCTGCGGAAGCTGTTCGAGGCCGGGGTGCCGATGGCGCTGGGCGCCGACGACCCGCTGCTGTTCGGGTCCCGGCTGGCCGCGCAGTACGAGATCGCCCGACGGTGGCACGGCTTCACGGACGCGGAACTGGCGGAGCTGGCCCGGCAGTCGGTACGAGCCTCGGCGGCCCCGGAGGACGTGAAGGCCAAGCTGCTGTCGGGAGTGGACGACTGGCTCAGCGGCCCGGGCTCTTGAGGCCGGGGGCCGCGGCCCCGGCGATTCCGGCCAGCAGGGTCCGGGCCAGCCGGGCGGCGAAGGCGTCCACGGGGGGCCGTATGCCGTCCTGGGTGGCGTCGTAGGCGAACGCCCGTTGGGCGCAGGCGCCCAGGAGCAGGGAGGCCGCGGCGAAGGTGTCGGCGGTGGGGGCGACGCGGCCGATGGACTGCTCGGCCCGGAGGTAGGCGTCGAGCCACTCGATCGGCTTGTGCGGGCCGGACCCCATCTCGCGCATCGCGTCCTCGTGGCGTCGCTTGAGCTGGGTCTCGGCGTACAGCGAGGCGGCGATCGGGAAGCTCTGCTCGTAGAAGAGAGCGGCCTGGCGGGCGATCTCGGTGAGGTTCTCCTCCAGGGTGTGGCGGCCCGGCTCGGCGGCGAGGGTGTGCAGAAGCGGGACGAGTCTCGGGAGGCGCTCCGAGAGGACGCGGATGAACACCTCCTCCTTGCTCGCGAAGTGCTTGTACAGCGCCGCCTCGGAGCAGCCGGCCGCCTTGGCGATCTCCTTGGTCGTGGCTCGCGCCAGCCCCACGGTGAGCATCAGCTCGTGGGCGGCGTCGAGGATACGGACGCGGGCCGGGGCGGGCTTGGGCTCCATGCTGATGCGTTCCCTCGGGTCGGACTGCGGGCTTGACGAGTGGGCGAATGCTTACTCACCATAGAGGAGGTAGGGGTGAGTGAATACTCACCCACCTTCTTGGAGCGGGGAGTGTGGCGGCCATGAGACTGACCGTTTTCGGCGCGACCGGGGGCATAGGGCGGGAGCTCGTCCGGCAGGGCCTGGCGGCGGGACACGAGGTCACCGCGGTCGTACGGGATCCTGCCCGGCTGACCGTCACGGGCGAGCGCCTTGAGGTGGTCCGTGCCGATCTCTCCGACCCGGAGGTGCTGCGGCCCGCCGTGGCCGGGCGCGACGCGGTGCTGTCCGGACTCGGGCCGCGCGCCCGCAAGGACGCCGGGGTCGCCACGCGGCTGACCCGGGTTCTGCTGGCTGCGATGGAGGCGGAGCAGGTGCGGCGCGTGCTGGTGGTCAGCGCCGGGCCGGTCGGGCCCGCACCGGTGGCCGAGGGAGTGGTGGACCGGTGGATGCGGGGGCTCGTGTCAGCCGTGCTGAAGGACGTCTACGCCGATCTGACCGAGATGGAGGCGGCGTTGGCGGCGAGCGGTACGGACTGGACGGCCGTCCGTCCGCCGCGCCTTCAGGACAAGCCGGTGACCGGGGCGTACCGGGTGGTGGTCGGGGGGTTCCCGGCGCGCGGACGGTTCATCTCACGCGCGGACGTGGCGCACGCGATGCTCGGGATGATCGGAGATGCGGGGGTGGTGAAGCAGGGGGTCGGAGTGGCGTACTGACGCTTTCGGACCCGGCCGGCTACAGGCTCACGCCCACCGTCACCGGCTCGTTGACCAAGGTGATCCCGAAGGTCTCCCGTACGCCCGCCACGACCTCTCGGGCCAGGGCGAGAAGGTCCTCCGTGGTGGCGCGGCCCCGGTTGGTGAGGGCCAGGGTGTGCTTGGTGGAGATACGGGCGGGGCCGGTGCCGTAGCCCTTGGTGAAGCCGGCCTTGTCGATGAGCCAGGCCGCGGAGGTCTTGGTGTGGCCGTCGCCCGCGGGGTAGGCGGGCGGTACGGCATCCTCGCCGAGGTGGTGCTTCACGCGCGCGTGGAACTCGGCGAACTGGGTGGCCGTGAGGATGGGGTTGGTGAAGAAGGAGCCTGCCGACCAGGTGTCGTGGTCGTCGGGGTCCAGGACCATGCCCTTTCCCGCGCGCAGCTTCAGGACGGTGGCCCGGGCGTCGGTGAGGGGGACGCGGTCGCCGGGTTCCACGCCCAGGGTGCGGGCGGTTTCGGCGTACTTGATCGGCGCGGAGAGGCCCTCGGCGTCCTCCAGGTCGAAGCGGACGCGCAGGACGACGTAGCGGGCGGGGTCTTCCTTGAAGCGGCTGTGGCGGTAGGAGAAGGCGCAGTCGTCGTTGGTGAGGGTGACGGTCTCGCCGGTGCGGCGGTCGTAGGCGGTGACCTCGGTGATGGTGGAGGACACCTCCTGGCCGTAGGCGCCGACGTTCTGGATGGGGGTCGCGCCCGCGGAGCCGGGGATGCCGGCGAGGCACTCGATCCCGGCGAGCCCGGCGTCCACGGTGCGGGCGACGGCGTCGGTCCATACTTCGCCGGCGGCGAGCTCCAGGTGGGTGCCGGTGAGCTCGAAGCCCTTGGTGGCGATGACGAGCGCGGTGCCGTCGAATCCCTTGTCCCCGATGACGAGGTTGGACCCACCACCGATGACCAGCAGCGGCGTGCCGGTGGCGTCGGCCTCGCGGACGACCTCGATCACCTCGTCGTCGGTCGCCGCGGTGACGAGGCGGGTGGCGGGGCCGCCGAGGCGGAACGTGGTCAGGGGGGCGAGGGGGGCGTCGTGTCGTACCTGCACGCGGTACAGCCTACGGGGGCCTCCGGCGGTGGGGGCGGGGTGTGGCTGCGGGTTCGGTGGGGGCGGGCGTTTTGCGCAGTTCCTCGCGCCCCTGGTGCCTGCGGCGGCCTGCTTCGGCCCGGTGGGGGCTTGTGTAGCGCGTGCGGGTGTGTTGTGGGTCGGGGCCGGGGTGGGGGGTATCCATCCTCGGTCCGGCGGCTCGGTTGCTTTAGTTGTGCTCGGTGACGGACGCCGGCCGCTGCGGGCGGACACCCCCCACCCCGTCCCCTGCGCGCCGTACGCGGCTTGCGGCCCGTCGTGGCGCGCGGCGCGGGAAACGAACGGTCCCTCGTGACGCAGGTGACTGCACCCCCCAGGGGCGCGGGGAACTGCGCGACCAGCCACAACGCACCCGCACCCGCTCGACAACCCCACTCGGCACCCCCTAGGCGCCCCGCCCAAGCCCAGCGCAGCTGCCCGCGGGGAACTGCGCGACCAGCCCCCACTGACCGCGGCCGCCCGACAACCGACCCGGCACCCCCCTAGGCACCCCGGCCAGCACACGCGCCGACGGCCCCACCCTCCCCCGGGCGGGACCGTCGGCGCTCGACGCGCGATCTCAGCCGGCCACCATCTCCAGCGCCCGCTCCTCCTCGTGAGCCTCCTTTGCGACGACCCTCTTCCGCGAGGGAATCAGCAGTGCCGCAACCCCGGCGAGCGCTACCACCGCCGCTCCGGTGACCAGCGCCGGCTGCAGGCCGTCGACGAAGGACTGCCCGCTCTCGTATCCGCCCTGCGAGGAGAAGATCGACGCCATGACGGCGATTCCCAGCGCCCCGCCCACCTCACGCAGTGCGTTGTTGGCCCCGGACGCGATGCCCTGCTCCTTCGGCAGCACACTCGACATGACCAGATTGGACGCGGGAGCGAAGAACAGCGCCATGCCGATGCCGCTGAGGATGAGACCGGGAAGCTGCGCGGCGTAGGACGCGTCGACCGTGACCACGGACGCCATGTACGCGAGCCCCGCCGCCTGGAAGAAGAGCCCCGTGGCCACCACCGGCCGGCCCCCGATGCGGTCGGAGAGGATCCCGGCGATCGGCGCGACGAGCATCGGCATGCCGGTCCAGGGCAGCATCCGCAGGCCCGCCTCGGTGGGCGAGTAGCCGAGCACGCCCTGCATGTACTGACTGAGCAGGAAGATCGAGCCGAACATCCCGAGGAACATCAGCAGGCTCGCCGCGTTGATCCCGGCGAACGCCCGGGAACGGAACAGCCGCATGGGAAGCATCGGGTTTTTGGCCCGCGTGCTGTAGATGACGAAGGCGGCGAGCAGCGCGGCTCCCGTGAACAGGGCCAGGAGGACCACGGAGTCGGTCCAGCCGTCGGACGGGCCGCGGACCAGGCCGTACACGATGCCGAAGAGACCGCCGCTGGCGAGCAGCGTGCCGGGGATGTCGAGGCGCGCGCCGGCCCCGTGGGACTCGGCGAGGCGCAGGCGGGCCAGGGGCAGCAGGGCGACGCCGAGCGGGACGTTCAGCCAGAAGATCCACTGCCAGGAGATGTGTTCGGTGAGGCTGCCTCCGATCAGCGGTCCGGAGGCGACCGCGAGTCCATTGACGGCGCCCCAGATGCCGTACGCCATCCCGCGCTTGGCGGCGGGCACGGCCCCCGTGAGGAGGGTGAGGGTGAGGGGCATCATGATCGCCGCTCCCACGCCCTGGACCGCGCGGGCCGCGATGAGGGAGTCGATGCCGGGTGCCAGGGCCGCGGCCGCCGACGCGCCGGTGAAGATCGTGAGGCCGACCAGGAAGAGGCGGCGCCGGCCGAAGCGGTCGCCGAGCGCCGCGCCGGTCATCAGCAGGACGGCGAAGGTGAGCGTGTAGGCGCTGACGGTCCATTCGAGGTCGTGCAGCGCTCCGCCGAGGTCCTCGCGGATGGAAGGCAGGGCGGTGGTGACGACGAGGTTGTCGAGGGCCGCCATGAATCCGGCGATGCTGGTGATGACGAGGGCCCATATGGCTCCCCCGAGACGTTCGGTCGGTGCGGCTTGCGCTTGCTGTGACATCGCTCCCCCAGCGGGTGTGATCGGTGATTAGTTATTGATTACTAAGTTTCTCGATCAAGAAAAGGCGCCGACAACGCCTTGTCCGGCTCAGTGCTCCAGCCGGCCCTTGAACCGTGCCGACGGGTACATCCCCTCCCAGACCCGGTGTCCGGGCGGGAAGCCCATCGCCACCAGGCAGTTGACGAGCATTCCGTACGCCAGGAAGGTCGTCGTCTCGTTGATGTCGGCGCCGAGCGGCAGGTGGACGGTGTCCCACAGCCGCATCCAGCCGGCCCTGACCGCCTCGCCGAACTCGTGGTCGCCCTCCTGCTCGGCGGCCCCCACCGCGACGTACGTCTGCATCTGCATCATCAGCAGCTCGGGCCGCTCCGCGATGACCTTGGTGTACGCGTCCGCCATGGCGTGCAGGGACTCTTCGCCCTCCAGCCCCCTGGAGGCTTCCTCGAAGGTGCGGATGGTGTCCTGCATGCAGCGCTCCGCCGTCGCCAGGAAGATCGCCTTCTTGCCCGGGAAGAGCCGGAAGAGATACGGCTGCGACACCCCGACCCGCTTGGCGATCGCCTCGGTCGACGTACCGTAGTAGCCGCCGCGGGCGAACTCGATCGTCGCCGCGCGAATGACGCTCTCACGCCTCTCTTCTGCGCTCATCCTGACCATGCGACTAAGTTAGTACTCAATCACTAACTTTGCAAGGGGGGATTTCCAGGAAGCCGTAAGGGGCGCCCCACCATGGAGAACGCCCCTTACCCGCACAGTCGTACCCGGCTCTCAGGCCAGTCGCACGACGGCCCTCGACATCCCCAGCACCTTCTGCCCCGCGCTGGTCACCGTGAGGTCCACGCGGACCGTGTTGTCGTCGAGCTTGGCGGCGACCTTGCCGCTGACCTCGACGGTGGCGCCCTGGTCGTCGTTCGGGACGACGACCGGCCTGGTGAAGCGGACGCCGTACTCGACGACCGCGCCCGGGTCGCCGGTCCAGTCGGTGACCACACGGATCGCCTCGGCCATGGTGAACATGCCGTGCGCGATGACGTCCGGCAGTCCGACCTCCTTGGCGAACTTCTCGTTCCAGTGGATGGGGTTGAAGTCCCCGGAGGCGCCCGCGTACTGGACGAGGGTGGCGCGGGTCACGGGGAAGGTCCCGGCCGGCAGCTCGGTGCCGACCTCGACGTCGCCGTATGCGATCTTCGCCGTCATCTTCTTCCTCACGCCTCCTCGGCCGCGCGCGCGACGAGCTTGGTCCAGGCGGTCACGACGTGCTCACCGGCCTCGTCGTGGACCTCGCCGCGGATGTCCAGGATGTCGTTGCCGGCCATGGACTTGATCGCCTCGATGGTGGAGGTGACGGTCAGCCGGTCACCGGCGCGCACAGGGCGGACGTAGGCGAACTTCTGGTCGCCGTGCACGACCCGGCTGTAGTCCAGGCCGAGCTGCGGGTCCCGGACGACCTGCCCCGCGGCCCTGAAGGTGATGGAGAACACGAAGGTCGGCGGAGCGACGACATCGGGGTGGCCGAGCGCCTTGGCGGCCTCCGGGTCCGTGTACGCGGGGTTGGTGTCCCCCACTGCCTCGGCGAACTCGCGGATCTTCTCCCGGCCCACCTCGTAGGGCTCGGTGGGCGGGTAGGTCCGCCCCACGAAGGACTGGTCGAGCGCCATGGGCCTCGGCACCTCCTGGTTGCTCTGCGCTGTTGCTCTGCGCTGTCTTACTGACCGGTATCGGGTCTCTCAACGACGCGAGGCCGCCCCCGATCTCTCGGGGACGGCCTCGTGTACGAGCCTGATTTATCGCGTTTCGCGATGCGCGGTGTGCGCATTGCAACGCGGGCAGTGCTTCTTCATCTCCAGTCGGTCCGGGTTGTTACGCCGGTTCTTCTTGGTGATGTAGTTCCGCTCCTTGCACTCCACGCAGGCCAGCGTGATCTTCGGGCGGACGTCGGTGGCAGCCACAGGAGTGCTCCTTGACGAACGGATGGGACGATTAACGCATAGAAGAGTAGCCGATCGAAGGACCGACCCCACAATCGGCTACTGTCTGTAGCGGTGACCGGACTTGAACCGGTGACACAGCGATTATGAGCCGCTTGCTCTACCGACTGAGCTACACCGCTGAGATGCGATCCGTTCCCGCCTTGCGACGGGAACCTCACACACCAGAGCCCCAATACGGAATCGAACCGTAGACCTTCTCCTTACCATGGAGACGCTCTGCCGACTGAGCTATTGGGGCGAGCGATGAAGACATTACACGCTCCGCCGCCGTTCGCCCAAATCCGTTTCGCAGCGCCCCGGACGCCTTGATCCACGGGGTTCCCGGGGGCCTCAACAGCCTCTCCCGTACGGCGGACCACACCGGTACGACTATTGCGCTCCTCCCCGTCACGGGCGCGCAGCCACCCTAGGCTCGACTCACTCTGCGTGATCTTGCGTCCCGTTGCGCGGTTCCGGTGGTTCCGGGCTTGCGCAGCCCTGAGCCCCTGGAGTGCGATGCCCGACAGCCAGCCGCAGCCGCCCCACTCCTCGTCCTCGTCGGGTGCCGTGTCGTCGGGCCGGTCCGAGGGAGCCGGTCTCCTGTTGTGCGGGGCACGGCTCACCGACGGCAGGACCGTGGACGTACGGCTGAGCGGCGGGCGCATCGAGGCGGTCGGTACGGCCGGGAGCCTGGCCGGGGGCGGCACACGCGCGTGCGGTGCGTGCGTGGATCTCAGCGGCTATCTGCTCCTGCCGGCCCCGGCCGAGCCGCACGCCCACGGCGACACCGCGCTGTCGGCCGACGCCGAGGGGCCGGTCTCCCCCGACCCGCAGGACGTCCAGCGCCGGGCCACGGAGGCGGCTCTGCTGCAGCTCGGGCACGGGGCGACCGCGCTCAGGGCACACGTGCGCGTGGGTGACGTCCAGGGGCTGGGCGCGCTGGCCGCCGTACTCCAGGCGCGACGGTCGCTGCGCGGGCTCACCGAGCTGACGGCCGTGGCGATGCCCAGGGTGCTGACCGGGGTGGCCGGGACGGAAGGGCTCGCCATGTTGCGAGACGCCCTGAAGATGGGGGCCTCGGTGGTGGGCGGCTGTCCGGATGCCGACCCCGATCCGACCGGCTATGCGGAGGCCGTCCTGGAGGTCGCTTCGGAGCACGGCTGCCCCGTCGACCTGCACACCGACGCCTCCGACCCGGCCCGGCTCGCCCGCCTTGCCGCCATGGCCGGAGGGCTGCGGCCCGGCGTGACCCTCGGCCCCTGCGCCGGCCTCGACCGGCTCCCGGCGGAGGTGGTCTCTCGCACCGCCGACCAGCTCGCGGCGGCCGGAGTCGCCGTCGTGTGCCTGCCGCAGGGCGGCTGCGCGGGCGTGGACCGGCGGGGCACGGCCCCGGTACGGCTGTTGCGCGCGGCCGGGGTCCAGGTGGCCGCCGGCAGCGGAGCGCTGCGGGACGCCACCAACCCCGTGGGCCGCGGGGACCCACTGGAGGCCGCCTACCTGCTCGCCTCCCGGTACGGGCTGCGGCCGGAGGACGCCTACGACGCGGTGAGCACGTCGGCGCGAGCCGTACTCGGGTTGCCCGAGGTCCGCGTGGAGGCGGGTTTCCCGGCCGAGTTGCTCGCCGTACGCGGCGACCACCTGGCCGGCGCGCTCTCCCTGGCGTACAGCCGGATCGTGGTGCACGGGGGGCGCGTGGTGGCACGGACGAGCGCGGTGCGTGAGTACTGCAACTCGGCGGCGGCCACGGAGTTGGGGCTGCCTCGGCAGGGGCGGGGGGAGGTGTCGTAGCGGGCGGGACGCCGTATGTACTGGTGGGCGGGGTGTCCTGGGAACGGGGCCTGTGCCCCTTGCCTCTCGCCCCTGTGCTCCTTGCCCTGTGCTCCCTTGCCCCACCCGGCACTCCCCTGACGCGGCGTTCACGGGTGTTCCGGCGTACGGTCGAAGGCATGCGCATTGTCATCGCTGGTGGTCATGGTCAGATCGCGCTGCGGCTGGAGCGGTTGCTCGCCGCGCGCGGGGACGAGGTAACGGGGATCATCCGCCGCCCGGAACAGGGCGACGACCTGCGGGAGGCCGGTGCCGAACCGGCCCTGCTCGACCTGGAGTCGGCCTCGGTCGAGGAGGTCGCGGCGGTTCTGCGGGGCGCGGACGCGGCGGTCTTCGCGGCGGGCGCGGGCCCCGGCAGCGGTGCGGCCCGCAAGGACACCGTGGACAAGTCCGCCGCGGTGCTGTTCGCGGACGCGGCGGTCCGGGCGGGCGTACGGCGCTTCGTGATCGTGTCCTCCATGGGCGCGGACCTGGGGCACGAGGGCGACGAGATCTTCGACGTGTACTTGCGCGCCAAGGGTGAGGCAGACGCCTATGTGAGTGGCCTGGACGCCCTGGAGTGGACGATTCTGCGTCCCGGCGCGCTCACGGACGACGCCGGCAAGGGCCTCGTCCGTCTGGAGGCGCACACCGGCCGCGGCCCGATCCCGCGCGACGACGTGGCCGCCGTACTGGCGGAGTTGCTGGACACGCCGGCGACGGCGGGGCTGACGCTGGAGCTGGTGAGCGGTGCCACGCCGGTGTCGGTCGCGGTGAAGTCGGTTGCGGGCAACTGAGGATGCCCGCCGAGGGGGTACCGGCCGCGCAGGAGGCACTGCTGCGGCGCATGTACGAGGTCTTCGCGACGGACGAGCGGGACGCTTTCGTGCCGCGCTGTCTGGCCCCGGACGTGAACTGGCCGAACATGCTGGACGGCGGCCGGCTGCACGGACATGAGGCGGTACGGGCGTACTGGGCACGGCAGTTCGCGGCGGGACACCCTCTCGTACGGCTGGATGGGCTGCGGTCGGGTGGGGCCGGTGGGGCGGGTGAGTCCGAGGTGGTGGTGACCGTTCGGCTCGGGGCGCGCGACGCGTCGGGCGAGCGGTGGGCCGAGGAGACGGTCGAGCACGTGTACCGGTTCGGGGAGGACGGGCTGGTCGCGCGGATGGACGTGCGGGCGGGGGCGTAGGCGCCTCCGCCCGGCACGTCAGAACGTCGTCAGAACAGGGGCAGCTGGCCGGGTACGACGGGGACCGCGTACCCGTCCAACGACGGCTGAGCCGCTCCGAGTTCCGCCTGTCTGCGGGAGCCCGGGCATGAGACAAGCTGGCCTCTCTCACGCGCGCCGGGCGGGTCGTGCCGTGCGAAGCGGCCGGCGACGACGGCGATCTCGCGACGGCATTCGGGGCAGAGCCTGCGACGACTGGACATGCCGTCAGTGTGCCCCGGGCGGAGGGGGTTTGTGCGCCTGGAGTGGGCGGCTGGGCCGGCGAGACGTGGGGGCTCGGGGTGGGGCGGGCGGCTGCGGCGGGCCGAGAGGGGACGGGACGAACGGCGGCGAGGCTCGGGGGCGGGAGGGCGGCCGGGGCACCGGCGCCGAGCGCAGTCCTGACCGGCAAGGGGTATTCACAGCGCCCTTGGCTTTCCGCCGGTCCCGGGGCCGTACGTGCCGTGTGCTCCTTCGAGCGCCGCCTCCCTCGCAGTCTGGTCTCAACGGCGGTCGATCTTTCCTTTCGGTGTGCGAGTCACCGCCTGTTCCGCCAGGGCGACCATCGGGGCCCTCTGGATGATTCAGGTGGTCCTCTACACCGCCCTCAGCGTCACGGGCGTCCGTGCGACGGCTGGTAGACGACCCATTGAGCCTGCGGCACGCGAGGGACGGTGGCTGCCGTGCCGCTGGGCTTCATGGGCCTGATCATGGCCGCCCTGCTCCCTTCGGAGTCGCCGCCGGAACACTGGCCAGCCGCTCGTCACCGCAGTCGGCATGATCTGCCTCCGCTGCTGGGCCGTCCGGATACGGCGACGCCAGGCGTTGGACCACTACCACTGCATGCGCGCAGCGCTGCGGGAGCGCAACCCGACCCGGCCCCGGACATCCGAAACACGAAGAGACCCCCACCGCTCTGCGTTTCCGCAGTTCGGAGGGGGTCTCTTTCTCAGCGTGGCGGCGCCAGGATTCGAACCTGGGAAGGCTGAGCCGGCAGATTTACAGACCGCGCATCAGACCCTGGACGACCAGGGCATCGTCCTTACAGCCTCAGCCGCGCCCCGCGCCTGCCCCACACCCCATGAACAGTAGGGGCTTCCTGACCGTCAACCGTCGGGGCCTGCTACTGACGATCACGGTCTAGGGCAGATACCAGACGAACCCGCAGAGCCTCGATCCCCGACGGCCGCACCGCAAGGTCATCTCTCGCCCTGACAAGTAGCGCGCGCTTGAGGTCTTCTGGTGACTTGAAGAGCCGGAGTTCGGCGTTAAGGCAAGCCAAAGCCGCTTTGGGGTCAACGAGTCGCGCCCACTCAGAGGGCCACGCCGCCGCGAGCTCGCGACGCTGCTCCTCCGCAACTCCGTTCACCGCATCTGCGCGATCCTGGTTTACAGAAGCGTATTGCTCGCATTGCCATTTGATCTTTTGAAAACGAGAGCCCTGCGGCGCTCTCCCCGGAGGGGGAAAGCGGCGAGAAAGCTCAACCTCCACTAGACCCCCTAGAACCTCTTCCTGTAGCGGTTCAAACGCTCGACGCATTACATCTTCAACCTCTGACATAGAGATCTCCTTGCCTAGCGACACCATCACTGCATGCACCAGGTCGATACTCAGGAGATGACTCTCAATTGCTCTGAGCTCCCAAACATGCAAGTTCTCGTGTGCTTCCAGGAGCTCAGCCCGTTCCTCATCTGTTAGTAGATCGCGGTCCCGTAGACACAACCAGGGGATGCCGAGCGACAAACCCGAAAGAGTCCTATGTGCAGCAACAACCTGATTACTGTCACCGGCCACCAGAATGGAAACTCGGCCCACCTCTACAGGAAGCGCAGCACTGAGGAACTGCTGATCAGTCTTGCCTTCCACCACCAGCAATCCGTCAGCCTGGAGAACCTGGGCAGGCGTTAGCCCCAGCTCAGCAAGGAGGCTCATTTTGTTCGGCTGGGCAGTCAGACGAGTAATCTGATTCGCTTTGGACTCACTCACCGAACGAACTTCCAATAGACCTGAAACTGGAACGGTAGAAATGAGGTTTGTTGAATGACTAACAACGATCACCTGCGCTCGGTCCGCAAGTTCCTTCATGGCTTCGAATAGAGCAGCCTGGAGCGTCGGGTGCAGGTGCTGTTCCGGCTCATCCAGGAGCAACACACCACCCGATGCAGACAGGCGTCGAACGAAGTACATGAGGCCCAGGAGGCTCTTCTCTCCGGATGAAAGCTTGTCGATCGGATGAATCACCCCTTCCGACACCTCAACGTAAATCCCGCTCTCCCCGGATTCACGGTCCATCACCGGGCGAAGGATCCTTTTAGCCGTCGCATCGTGGAAGGCCTTGGCAATCAAACCGTATTCATCCGGATAATCGAATCCCTGCCGAGCGCCGATAAGACCTTGATAATCCAAGGTTGCCAGATAGCTTGCAATGTCCGGCAGGCTCATCGTCGGCGATTCATTGCTTAGCACATTCGAGATCATCTGACGACGCTCTTGCAGCTCATTGTCTGCACGAAACATGCCGAGATTAACAGCAGGTGTCGTACTTGAAATAAGTGCACGAGTCGCAGGAATATAATCCAGCCGAGCAAACGGGTGCTCCTGCTGAAAAGAAGGATTCCTGAGGATCGCTACGATTGGGTCAGGCGTCCCACTATCCGCCATAATTCGCATACTTGCCTTATTCATGTGAACCGAGACAGTATGCAAGCCAGTCGATTCGTGAGCCACTCCATGAGCCCGCTGAGACCAGGAAGTTACCGCGCGCGATTCTGCTTCACTCAGGCGAACCGACATAGAAATGCGACAGTCGTCCCCATAGGGTCCAACCTGCGATTCCAGATTGTAATGCTCATTCCATAGAACGGCCAACGCATTCAGGACATGACTTTTCCCTGTGCCATTTCGGCCGCTAATGACGATTACCGCTTCGTCCGCCATGTCAGAGAAGGAGGCATGCGCCAACCCTTTATAGTTCTCAATCAGAATCTCAGAAATACGCATGCGCACCTACAGCTACACGGGGACCTACGCGTCTTGGCTGGAGATTACCCGCGCTCGCGGCCCCACGCTCAGGTTTCGCGTTTTGCGCTCCTTGCGCACGTCCGAAGGCCTCGGAAAGCGATGGCCGCACTGACGTCGAGCCTGCGTAGCGGCACGATCAGGAGGCAGCGGTCAAGCGAACAGGTGGAGGCGTCAAATCCACGAATCCGTGCTCGGCATGCCCCGTGAGCCGCTGTGCCAGCCAGCCCGAGACGCGCGGACCTCCGTTTACCGCGCCGCCCTCGCGGACCGTGCGAACGTGCTTGAAGCCTTGCCTGAGGTAGTAGTGCTGAAGCGCCTCATTAGTGGTCCACGCATCCAGCCGAAGCCACTTGGCCCCGGCGAGGTAGGCACGCTCCCCCGCCCAATCAAGCAGCCGCCCCCCAAGGTTCCGCCCCCCATGCGTACGCGCCACAGTGAGCTTGTTGACGAACATGGACGGCTCTTGCAGCTCTTGTTGCGTCCAGAGCCCTTCTTCCGCATCGGGAGTGAGAGTGATGGTTGCGGCTGTGGTGTTGCCGTCCACGACCATGAAGACGGTGCCTGCCTCGATAGTGGCGAGCAGGCGGTCAGCAGGATACGAGCGTTGCCATTGGTCGCTTCCAAGCCGCGTAAGCCAAGCCGCAGCCTCCTCACGGAAGGCGAGCAGCTTGGACACGTCGTCGGGTTGAGCAGGGAGGATTCTCACTGAGGCTCGTTCTCGTCTCGGCCGGACAGGTCACCGATCTCGTAGGTCATCCGGTTCAGATCGCCCCGGAAGGTCGTGGTGGTGCAGCGGATCGGGCGATCCTCCGAGTAGCCCGTGCGGGTCCAGAGCATGACCGGCACACCCGCCCCGATCTCCAGCAACCGCGCTTCATCCGGCGTGGGCATCCGGGTCGAGATCTCATCGAAGTAGCCGATCTGCTTGACGCCGAGGCTCGCGAGATAGCGCGTAGTCCCCTCTGCGATGTCGCCGGGTTCCGTGAGTCGCGGCCCCCGCTCGACTAGCCACTCGGGGTAGTGCGTGGCCTGCGTCGACCACGGCACATCATCAACGAACCGATGGCAGAACCGCAGCACCGTCCTCGCTCCTGACTCGACCTTCAGACGTTCGGCGACGAACTCAGGGGCAGGCGTCAACTCCACCCTGAACGTCTGCGACGGCCGACGGCCGGCGTTCGTCACGTCCGTGTTGTAGGCGTCACCGTTCTGCGGGAACTCAAGGTTCTCGAAACGCGAAGCGTTCAGCTGGAACACCTCGTGCTTGGCCACGTCGTACCCGAGTCCCTGGCTTGACGTGATGAGCCCCTGCGAGACCAGCAGGGCCAGACCAGACCGGACCGTGTTCCGCGACGCGTCGAAGCGCGCGGAAAGCTCGCTCTCAGACGGGAGCCGAGAGCCCGGCGCATAGGTGCCGTTGTCGATCTCCCGTCGCAGAACGTCGGCCAACTGCCGGTACTTCGGCTGCTTACTCATGGCCCCATCATGACGCACTCGCGCAACTTGTTGGTACATGCGGCTCCAAAAGGCTTGACGACTCACCGTCCGTGGGTGCAGCATCACTGCATCAGCTTGTACCAACAAGTTGAGCAAGCGGTGCAACGCCATTAAGTGTGCCCGACTGCACTGACAGCGCCGACGGGTCCCGTGAAGACGGGAGCCCCTCTGACCAGGGGTTACCGCGTCCGCCGGTAGCGACCGTGACTTGAAAACTGCATATGTGGGCCCCGCCTCCCCGAGTCGAGAAGGCGGACCGCGCAACCGAATCGCGCATCGACCCTCGCGGCTCTCGCCGCGCCGGTTGCCTCCGCTGCTCGTCTCGTACGAGCAGCGCTGAGGGGAGCCGGATCTACCGACTTCAACGGCGCGCGGCCCCGGTGCTGTAACACCGGGGCCGCTGTTAGGGCCGTTCCTCTCTGGAAGGAACCACGACCCAATGGACCACATCGTTACTGTTCAGGACGCTGTTACCGCGTTCGCCGACTTCATGGAGCCGACGGATGCGGAACTGGACGCGATCGAGCAGGAGATGCCGCTGATCCTGGCGCGCGTCGACCTGCTCGACGCGCAGATCATCACCCTGGACCGTGCCCCGACCGAGCTGGACACCCGCCGTATCCGCCGTGCGCGGCGCCGGGTGCTGGTCGAGGGTCTGGCCCTGGCCAACCGCCCCTCCGCTGCCACGCTGCCCGGCCGGAGCCTGAGGGGCGATGCCCGATGAACCGCACGGGCCGTATCGCGCTCGTCCTCGCCCTGGTGGCCGTGGTCGGCATGGCGTTCCGGGTCTCCTGGAACGCGCTGCGGGACATCGCCAACGCGGTCGGCGCCGACCAGACCGCCGCCGCCCTCTACCCGTTCGTGGTCGACGGACTGATGGCCCTCGCCCTGGTCGCCACGCTCGTCCTGGTCGGCCAGGACCGGACGTTCGCGCTGCGGGTGCTGGGCACCTACACCGGCGCCTCGCTGGTCCTCAACTACGTTCACGGTCTGGTCCCCGCCCTGCACGGGGCGACGGTCGACTGGGGACGGCTCGCCGACTGGGACCCCGCCAACTGGGCTCTGGTCTTGCTGGCAACCTCGCTTCCGGTCGGGTCGATCTACTTCGGGTCCGATCTGGTCGCCAAGGTGCTGCATCACCGGCCCGCCCCGATCCCGACCGCAGACACGAATGCGGAGGAATCCACCGAGACCATCAGGAAACGGTCTACGGCTGACCTGGGAGAATCAACACCCGCCCCGGCCATGACGCTGACCCGGCTGCCCGTGCCGGAACCGGTCGCGGTCGACCTGGGCAAGTCGATTCTTCCGCTCAAGCCGATGCCCGCCATCCCCGCCCCGATCCCGGCACCGATCGCCGCCCCGGCGGGGCGGATCGTCGCTGCCGGATCGACTCCGCCGCGCGGGGTGACCGGTCGGGTTCCCGACGCGGCCCGATCGCCCCGGCCCCGACGCACCGCCGATCAGTTGCTCGCTGAGGCACGGTCGGCGACGGCCGGTCTCGCGGATGCGAGGGTGACCGCTGAGGGCATCCGTCGTGCGATCCACACGTCGCCGGCCAACGCCCGCAAGCTGCGGGATGCGCTGCTCGCTGAGCGGGCCGCTACGGCCGTGCAGACGCCTTGATGGGCGCGCTTCCGGTGTTCCGGTGGCGTCTGGCCCCGGACGGCTATGCCACCCGCCGACAGCTCCGGGCGCTCGACTTGCGCCCCGGCGGTCAGGACGTGGCGGCGCAGCTCGAACGGCCACGTCGGCGCCGGGGCCCGCTGGTCGCCTACCTGTACCGCGTCGACCTGGCCAAACCGGTCCGCCCCATGACCCCGGCACGGTGGGCGGCTCTGGCCAAGGCCAACACGGCGCGCCGCACCTGCCCCGAGTGCCGCCTAGATGCCGGATACGTCATCCCGCCCTCGCTCGGCAGGTGCGTGACCTGCGCCTTCCCCGACAACTCCCCCTCCCTCAGGAGTGCTTGACCATGAGCAAGCCCAACACCCGCCGCCTGGACAAAGAGATCAGGCTGACGGAACGCAAGCTGGAAGCGGTCCGCAACGAGGAAATGTGGCCCCTGACCAGCCAGGAACGGCGTCAGGTCATGGGCGCGCTCGTGGGTGGTTCCTACCGCACGCTGCGGTCCAAGAGCACCGGCCGCGCCGAACGCAGGCTGGAGAGCGCGTGGGAGTCGGTGCAGACCCGGCTGATCGCCGAGCTCACCGCGCTTCGGTCCGAGCGGCAGCGCATCGTCACGGAGGCCGCCACCGTCAAGGCTGCGAAGAAGTCGTCGGGGTGGTGGTGAGCATGGCCGTGACGCAGACACCGCCGGGCGAGTGCCCGCAGTGCTGGGAGCACGCCCACAACAAGCGCATCCACCGCCGCCTCAAGCCGCGCGAGGGCTGCCCGCAGTGCGTGGACCACATGCACAACGGCTGCCCGTACATCGTGCCCAAGAAGAAGTCGAGCTGGTGGTGACCGCACCCACCCGCGTCCTTCCCGCCGCGTGATGCGCGGCCTGCCGGGACGGGCCGTCCCTGCCACGGACCCGGCCCGCCCCGGCACCCTCCCGCAACTCCCGCCCCGATCGGGGCAGTCAGGAGTACTTCCAGCATGTCCGAGCACGCCGTAAGCCTCCACAAGACCACCGAAACCCCTGATGAGGGCGCGTCGGTGACCACCCTGACCGTCGTACCGGCCCCGGCCAAGCCAATACCGCTGTGGGTGCGCTCCGGCCGCGCCGTCAAGACGGTCGTCACGCACGAGACCACCAAGACCGTCGTGCGGGCCGCCGCCCGTCACGGCCTCTACACCGTCAACGGGGGCCGGATCGTGGCCCGCCGGACCTGGGACGGCAAGACCGGTGCCCGCTACGAGCGCATGCTCCGTGCCGCTGAAGCCGCGGGGAACTACGAGGTGGCGGAGGAGTGGGAGGAGAGGCTTCAGCGCTTCCGCGAGGCCCGTCACCGCCGCCGCATGGACCTGCTCCACTCGCCGGTTGACGTGGCCAAGGGAGTCGGGGTCGGCGTGGGGATGAGCATCGGCGTGCTGGTCGCGCTCGGGGTCGTGATGGCCATCAACAATCACGACGTCACCGACGTCATCACGCCCCTGTCCGCCACCATCGAGTTCATCGGCCTGCTGATCAGGATCGTGCAGGTCGTGTGGCCCTACGCGGTCGTCCTCGGGCCGCTGTTCGCCCTGCTGGGCATGTGGGCAGTCGGCAGCAAGCAGCAGGCCGCCCCCGCATGGGTCATGCCCGCAGGCGTCCGCAACAGCGAGGGTGAGCCCATCACCCCGTCCATCGTCGTCAAGGCCCTGCGGGATCTCGGTATCCCCGCCATGCGCAACGCCATCAAGGAAATGGGCGACGCCGGCGCGGCCATGCTGGGACCGATCCGGATCGCCGGATGCGGTGTCGAGGTCGACGTCACCCTTCCCTCGGGGGTGTCGACGAACGAGGTGCAGCAGCGCCGCCGCAAGCTGGCGGAGAACCTGACCCGGCACGAGCACGAGGTGTTCATCACCATCCCGCAGGCCGCCCGCACGGTCCGCCTGTGGGTGGCCGACTCCGGCGCCCTGGATGAGCCGATCGGCCCGTCTCCGCTGGTCACCGACGAGACAATGACCGCCGACTACGCCAAGGGCCGTGCGCCGTGGGGTCAGGACCTGCGCGGCGACGCCGCCGCCCTGTCGCTGTATCAGCGGCACCTGCTCATCACCGGCCTGTCCAACCAGGGCAAGACCGTTGCCCTGCGCTCCCTCGCCCTGTGGCTCGCGCTGGACAAGTCGGTCCAGTTCCTCATCGGCGACCTCAAAGGCGTCGGCGACTGGAAGATGTTCATGGGCCTGGCCACCACCCTGATCCAGGGCCCGACCGATGAGCACGTGATCCAGGTGACCGAGATGGTCGAAGGCGCCGTGGACGAGATGAACCGCCGCCTGATGGCCCCGCCCGGAACGCAGTTCCCGCCCCTGATCGTGCTGGTCGACGAAGCACAGGTGGCGTTCATGTGCCCGGCCAAGGACGACGAGAAGCGCCCCTACGGCGGCTCCAAGGCCAACTCCCGGTACTTCATGGCCGTCCGGAAGATCCACAACCAGGGCCGGGTGGTCAACGTCCTGATGTGGCAGGGCACCCAGGACCCCACCAACGAGAACCTGCCCAAGCTGGTCCGCGAGGGCGCCCACACCCGCGCCTCCCTCGCCCTGGGCACGGAGTCACAGGCCCGCATGGCACTGGGGGACAAGGCGGTCGACGGGGGCGCCGCTCCCAACCTGCTCCGCCCCGGCCTGGACCGAGGCACGCTGGTCGTCGCCTCGGACGGCATTGCCATCCCCGCCGGGCAGGCGTCCATCACCGTGCGGACGCACTACGTCGACGACGAGGGCGCCGTGGCCATCACCGACCGCGCCAAGGCCATGCGCGACGGCGTCACCACGCTGACCGTCATAGAGCGGGGCGAGGAGCGTGACCCGCTCGCCGACATCGCGCACGTGGTCGGCGACGCGTCCCGGGTGCGCACCAAGGACGTCCTCAAGCGGCTCGCGGTGCTCAACGAGGACGCCTACGGCGGCTGGTCGTTCATCGACCTCAAGCGCGTCCTGGACGACGCCGGAGCCGAGCCGTACAAGTCCGACGGCGTCATGGTCGTCAGCCGCGACCGCCTCACCGCCGCCCTCGCCCACCGCGACGATGACGGTTCCGCTTCCGCCGCCGGATAGCAGGGAGCCAACCCGCATCGGGTCAGGGAGGCAGGGAGAACTCCCTGACCCCCTCCCTGACCCGCCTCCCTGGCCCTGACCTGCACAAACGATCAATCAGGGAGGCAGGGAGGCACCCCAGGTCAGCCCCCGAAAACCCCCTCCACAGCACCCCCCGAAGGGGGTGCTTCTGCCTCCCTGACCCACCTTCGGAAGGGGTTCCGCATGCACGCCGAACACACCCCCGACACGGCCCGCTCCGACGTCCGAATGAGCGAGGACGTGGCCGATGCCGAGGCCCGCCGGATCATCGCCGACGCCTACCGGCCCGCCCCCACCGTGCCGACCTCCTACCGCGACACCAGCCCCCTGCCCGCCCACGGCGACACGCCCCCCGTCGCTCAGCCGGGCGTGCCACCTATGTCCCAGCGGGCCGTGGACGCCTCCCGCCTCATGCTCACCGCCGGACTCGCCACCGTCCCGCCCGGCCTGATCGCCATCGGCGTCCTGATCGCCTCCCGGCAGGCAGACCCCACCGTCATCGGCATGATCTGCGCCGCCCCGGCCGCCGTCGCCGTGCCCGTCCTCGCTCTCGCCCGGCTGTTCACCCGCGTCGCCGAGGCCGCCCCCGACGAACACCACCACCACTACAGCGGGCCGGTACGGCAGGAGCACACCACCACCCACACGCGCGGGATCTTCGCGCGTACACACAACGGCCACCGCCGCTGAACGAAATGAGGTCAACACCTGTGATCCGTCTACGTCTTCAGGTCGTCGGGTGGCCCCGCCGGACCGTGATCCTGACCGACACGCCTCGCCCCGACTGCCGCGACTGCGAGGGTGACGGCGGGTTCGAGCACCCCTACGGCGACCACAACGGCGAGTACGCCGGCAGCGACTGGGAGCCCTGCTCCTGCTGGAACGAGAACCGCCGCTGGCGCCTGCTCCCCCTGCCGCACCGGCCCCGGTGGCTGTGCCGCCGCGCCCACGGCCGCGACCCGTGGGGGCCCAACGGCTACAGCGACGAACCCCCGTTCTAGCTACGCCAAGGGCGGCCCCCGTCTCGCCAAAGTCCGGGGCCGCCCCTGCTCACCAGCATCCGTCCAAGGAACTGGAGACATCCAGCATGACCCATGACCCCCGATCCGCGCTGCTGTGCGCGGCGCTGCAAGCCGCCGAACGCGGCTGGCCCGTCATCCCGCTCCGCCCCGGCAGCAAGGTCCCGGCCCTGCACGGCGAACGCCGCTGCCCGCGTACGGGCGACTGCGCCCACGGACACCGCACATTCGAGCGGCGCGCCACCACCGACCCCGCCCGCATCGAACGCTGCTGGGCCACCGGCCCGTTCAACGTCGGCATCGCCACCGGCCCCGCCGGACTTCTGGTCGTCGACCTCGACACCCTCAAGCCCGAAGACGAAAAGGGCACGCCTGACGGCGCGGCCAACTTCCAGGCGCTCTACGAGCGCGCCGGACAGGTCGCACCCATCACCCGCCGCATCCGGACCCCCAGCGGGGGAGAACACCTGTACTTCGCCGCCCCGGACGGCGTCCGGTTCGCCAACACCACGGGCACCCTCACGCCCAAGGTCGACACACGAGCGTGGGGCGGTCAGGTCGTGGCCCCTGGCAGCGTGACGACACAGGGCCCGTACACGGTCCTGGACGACCAACCCGTTGCAAACCTGCCTGAATGGCTCCAAAAGGCTCTGACGGCCCCACAGCGGCCCGTCACGGCCCCGACCCTGCCCACCCTCGCCCGCGACACCGACCGATACGCCGCCGCAGTCCTGCGCCGCGAGGTCGCGGCCGTGGCCACCACACGCGAAGGGGGACGCCAGGCCGAACTCCTGCGCGCCGTACGGGCGGTGGGCCGTTTCGTGGCGTGGGGTGACCTCGACCGCGCCACCGTCGAAGCGGCTTTTACCTGCGGGGGCGAGTCGGCGGGACTGCCGCCGGGCGAGTGCCGCGCCACCATCCGCAAAGCCCTGGACTACTCCATCCGCACCGCCTGGCCCCGGGAGACGGCATGAGCACCCCCCGCCCCTGCCCCGCAGGTAAAAGCCTCCCTGCCCTGACGGGACCGCGCGCCGCCGAATCCGCCCCGGTACAGACGGCCGTGGGCATGCCGACTGGCGCCGCCCGCAAGGGCGTCCGCACTGCTGTTGGCCCTGACCCGCAGGCCGGAGACGGGCGCTACCCCGTCGCCTGGTTGAGCATCAGCGCCCCGCGCGGCGCCACCCCGACCGCCACGTCGAAGTGCCTGTGCGGCCGCGACCGCAGCGCCGTGGGACACCGCCGGGTTCTCGCCCTGATCGCCGACCACACCGCCCACCGCGACACCTGCCCCCTGCGCACTCCCCAGGAAGGAAGGGCCGCCGCATGACCGACACCATCAACGGGGCCGCGCTGTTGGACGAGGTGGAAGCCTTCCACCGCCGCTTCAACGTCTTCCCCCACGAGGCCGCCTACGTCGCCGTCGCGCTGTGGGACGCGCACGCCCACCTGCTCGACTGCTTCGACTCCACACCCCGCCTCGCCTTCCTCAGCCCGGAGCCGGGGTCCGGCAAGTCACGGGCACTGGAGATCGTGGAAACGCTCGTGCCGCACCCGATGGTGGCCGTCAACGCGTCCGCCGCCGCCCTGTTCCGGGCCGTGTCCGGCACCGACGGACGCCCGACAATCCTGTTCGACGAGATTGACACGATCTTCGGGCCCAAGGCAGGCGACAACGAGGACCTGCGGGGCTTCCTGAACGCCGGGCACCGCCGTACCGGCGTCACCTACCGGTGCATCGGCGACGGCGGCAACCAGACCGTTCAGGCATTCCCCTCGTACTGTGCGGTCGCGGTCGCCGGACTCGGCAACCTGCCCGACACGATCATGACCCGCTCCATCGTCATCCGGATGCGACGGCGGGCCCGCAACGAACGCGTGGAACCCTTCCGCGCCCGCATCCACGAAGCTGAGGGCCACAAGCTCCGTGACCGGCTCGCTGAATGGGCAGAGAAGGCACGGGGGTTCGTGCTCGGAGCGTGGCCGGAGATGCCCGACGGCGTCACCGACCGCCCCGCCGACGTGTGGGAACCCCTGCTTGCCATCGCCGATGCCGTCGGCGGCCTGTGGCCGCGCCGGGCCCGTGAGGCGTGCGTAGCGCTGGTCAAGGCCGCTCAGCACACCGACAAACACAGCCTCGGTATCCGGTTGTTGACCGACCTGCGCGACCACGTCCTCATCGGCGTGGACAAGCTACCCACCATCGCGATCCTCGACCGGCTCAACGCCCTCGACGACGCCCCATGGGCTGACCTCGACGGCAAGCCCCTCGACAACCGGCGCCTTGCCCGGATGCTCGGGGAGTACATGACGGTCGACAACAGCCCGATCCGCTCCCGCAACATCCGCACCGCCGGCGGGGTGTTGAAGGGCTTCCATGCGGAGGATCTGGCGGACGCGTGGGCGCGCTACTGCCCGCCCCCTCTCCGGGATTCCGCTACAGCCGCTACACCGCTACAGCCCAGCTCAGAGCCCCTGAATCTGTAGCGGCACCGAAGCGTGTAGCGGCTACGCCCGCCACCCCGTAGCGCACGCGTAGCCGCTACACGCCGCCCCTCCGCTACAAAAGCACCCCCGCTGACCTGCGATGTAGCGGCGTAGCGGATGTAGCGGACTTCCCAGAAGGGGGCCATGCGGCCCCGCCATGACCGAAGTCTCCAAGGAGTCGACCGTGGCACGCCCCCAGATGCTCAAGCTCCCCGAAGTCCTCTCCGAGATGCGCATGAGCCGCGCCGCCTTCTACCGCATGCGCGCACGCGGCCAGGCGCCGCGACTGGTGAAGCTGCCGAACGGCCACCTCCGCGTGCGTCGCAGCGACCTCGACGACTGGTGGGAGCGTCGCGAAACCCCCGCCTACTGACCGCCTCGGGGCCCGGCTCATGCCGGGCCCCTTCCCAGAAAGGCCCCACATGGGGAAGACATACGACGTCCGGATTTGGTCCGTCCGACAGCGGAAGGACCGTGGGCAGTCCTCGGCAGAGCTGCGTTGGAAGACCGGCGAGAACCCGCACTCCCAGACGTTCCGCACGAAGACGCTGGCCGACGGCCGCCGGGCCGAGCTGCTGCGGGCGGTGCACGCGGGAGAGCCGTTCGATGAGGTAACCGGCTTGCCGCTCGCCGAACTGCGACAGCGCGATGACGTCAGCTGGTACCAGCACGCCCGCGAGTACATCGAGATGAAGTGGAAGCACTCCCCCGGCTCGACACGTCGGACGCTCGCGGAAGCCATGGCCACAGTAACGCCCGCCCTGGTCAAGGACACCAAGGGCATGGCCGACGCCAACACTGTGCGGACCGCCCTCTACAGCTGGGCATTCAACGTGAACCGTCGCGACGAGGAACCACCGGACGAGGTCGCCAAGGTGCTTGCCTGGTTCGAGCGCAAGTCTCTGCCTACGTCGGCACTGGCCGACCGCATGCAGGTACGCGCTGCGCTCGACGCACTGACCAAGAAGCTGGACGGCACCACGGCAGCCGCGTCGACCATCCGCAGGAAGCGTGCCATCTTCCACAACGCCCTGGGCTACGCGGTCGACGCGGGCCGCCTGTCGGACAACCCACTTCCCCAGGTCCAGTGGAAAGCCCCTGAGCAGGTGGAAGAGGAGTTGGACCCCGCCTGTGTGCCCGATCCTCGGCAGGCTCTCGCGCTGCTCGATGCCGTGCGCACGCAGAGCGCCCGCGGGCGCCGCTTGGTGGCGTTCTTCGGGTGCATGTACTACGCGGCGGCACGGCCCGCCGAGGTCATCGGGCTCCGCATGCAGGATTGCGAGCTACCCCGGCGCGGATGGGGCACTCTGCGCCTACGGGAGACCCGCCCCCGGTCGGGATCCGCGTGGACCGACAGCGGGGAGGCGCACGACAAACGCGGGCTCAAGCACCGCCCTCGTAAGGCAGTCCGTACGGTCCCGATCCCACCCGATCTGGTTGCACTGCTGCGCTGGCACGTCACGGCCTACGGCGTCGTACCCGATGGCCGACTGTTCCGCACTCAACGTGGGGGGCTCATCCAAGACACCGGGTACGGAGAGGTGTGGGCAGAGGCGCGAGCCCGCGCACTTACCCCTGCTCAGCGCACTTCGCTGCTAGCCAAGCGCCCTTATGATCTTCGCCACGCCGCTGTCTCCACATGGCTCAGCTCCGGGGTCGAACCACAGGTCGTGGCCGCGCGCGCCGGCCACAGCGTGGCTGTTCTGTTCCGCGTCTACGCCAAGTGCCTCGACGGCGCCGCCGCCAACGCCAATGCACGAATTGAGGCCGCCCTCAGAAACGGCAGGTAGCAGGCGGAAAGCTGCCCCACGCCTGCCCCACACAGGCTGGTCAGCACGTGAATCACAGTGAGACACAGTGGGGCAAAGCCACCAAATCGGTGGCGCGCACTTGAGGAACGACGAAAGGGCCTGCGATCAGCATTGCTGCTGGTCACAGACCCTTTCGGTCGTGTGGCGGCGCCAGGATTCGAACCTGGGAAGGCTGAGCCGGCAGATTTACAGTCTGCTCCCTTTGGCCGCTCGGGCACACCGCCGGGGTTGCTGCCCTTCGAACCGCCTTTCGGCGGTGCTCCGTGGCAACGACGTAAACAATACCCGATGCCGAGGGGTGCTTCGCCACCCGATTGATCTGCGCCCGGAGGCCATGGGGTGACTAGGCTTGGGCGGATGCGGCCCGGGTTCACGCCGGGCTCGGCGCCCGCCCCCACGTCGCCGATACGCACCCGTACGCACGCCGACACGCACCCCGATACAAGGAGCCACAGGACATGGCCGACTCCAGTTTCGACATCGTCTCGAAGGTCGAGCGGCAGGAGGTCGACAACGCCCTCAACCAGGCCGCCAAGGAGATCTCCCAGCGCTACGACTTCAAGGGCGTGGGTGCCTCGATCTCGTGGTCCGGTGACAAGATCCTTATGGAGGCGAACTCCGAGGACCGGGTCAATGCCGTCCTCGACGTCTTCCAGTCCAAGCTGATCAAGCGTGGGATCTCGCTGAAGGCGCTCGACGCGGGCGAGCCGCAGCTCTCCGGCAAGGAGTACAAGATCTTCGCGTCGATCGAAGAGGGCATCTCCCAGGACAACGCCAAGAAGGTCGCGAAGATCATCCGTGACGAGGGCCCGAAGGGTGTGAAGGCCCAGGTCCAGGGCGACGAGCTGCGGGTCAGCTCGAAGAGCCGTGACGACCTGCAGTCCGTCATCTCCCTGCTGAAGGGCAAGGACTTCGACTTCGCGATCCAGTTCGTGAACTACCGCTAAGAGAACCGGCTGACCTGCACTATCCGGAAATGATCTTGACTGGAGGGCACAACGCGGGCACACCGCCGAGGACTGCCTCGATGGCCGCCCGCGTCGTGTCCTCGTCGTCGGGCCACAGGTGGGTGTAGATGTCGAGCGTGATCGACGGCTTCGAGTGACCGAGTCGCCGCTGCACCGTCTTCACGCTCTCGCGGTTCTTGATCAACGCCGAGGCGTAGAAGTGGCGTAGGTCGTGCATGCTCGCGCCGTCCGGCACACGGACCTGCGCGGGCTCCTCGCCCTTCGGCCGGCCCCGCTGCACCCACACCGCGTACGCCTCGGCGTAGGCCTTGCCGAGCGCCTCGTTGGCCCGCTCTTCCATCCGCGACCAGACCCACGTCCAACCGGCCCGCTTGAGCGCCTCGTTGCGGTCGTTGCTGAACAGCATGTGCGCCTTCCGCCGCCTCGGCTTCCGGGGGTCCGTCCGGTCCTCGATGTCGACCACGGCGGCCGGGTACTGCTGGAGGTGCGCGGCGAGGGCATCGACCGCGAGGCCGACCAGGGGCACCGTGCGGTAGCTCTCGTGCGTCTTGGGCTCGCCGAGGTACGGCTCGGGCGTCGCGCTCTCGTCGGCGTCCGCGTCCTTGTCCGGGGTGATGAGCTGCTGGCGCACCGTCACCTCGCGGCGCAGGAAGTCGATGCAGTCGACTTCCAGGCCGAAGACCTCCCCCTGTCGCAGTCCGGACGCCACGGCGAGCAGGACCATGGCGCGGAACCGCGGCGGTGCCGCCTCGATCAGCGCGTGCACCGCGCTCTCGTGCAGGGGCACGATCTCGGCTCGACGCACCTCGGGAAGCTTGGTGCCGGCACACGGGTTCACGGCGATGGTCCGGTCCCGTACGGCGGTGTGCATGATCGTGACGAGGTAGGCGTAGGTGACGCGCAGCGTGGACGGGGCGAGGACCTGTGACCGGTCCTTGACCCAGGCCTGCACCTCCGAGGGGCGGATGGTGACGATCGGCCGGTCTCCGAACGTGGGGTAGATGTGCAGACGTAGGGCCCGCTCGACACGTGAGGCCGTACCGCCGCGGTGGACCGCGTTCGTGCGCCAGCGTTCGGCGACAGCCCGGAAGCTCTCCTTGCCGGCCGCGGGGTCGACGTACAACCCGCGGGCGAGGTCGGCCTCGATGGTGGCGGCGCGGGTATCGGCCTGGCTGCGCTTGGTGAAGTTCTCCTTCTGCTGCTCCCCCGCCGCGTCGCGCCAACGGACCTGCCAGCGCTTCCCCTTGCCGTGGTCAGCAGACGGCACGAGGGTGCGCGTCTTGCTGCTGTGCTCGGTGCACGGTTCGGCGCCCTTCGCTGGACGCGACAGGTGCCACCGGTCGTAAACGCTAGCCATCCCCCCCGACCTCCTTGTCCACAGCTTCCGCACGCTCGTCGTTCTGCAAGATCTCTTGGACTCGTTTCGCCGTCACGGTGTTCTGCCCCAGTGCGTCGGCGATGACCTGTGCCAAGCGCGCACGGGACTCGATCTGCTCTCGTACCAGGGGAGACACCGCACTTGGATCACTTTCAGCCTTACGGCGCTGTGCGTCCTCAACCAGCTCGGACAGGGTGATGTCGAGGAGCTGGAGGGTCTGGATGGCCCCAGACAGCATCGGCACCAAGTGGTGAAGGCCATCGAGGTTCATGCGCGTCAGCACATCGTCTGGCGCCTCTGGGGCCACGATGTCCGCCAGCTTGCGGGCCGGAATGAAGCCATTCGGTAGCTCGATCATTCCGCCGCGCTGCCCCAGGGGCGGCGTCATGAGGTCTGGCACTTCCGCTTCAAGCACCAACGCGAATGCCACGAGTTCCGCGGCCGTGAAGGCGCGTTTCCCCTTCTCCGCCGAGTGCACAGCTTGTCGGCTCCATGGCCGCTCAAGGTGCCGGCCTAGGGCCTCGCCTAGTTCCGCCTGAGACAGGCCGACGGCCGCCCGCTTCTCGGCGATCTGTAGGCCGATGACCTCTTCCAGTCTCACTGACACTCCCTTTCGTCATTCCTGACGATGACACATGCCGACAAGGTAAGGCAAGCATTGACAGCAGCGAGGGGGAACTGTCATCGTGGACGTTGTCAGTCATCCTCAGAGAGGACACGGAGGGCCAGTCATGCCCCGCGCCGACTCGCCGACCTCGGCGTCCGCGCCGCGCCGCCCGCTCGCCAAGCCGCACGAGATCGCCGAGTACTGCGGCGTGCCTGTCGGCACCGTTTACCAGTGGAGCTCCCGCGGGGGTGGTCCGAAGCTCATCAAGGTCGGACGCCACCTCCGGGCCCGCTGGGACGACATCGAGAAGTGGCTCGACGCCCAGACCATCGCCGCATGAAAGCGGCCCCCAGCAGGACGGCAATCCAGCTGAGGGCCAGAAGCACCAGCCATCCATCCCTGAACAGCACGACGGCGGCGCGGGCCGTGAACCCAGTGCGCCGCCGTCGAAAGGAGCTTCTCGTGAAGCGTACGACCTTGAGTCGACAGATCGCCAGCAGCGCCGCGATCGACGCGGCGACGCTCGACGACCCTCACCCGCTCAGCACCGACACCGCCCGCGAGCACAACGACGACTCGGCGCGCGCCGAGTTCCTCGGGCAGGGCGAGGAGCGCGGGCAGCAGCTCGCCGACGGCACATACGACGACACCACCCGCTGCGTCTACGACGGCAGTCCCGCCGTGGCGGCCCGTACCGGCCAGAGCGGTAACCGCTACGGCGTGTGCGGCCCCTGCTCCAAGTCCTCCGCGCACCTCACCGCGATCTGCTTCCGCATCGAACTCGCAAAGCAGATCAAGGCCGGTCTCGACGCGTACAACCGCGAGGCCGGCGAGAACGACCGGCGGTCGCCGCGCGTCCGGAACATCGACATCTACGACGCCGCGCAGTTGGCCCTTGAGGACGTCATGGTCACCGAGACGCAGCAGGCGCTGCGGGAGGACGGCCACGCCGAGGGCATCAACGAGGCCGTGAACCGGTACGGCGCCCGCATGGGGCGGTTGCTCGGCGGTGGCCTGGACGAACTGTTCACGGCATGTGTCGCTGCGGCCCGTGCCGAGGGGCGCAATCCGAAGCAGGCTGTAGCGGAGCTGTCCGGGATGCTCTCCACCTACGCGGGCCGTGCGGCCTCGGATGCGCTGAAGGGCCGCAGGTGAGCAGCCCCAGCCAGCAGGACAGCCCCCGACCGCTCGTGGGTCGGGGGCCCGCCCTGAAGGCCGTACCCGATAACGCCACCGCGGGACAGATGACGCACCTCCGGGCCTGCGCACAGGCCACCGCCCTGCTCGGCAGCGACGACACGTGGCCGACCTACGGCACGCTCCCGTGGCTCCAGCTGAACCCGCAGGACCCGCGGGTCTACGTCGCCACCCTCGAAGCCGCCGAGCTGCACCGCATGGCCGAGGAACGGCGCTACGACGACGCACGCGAGCAGGCCATCGCAACCAGACAGGCCGCGGCTGACGCGCGAGTTGCCCGTAAGGGAGCAGCTCGTATTCGGCCGCCGCACACGCTCACCGCTACGCCCGGTTGGCCACCGATCCAGATCCCCGGCCGCCCCGGCGAGTACCTGACCTACCAGGGGAATGAGTGACCATGCACGACGCGCCTCCGCCACCGCCGCACGTGCGCGACCCGTACGCGTACGGCGCGGGTGCGGAGGCCAGCGGCCCCGTTCTCGGCCCGTTCGCGGACGATGGACAGTGGCCGCAGGACGAACCGCCGCAGGACGAGGCGCCGCCCGAGCCTGCGCCTCGCGGCCTCATCCTGCGGCCCGCGTCCAGCATCAAGATCCGGCCCGTTCGCTGGCTGTGGGACACCACTCCGGAGGGTGCCCCGCCCACCTCGCACGGCCGCATCCCGCTGTACTCGCTCGCCATCGCGGCCGGTGGCCCGGGTCTCGGGAAGTCGCAGTTCGCGGTGTGGATGACTGCCCGGATCACCCGGGGCGAGCTCCCCGGCGAGTTGTTCGGCAAGCCCCGCCCCGTCATCTACGCGGCGGCCGAGGACTCTTGGGCATTCACGATCGCGCCGAGGCTCATCGCGGCCGGCGCGGACATGGACCTCGTGTTCCACGTGTCCGTACGCGATGACGAACGGCCGCACGCCCGACTGACATTGCCCGTGGACACCTCGCTTCTGGCGAAGGAAGCCGAGCGCTACAGCGTGGCTCTGCTGGTCATGGACCCGCTGCTGTCGTACATCGACAAGGGAGTGAACGACTACCGGGCCGCCGAGGTGCGCCAGGCACTCGAACCCCTCGTGGAGGCGGCGGACCGGCACCGGTTCACCATCCTCGGCCTCGCCCACTTCACCAAGTCGGGCACTGCTGACCCGCTCGCCCGTGTCGCCGGATCGGGCGCCTTCGGCCAGCTCATCCGGAGCCTGATCGCTTTCGCCAAGGAGGACGGTGAGCGCGATGAGCCGGATCGGTTCGTCATGTCGCTGGAGAAGAACAACCTCGGTCGGCTGGGGCTCCCCTCGTACGAGTACGCGATTCAGCCCGTGTCCGTCGAGACGGAGGAAGGCCCCTCGTACGTCTCGCGGTTCGTCCTCGGAGAGGAGACAACGACCAGCGTGCGCGAAGTGATGCGCGACGAGGGCCAGCCGGAGGCCAACCGAGGCGAGACGAACGAGACCGTCGAGTGGCTCCGCGCGTACCTCACAGACGAGGGTGGCGCGGACCTGGCTGCCGACATCAAGGCAGCTGCCCGGAAGGACGGCATCAGCGAGTCGAGCCTTCAGCGAGCGCGTCGGAAGCTCAACGTCACCATGCGGCACTCCGGATTCGGGAGGAATCGGCGCTCCGAGTGGAGCCTGCCCGGCGCCCTGCCTGAGGACGGAGCCGAGTGATGCACGCCCGTCCCCCTATCCCCATGGAACACATGGCACCCATGGCAGACATGGGGCTGACCTGCGGCGATTCCGATCGAGTCAGGTGACACACATGGCACGCATGGTGACAGAAATGAGGCCGCATTTCTGCCATGTCTGTCACGCCTGTCACCCATGCCTGTCATCAAAAAACAGCAGGTCAGCCCCATGTTTGCCATGTATGTCACTCATCCCCCTTTACGTACAGGAGGCGGACCGTGTGCATCATCGCGGCGACCGGATACGTCGCCGTCTTCAGCGGCATCACCCCAGACGGTCGCACCACCTATCACTGCCGGCCGCTCATCTGCTGGGCGCCCGGTCCCGACGGCCTCGTGGTTGGCCAGTACGTCGGGGCTCATGGACGCGTTGCGCTCGCCCCGAACGTCCCCAACTTCTCCCGGTACATGACGGAAGAGGAGTGGGCGGATTTCCACGCCAGCCAGGTCGAAGAGTCCCCCAACCCTGTGGAGCCCACCCCATGACCGAGTCCACGTCCCACGTCGAGCAGCAGGTACAGGCCCGCATCGCCGCCGCCCGTATCAAGGTCCAAGCCTCCAGGGAACGCAGCGAGAGCCTGCGTGAGGCCCGCCGCCGCGGCCTCGGCCGACGGCACGCACAGAAGCTCTTCAACCTCGCCGAGGCCGAACGCAAGCAGCAGGACCAGGCTGCCGAGCAGCCGGGCCCGGACGCCCCGTGAGAACGGTCGACGAAGCCGCCGAACTCGCCCGGCAACGCCAACGCCTCGCCCCGGTAGGAAGCCGCGACCGGAAGGCCGCGGGCGTCGCCGCCGTCCTCCTCGACGGGGCGCGCACACACGCCGGCGCCCGCCGCCTCCTCGACCAACACCGCCTCCCCGCCGAGCTGCGAGACACCGTCCTCGCCCTCCTCGACGACCTGGCCACACCACCCCCCGAACCCGACACACCGCCCGACACACCATGAGCCTCGGCCTCGCGCGCGCACGCGAGCGTTGGTCCTGGGGGCGTTGGTCCCCCCAACCCCCTGGGGCGTTGGTAGCCGGGAGTTGGCCTCCGGTGCGGGTCGTTGGTTCCTGTCCCTTCCTCGCCCTGGAGTCCTGATGTCTGACGCCCCTGATGTGGAGCAAGAGAGGGCTGCTCGGGTGGCCGGGCGAGGGATGCCGGTGGGGTCTGGTGTGGGGCCGGGGTGGGCGTTCCTGTTCCAGAAGGACGGGTCGGTGGTGATCCCTGCGTCGATCGCGCCGGAGGTGCTGCGGGTGCTGGTTCGGGATCTGACGGAGCGGGTGCGCGCCGATGGGGGCGAGGTGTCGCCGGCCGCTCGGGGGCTTCTTCACGCGTTGCATGAGGCTGCGTCTCAACGGCCTTCCGAGTCAGCCGCTTTCGAGTTCGAAACCCCTGTTGACCTGGGTGTCACTGTGCAAGAGGTGACCGCGAAGCAGGCGGCGGAGCTCCTCGGATGTTCGCCCCAGCACGCGCGGGATCTTGCCCGGAAAGGCCGTGTGGCTGCTCGCCGCGCTGGCTGGGTCTGGCTCATTGATCGTGCGTCGCTGGACGCCTTCCGTACGGGGGGCTCCGCGTAGGAGGGGTGACCTGTGGCTGACGACATCAACCTTCCCAACCTGGTCAGCCATCTCAACGTCAACCTGGCGGGGTTGCAGGGGACGATTGCGGATGCTGCCCGGCAGGGTTCTAGCGTCGGTTCGGCGCTTGGCGGGGGGATCCAGAACGAGTTGCGCGGGCTCCTCGCGCACCTGCCGGACATCCCGATCGACGCGAACTCCGACCAGGTAGACCGCGACCTGGCCCGGGTACGCGCGCAGCTGGACGAGCTGTCGAACCAGCGCATCGGCGTGGACGTCTCGATCGACCAGGCGCTGCGGCAGATCAACGAGCTCACCCCGCACCTCCAACGCCTCAGCGACACCCACCCGGACATCAACGTCCAGGTGTCTGCCCGCGGTACGGCCCGGCAGCTCGACGAGATCCTCGCCGCCGCGCGCCGTGTCGACGCGGTGGACCCCGAGATCAACGTGCGGGTCGACGAGAACCGACCGAACCGGTTCCTCGGTCTCCTCAGCCGCATGGGCTCAGCAGGCAGGAGCGCGGGCCTGTCGATCGCTGCAGGGTTCGGGAAGGCGTCGGCGGCAATCGGCGCCGCTGTGCCGCTCGCGGGCGGCCTGGTGGCCACGCTGGCGAACATCGCCCCGGCCGCTGCCGTCGGCGTATCCGGCATGGCCGCATTGCAGCTGGCGACGGGCACGGTGAAGCTCGCGGCCGTCGGCATGGACGATGCGCTGTCGGCGGCGCTGGACCCGGAGAAGGCGGCCGACTTCGAGAAGGCGCTGGGCAAGCTGTCGCCGGAGGCCGCGAAGTTCGCGACCGCCGTCCACGACGCGGCCCCGGCTCTGCGGGACTTGCAGCAGGACGTGCAGAACGAGGTGTTCCGGGGCCTCGCCGACAACCTGGAGCGCACCGCGAAGAGTGTGCTGCCGGTGCTGCGGACGAACGTCCTCAGCACGGCGACCGCGCTCCACGACATGGGCGCCGGCGTGCTGGACGCGGCCCGGGGTCTCGGCGAGTCCGGCACGCTGGGCAAGGCGCTGGGCTCGGCGTCGAAGGGTCTTCAGAACCTGTCCGGTGTGCCGGGCGTGGTGGTCACGGCGCTGGGGCAGGTTGCTGCGGCGGCCGGGCCGAGCTTCGAGAAGCTGACTGCGGCGGCGGCCAGCGGAGCGGCCACGATCGGGGAGAAGCTCGGCAAGGCATTCGAGTCCGGGCGGATGCAGCAGGCCATTGAGACGGCGATCGGCCTGATCGGGGATCTCGTCGATGTCGGGGCGAACGTCGGCTCGATTCTCGGCTCGATCTTCTCGGCGGCGCAGACCTCTGGTGGCGGGCTGATTGGCACCCTTCAGAAGATCACCGGATCTCTCGCGGACGCGTTCGCTTCACCTGCGGTGCAGGGCGGGCTGTCGGCCCTGTTCTCCACCATGTCGATGCTGGCGTCTACGGTGGCGCCGCTCCTCGGGCAGGCGCTCGGGGTGATCGGGCCGGTGCTGGAGGCGCTCGGGCCGCCGGTGCAGACTCTCATCGCCGCCCTCGGGGACGCCCTGTCCCCGATCATCGCTGCCCTCGGTCCCGTCCTCGTGCAGGCCGCGGACGCGGTCGGCGCGCTGGTCGTCGCCGCGTCCCCGCTGCTGCCCGTGGTCGGTCAGCTCGCGGCAAGCCTCCTACCTGCGCTGACTCCCCTCCTGGAGGCCGCACAGGTCACCTTCGAGGCACTCGCCCCCGTCGTCGCTCAGGTCGCCGGGATCTTGCAGGAGACCCTCGCCCCGATCCTGGCCCAACTGCCCGCGCTGGTGCAGCCGCTGGCCGATCTGATGGCGACGCAGCTCGTCACGATCTTCCAGCTCCTCGGCGAGACCCTCGTCCAGGTCGGCCCGAGCATGGTTCAGCTGGGGGTGGCGGCCGGCCAGCTCCTCGTCGCCGCGACCCCGCTGATCGAGATCTTCGCGCAGCTGACCGCGCAGATGCTTCAGCAGCTTGTTCCGGCGCTGGTTCCCGTGATCGGGTTCGTCGGCGACCTTGCCGCGGTGCTCTCCGGGAGCCTCGCTGCGACGATCACCGGTGTCGTCATCCCCGCCGTGCAGGTCATCGGTGACCTGATGCGTGGTGACTTCTCCTCGGCGACGAACACGGCGAAGGCGGCCGTGCAGTCCATGGCCGACAGGGTCACGGGGCTGTTGAGTGATCTGGTGGGGCGGGCGCGGTCGGCGCTGTCGTCGTTGGGTTCGGCGCTGGTCGGGCGGATGAACGAGGCAGGGGCGTCCCTACGGGCGGCGGCAAGCCAGAAGATCTCGGAAGCGCGGGCGCAGATTGCCCGGCTGCCGGGTGAGGCGCGGGCCGCCCTCGGGAACCTCAGCAGCTACCTCGCCGGGGCGGGCGCGCAGCTCATCCAGGGCATGATCAACGGTGTGCGTTCGATGGCGGGGAGCCTGGCCGCCTCGGCGCGCAGCGTGGTCAGTGGCGCGGTCGACGCGGCGAAGAGCGTCCTCGGGATTCACTCGCCGTCGAAGGTGTTCCACGGCATCGGCGTCAACACGATCCAGGGGTTCATCAAGGGCATCGACGGCACCACGGCACAGCTGCGGTCGAAGCTTGCGGCGATCATGAAGGAGCTGCCGGCCAACACGAGGTCCGGTGTCGGGAAGACCCTGAAGAAGGCCACCGCGGAGCTGGAGAAGCTGGTCACGCAGCACGACTCCGTGGTGAAGAAGCTGGCGACGGCGCAGAAGAAGCTCGACGACCTGGTCAAGGCCAGGGCGAAGGCAGCGAGCGACATTACGTCGGGGATCCTCTCCGAGGCTGACATCACCACCGGCCATGCGGACGTGAACTCCGTGTCGGCGATCACGGTCGGGTTGCAGCAGGCGCTGAAGGCGACGAAGGCCTTCCAGACCAACATCGCCGCGCTGAAGAAGTCCGGCCTCCGCTCCGACCTGTTGCAAGAGATCGCGGACAAGGGTGTCGCGGCGGGTGGTGCGACGGCGGCGGCGTTGGCGAAGGCAACTCCGGCCGAGCTGAAGAAGATCAACGACCTTCAGTCGCAGCTCGCCAAGTCCGCGACCGCGACCGGCAACACGGTCGGCGACGCCCTGTACTCGGCAGGCATCCGCGCCGCGCAGGGCCTCGTCGCCGGGCTGAAGTCCCAGGAGAAGGCGATCGAGAAGACCATGGAGAAGATCGCCAAGGGGATGCTGACCACGACAAAGAAGGTCCACAAGACGAAGAGCCCGAGCCGGGCGTTCCACGAGGTCGGTGTGATGGACGGCGAGGGTCTCAGGCTGGGCTTCCAGTCGATGGCCGCGAAGATCCGCGACACCTTCCGCTCCGTGGCCGGAGGCGCCCTCGACATCGCCTCTGGGGTGAGCAGCGCCCTGTCGGTGACGCCGTCCGCCGGCCAGTTGGCGGCCGTGTACGCGGGCGGGGCGGGCGATACGTACAACTACAACACGTTCAACCAGTACGGGGCCGAGGCGACGCCTGAGGGCATGCTGCGGGCTCTGTCCTGGCAAGGGCTCGTCGGAAGGAAGTGACCATGGAAGCCGAACCGATCTGCGCGCTCCTGCAATTCCAGACAACCGAGGAGGCGCCGGACGGGGAATGGCGGCTCTTCCTGGGGCTCGCCAACGAGACTGTGTTCCCGATCAACATCACGTGGAGCTTCTCGCGGATGCCGTCGCTGATGGAGCGGTACGACGCCTTGCGGTACCTCGGCTATGCAGTCTTCGACGGCGGCCCGGAAGCGTGGAAGTGGCAGGAGGGGGCGTTGGCGGACGGCTCGCCAGGCCTCTTGGGGGTCACCGACATCCGCCCGCTGACGGCTGCGGAGGAGCAGGCGCAGCCAGTGGGGACGACGTCGCAGCGCTGAAGCTGGGCTGCCCCACAGGCGGTGTGCTTGTGGGGCAGCAGGGAGGGGCACGGCTCCGTCATCTGGACGGGCGAGCACCTCGCGCAGGAGCTCGGCCGTGCCCTCCCGTAGGGGGCCGCCCCGCCTACCCCGTAGGACGGAGAGACGGGGCGGTGGCGCCGGCGGCGGAGACGCGTACACCGCGGCGCCGTCGTACGGCGGCCGACCATGCGGGGGAGCAAAGGCGGCCGCCACTCCTCAGATGCGGGTACCGATCGCGATCCGGTCGTTGCCCGCAAGGCGCAGGATGGCGCGCTGCATGATGAGTAGGCGCCGCTCGTCGAGGCGCTCGACGGCCGAGAGCGGCACGCTGCCGATGCCGACCATCGAGAGCACCAAGCCGAGGAAGACACGCTGTTCGTCGTCGAGGCCGAGCGTGTAGACGCGGCCCATGAGCCGATCCCACACGGCCGTCATGCGGCCGTCCTGCTTGACGACGAGAGCGGCCCGAACGGTGGGGTGAGCGAGGAGGGTCTCCTCCTCGGCGAGGGCCTGCACAGCGGCGCGGTCACGGCTGTTGCTCGCGGACTGCACCAGCAGCTCGCCGAGTTGCGGCGTGTCCTCGTCCGCGTCGGGCGCCCTGGTCGTGGTCGTCATCATGCCTCCGTAGAGGGTCGGTACCCGCCGGGGCCGAGCGCGGCGGCGAGTACGGCGGGATCGGTGAGCTGGCCTGAGCCGTCTGGGCGGTGCAGCCAGAAGCGTCCGCATGCCTGCCACCCGGTGGGCGGGCAGTGCAGCGGGGTACCGGCCGGGCAAACGGCGACGGCCCGCACGTCGGCGAGTTCGTCGGCGGCATCGGCCGGTACGAGCCACCAGGCCCTGTCGAGCAGGGGATCGGCGAGCAGGGGGCCGCGGTGCTCGTCACGGATGCGGCTGAGTGCCTGCATGCCGACGACGAGGAGGCATTCCGCGGCGAGCCAGTGAGGGCCGGAGGGGATCGGGGCGAGAGCGTCTATGTCCCACGCCTGACGCACGAGGTCCGGGTGCGCGGAGCAGTCGGCGAGCCACGCGTCCCCGGCCTCGTGCAGCTCGGCGAGCCGTGTCGGTAAGGCCATGTCCAGCACGCTGGCAGGGCGGTTGCGCGGCTGTGCGCCGATTGCGCGCGATTGCGCGGGCAGGCGAGGGGGTTGCTGCGGGTTGCTTACGCCAGCTTCTGGACGGCGGCGGTGGCGCGTCCGATCAGCCTGTGCGCGACCTCGTCGTACACCGCCGACTCGGCGAGCCAGTCCCACGCCTTCTCGTACAAGGCAATCGAATCCTCGTCGTCCAGCCACATCTCTGTGCTGAGGGTCTCGACGATGACAAGGCGCCGGTCGTAGATCCAAAAACCGTGCGAGGGTGAGCGACGCAGCTCGGCTGCGAACGGGATGATGCCGAGCTCAACCGTGTCCAGCCCGATCATTGAGCGGAGACGGTCCAACTGCGCGGCCATCGCCTCACGGGGCGCGTTCAGTGCGTACAGCGCGCCCTCCCACAGCAGCACCCGGAACCGGCGCTCCGGCTCGTACAGGGCCTGTTGTCGCCGCATGCGGGCGCGTACGGCGTCCTCGATGTCGGTGCTGGGCACGTCGCGGAAGGCGGCGTTGGCGGTGAAGACGGCACGCGCGTACTCGGGGGTCTGGAGGATGCCTGGGATGCGCACCACCTCGACGGCCCGCAACAGGGTTGTCTGCTCTGTCTCGACTACGCCCTGTTCCTGGCGTGCGCGGTGGCCCGTGGCGTACTGCCGGCGCAATGACCGATAGCGGGTCTCCAGCCCGGTCAGTCGCCCGACTAACTCGGCGACTACGTCGGGACGGGCGACGGCATCGGCCCACTGCTGGAGATCCTCGCGGCTCGGGGTCTGCTTGCCGTTCTCCAGGCGGGAGACCTTCGAACGCTGCCAGCCGAGCCGATCGGCAAAGTCCTTCCCGTTCAGGCCTGTCTCGGTGCGCAGCTCCCGCATGCGGGCACCGAGAGAGACCCGGCCGGACTGGTAGTCGGTGGTCACACGGTGGAACGTACCCGCTCGGCGAACTCGGCGGCAGGTACAGCGTGGTGCCATGCGGCGTCGCGGGCCTGGCAGGCGGCGAGCACCTCGGCGGGGTCCTCGGAGACGATGACGCCCATGGTGGTGTCCTGCTCGTCGAACACGAACCGGAGCAGGGTGCGGGAGTCGATGAGCCAGAAGTCGAAGTCGGGCAGGCCGAGGCGCTCGGCGTCCGTGCGCCACAGGTAGCGGATCTCGTCGCCGACAGCGACGTTGCTCGGCGCACGGTTGAGGAGGAACAGCTGTCCCTCGGTGAGGGGCCGGTCGACCAGGCGGACCCGGCCGAACGTCTTGCCCTGCGCGGTCTGCTCGGCGACGTTGCGCCGCCACGCGTCCGGCTCATCGTGGGCGACGTCCCCGCCGGCCTTCCAGCGGGCCCACGGCTCACTGGCTCGATCGGTGGCGTAGCCGCGGCGGGTCTCCAGCCGCCATGCGGTGTGCTTGAAGTCGGAGAAGACATGCGCCACGTCGCGGAACGGGATCACCTGGGACGGCTCATTGCGGGGCGCGAAGCGTGTCAGCAGCTCGCGGGGGACCCGTACGAAGGTCTCGGACTCCTTCACGTCCCGCAGCTGCGCCAGGTGCTCGGGGTCGGTCTCGCGGTCGCCCTGCACGAGGATTTCGGCGGTGCCCTCGATCTCGTACAGGGTGGGGCAGTCGCCGCCGTCGCTGGTTGTGCCGAGGAACCGGAGCGTCATCTCGCCCTCCATGTGCGCTGGTTGGGTAACCAGGATGCGGGGCTCACCCCGAGGGCGCGTGACGATTGCAGCAGATTGCGCCCTCGGCCATACGCGGCGGGATTGCGCGCACACGGTCGTACGCGGCCCGCTGAGGCTCGTTCACGCCGCTGCGGCAGGAAGGGTCTGGCGGTACTGGTAAACGGCCACAGGCGGCGCGCTGAGCGTGATGGACCGAAGACCGTAGACGGCGAGTACTGCCGGGTCGTGGTCCGGCCTGATCGTGAGAGTCCAGTCGAGGGACTCGGAGATCGGCCAGTGCTCGGTCTGTCCGTCGAAGGCGCCGCCGAGGAAGTGAACGGTGATCGTACGCATGGGCTCCCAATCTCTTGAGGCCCCGCGCCTACATCAAGCCTAGGGGATGCGCTGACACTCGTTCCTCTGCCGCTTCGCAGACCGCGGAGTTGGCACTGCACCCCTGGCATGACGAAGGCCCCGCCGGTGGACGGGGCCTCGAGGTGTCGGTGGCGCCTACTGCTGCACGGTGCCGTCCAGCGCCTTGGCGACCTTCGGGGCGAGTTGCTTGCTGTTGTCGCGGGCCCCGTCCCCGCTGGTGGGCAGGCTGACTGCCCAGGTGTCGCCGGTGACCGCTACACCGCCGAAGCTCTTGGAGAGCGGGATCCACGCGGCGAGGGCCTCGGGGTTGGGGAACATGTTAATGCCCGCGGTACCCGCTGCCTTGCTGGCCTGGTCGGTGACGGTGAAGTTGTAGGAGGTGCCGCCGACCTCGCTGATGTAGTTCTTCTCGGTCTCCTTCTCCGGCTTGGAGACGGTGAGGCCCGCGGCGCTCAGTGCGTCGGCGATGTCCTGCGCGCTGGCGTAGTGGCCGGCCTTCGCGGGGCTGGTGCTGGCCGAGGGGCTGGAGGCCGGTGTGCTGGCGGTGCTGGTCTTCGCGGCGGCCTGGTCGCTGTTGTCCCCGCTGCTGCACGCGGTGAGCGTGAGGGCGAGGGCGGCGGTGAGGCAGGCGATGGCGGCGCGAGTGCGCATGGTTACCCCCCAAGATCGTGCGTTCCGAGGGGGCATCATGCCCGGCGGTGGGTGCGGGCGCGGACGGTGTGTCCGTCTTGTGACACTGAGTGTGCGCCGCCGAGCTCAATGACGAGGTTTTCGAGCGGCGCTGTTCTGTCACTCTGAGGCGGCCTCTGCGGGCTCTCCCGGACGGCGCATGCGGGGCATGCCAGTCTGCGAGGTTCTGATGTTCCAGCTCGCACGGAACAAGTCGCTCTGCAACTCTTCCATCTCCTTCGCCATGCTCTCCATGTCCTCGATGGTGATCGGTGTGACGGAGTGGCCGATCGTCTTGCGGGCCGGCCTCATCGCTTCGAGACCGTTGCCGTTCTCGGCCTGCATGAACAGCGAGTGGACCACGGTGTTGCGCTTGTCCTTCAGCGCCTTCGCCCGGGCCAAGCAGTCCTTGACGTCGGCCAGGTCGGCGGGATCGTGGTGGTCGTAGCACTTCAGAGCCAACTCGCAGAGCTCGATCAGTCGGGCGGTGCCCTCGGCGTTGGCGTGCATGAGCAGTGTCGGTTCGAAGGCAAGGCTGCCGAGCAGGCCGAGGAGCGCGCGGTCCAGGTGGGCGCCGGCGACGGTCACCCGGCCGACGGCCTCAAGGAAGGGATTCCGCTCACGGGGGGCAGCTGCGTTGCTCATGGCGGGCATGCTACGGCTGCTGATCAGGGCAACGCCGACGATTTTGGACGGGCGACCACCGCTCCCTCTGGGGTCCGTCGCCGAAGTGCCGCTGTCGGTGCCGTACGCCACTCTGGCCTCATGGCCTCCGTGATGCCCGTGGTCGTGTACCCGCCCGACGAGGACGGCGCGCGCCGGGTGCGCGTAGACGGGGAGATCCTCGGCCGGGCGTACGGGCTCCGGGACATCGCCGAGTTCCTGCGCCGCGCGGGGATTGAGGATGTCGATGAGGCGTATGTCGAGGCGTCCGGGCTGATCGAGTGGCGAGGCGGCGGCCCGGAGGTATGGGTCCACTGACGCGCTGCACCGGACTCACCGATCAGGAGAGCTCGTCTTGTTGGTGCCACTCCTGGCACTTAGCCAGGTCGAAGCGGCGGCCACGGGCGCTGAATGGCTCCACGGGCATTCCGGCCTTGATCCACTGGAGGACGGTGAAGTCGGAGACGCCGTAGTACGTCTCCAACTGCTGCTGGGTGAGAAGTGGCAGGAGGCCGACAGGGAGGGGCACTCGGCGGTCGCTCTTCTTCGGCACGTCGTTGCCCCGAATCCACTTGGCGTAGCGATACACCGGGATCTCTGCCCTTTAGGCATCAGCCATGTTCCACCTGATCGCGGGGTTTCCCCAGGCGGACGGCCCCAGAACGTGGTCGCAGACACGACGATGCCCCGTCTCCGGACGTCGTCGGACGGGGTGACGGGGCGCCTGGCCAGCGTCGTCAGCTCTTCGGCGGCGTCGCGATCGTGGTGCCGTGGTAGACGAGGGCGTAGGCCTTGGCCAGCTCGTTCAACATGCCGACGCGATTGACCTGGTGCTCACGCTGGTCGATGTTCTCGACCTCGGTCCTGATCGCGTCGAGGAGTACGTCTCGGGTCTCCTTGCGCTTGTCCGACTGGTTGTCGACGGTACTGCTCATGGTGCTCCTTGGTCTGGCCGCGCTGGTGGTGCAGATGTGGACGCTTGGGGCAGCGCATGCGGTTCCCGTTTCCAGCTCAGCGAGCGCCTGCCTCGTGCGTGCGCTGCCACGCGTTGTGCGCGCGTCGACCGAGTCGCAGCCGGAGCTTGCTCCCGCGGCAGCGCGGGCACGTCCGCACCTTCCGGAACCGCTCGAGCTCGCCCGCGCCACGGCATCGACGGCACTTCCCAAACGGCCGCACCATGCACAACACTGCGTAGCCGCCGAGCCAGACGACGACGACCGCCATCGCAACCCACATGGGTGCTCTCTCCCTCGAATCCTGGGTGTGTTCCGGTTCCCGGGGGCCCCTGCTGCTAGGCGCTAGGTAACAGGTCAGGGGCATGTTCTGGTGCTAGCGGAGGTGCTAGGCCAAGCACTTGCTGGTGCGAGGCCTAGCACCCGTCCGGGTCCTACGCCGCGGCCCGGTCCGCGTCACGGCGCGTGATGGCGGCGGCCACGTCGGCGCGCTTGATGCCGCGCTTCGTGGTGCCCCTGCCGTCCTCCGTGGTGCCCCACACGTCCGTCGTCGCGATGCCCCACGGCTTCAGAGCCGGGGCGACGCTGGCCGTGGTCCACTCGCCGTAGACGTCCGGCCAGGACTCGGCCAGGCGGGCGGCGATCCGCTCGCACCACAGCTGCTCCTCGTCGGCGCGGAACACCTTGGCGACGTCGCCGAGGACGTTCATGCCGCGCGACTCGGAGGGGCCTTCACCGACCGCGTGGCCGGTGATGTTCCCGTACGCCTCGCGCAGCTGCCGGGCCCGGCCCACGACCTGCTCGGCGGCCGGCCCGTCGACGAACGCCGAGGCGACGATCAGGGGGTCGTCGCCCTCGCCGGACATCCAGCAGATACCGCGGTCGGAGCGGCTGAACATGGTGGCGCGGATGCCGGCCTTGTAGGCGCCGGTACCAAGGACCATGTCGTTGGCGGTGTGGCCCATGACCTTCAGGCAGAAGCGCAGGACGGCGTTGGCGGAGATGCCGGGCGGCAGGCTCTTGGCGTCGGGGCGCTGTGTGGCGAACATGCCGACGATGCCGAGGGCGGGGCCGCGCTTGGCGATGTCCGTGCAGATGGACTCCAGTTCGGCGCCGTACTTCTCGTGCTCGAACATCACCTGGCACTCGTCGAAGCCGACCACGATCGGGTGCAGACCGAGGCTCTTGTCCGAGGCCAGGGCCGGGGTCACCTTGCTTTCGGGGCAGCGGGACTTGGGCAGGTGGCGAATCACCTTCGCCCGCCGGGTGAGTTCCTGCTTCAGCTCCCGCATGGCGTGCAGGACGTACAGGAGGTCTTCGTCTTCCTCGCCGGACCGGTAGCGGTGGCAGACCGGTTCGAGAGGGCCAAGGTCGCCGGTGCCCTTGAAGTCGAAGGCCAGGATCCAGGCACGCGGGTCGAGGGCGGCGATGAGCAGCAGCAGGCGGAGCAGGAACGTCTTCCCCATGCGCGGGATGGAGCCGACGACGACCGAAGCGAACATGAGGGTGACGAACATGTCCCGCATCCGCTGGTCGTTGCCGAACACGACCGGCTTGAAGAGGTCGACTTCACCCTCCTTCAGCAGCGGCCACTCGGGCTTGGTGGTCTCGTTCATGGGCTTGTCGCCCACCCACAGGATCAGCCGCCCCTCGTGCTCGTCGGGGTCGCCGGAGGGCCACACGCAGCCGAGCTTGCGGCGCAGGCCGGAGGCGAGGGCCTGGCGTTCCTCCATGACGTCCTCGGGGACGACGCCGTACGGCAAGTCGAGGTCGGCGCGGTAGCCAGGACCGTCGCGGGTGATCTCCGAGGTGAAGCGCATGCCGTTCATGTCGCCGCCCTTCTTCACGGCGGCGGAGATCTTCGCGTTGCCGATGGAGTCGAGGGCGCGCAGCACGATCGTGCCGGTGAGCTTCTGGAGTTCGGTGCGCATCACCGCGGGGCCGATCACCGGTGCGTCCGGCTGCTGGCCGAAGTAGCCGAGGGTCAGCACCCCGCTGGCCGCGAAGACGTACAGGAACTGCGGGGCCATGACGTACAGCCAGAGGGCGAAGCCGAGGCCGAAGGTGCAGGCGATGACGGTGACGAGGCCTCGCAGGCGGACGCGTCCGGCGCGCAGGCGGGCCAGGCGCATGTACTCCTCCACGTCCTCCTGGCGGACGGTGAAGTCTCGGAGCGGGGCGGCCTCGCGGTCCCAGATCCACCGGTTGGTGTTGGTGACCAGGCGGGCCGTGCCGCGGGGAGCCATGAGGGCGAGCTGGGTGGCGTACCAGGGGGCTCGGAGTCCGTGGTAGGCGGTGGCGTACCAGGCGTGCCCGGCGGCGCGCTCGACGGTCGCGAGCAGGTCGCGGCGGGAGCGCAGCCATGGGGCGATGATCGGGCGGCGCTTCTCGGTGGTGACGCCGGGGTCGGGCAGCTTGGGGTTGTCGACGGGAACGACCGGGGCGGGCGCCGTGTCGTCGATAGGGGCCGGGGTCTGCGGCGGCGCCTCGGGGGTCGGGGGCGCGGTGGTGGCGTGTAGCGGGTGTGTGGCGGTCTCGGTCATGCTGGGCTCTCCGGTCGTTCTGTTGGGCGGTCCGGGGCCCGGGGGCGGCCGTTGACCTGGCAGTTGCGGGCCGTCCCCGGGGTGGAGCTACTTGCCGTTCTTGCGGCGCTCGGCGTTCTTCTCGATGCGCTCGACGCGCTTCTTCAGGTCGCTGAGGTCGACGGTGTCGCCGGCCAGGCCGCGCTTCCCCATCCGGGCGACCAGGCCGACGATGCGGGCCTTCTCGCCGAGGGTGAAGTCGCTGAAGTTGAGGTCCTTGGCCATGGATCAGTCCTCCGTGGTGGTGGGCTTGGTCTCGGGGTTACTTCTGGATCAGTTCGGGCGGGCAGCCGTTGCGCATGTGGTCGACGCACGGCCCGCAGTCCTCGCGAGGGCGGAGGCGCTTGTGGATGTCGGGGTCGTAGGCGTGGGTCCAGCACTGGCGGCACTGGTTCTTCGGGCACGGCTTGCGGAGCATCTGGCCTCCTTCCGTTGCAGGTCAGCGGCGCTTGCGGCCGGTGAGCTGTGTACGGGAGGCGGGCCGGATCTTCGCGGCGGCCCACCCGGCGGCGAGGATCACACCGACCAGGGAGAGCCCGATCATCGGGAGGTTCGCGGAGACGGTGCCGATGATCCCGATCAGCGTTCCGCCGACGAGGACGACGACCGCGCACACCGCGGCGGTGCAGACGACGACCACGGCCAGGATCAGGAACGTGACGATGATCAGGCGCTGAAGCGCGGGGTCCATGCCCTGCTGTACCGGGGCTTGCACGACGACGGGCGGCGGGGGCTGCCCGATGGTGAAGTGCACCGGACGTCCGTGCTGGTCGTAGAGCACGTTCGGCGGGCGGTGGTGTGCCGCCTGCTCGACGTATCTGCGGTACGCCTCCGGCAGGTTGGGCGGGGTCGGCTCGGTCATCGGGCCCACCTCCGGGGCAGGTGCGGGCGGGCGGCCAGGCCGAGGCCGAACGCGACGAGGACGGGCTTCGACACGATCGCGGCGACGACCGAGACGACGGCGAGGAGCGAGGGGTAGGCGAGCAGGAGCCCGAGCAGGGCGCCGAGGATGAGCCAGCGCATCACGCGTATCCGCCTTCCATGGGGGTGTTGCCGGGCGTTGCGGGCGCCTCCGGCTCGGTCTTCTTCGCGGCCCGCGACAGGGCCGTACGGATGTGGTTCTCGGGGACGACCAGGCGCCGGATCCGTTCCAGGTGCTCGGCGATCTCGCGGGCGGAGGCGTCCTCGCCGAGGGCTGTTGCGGCCTCCTCGACGGCGCCCTGCACGCCGAGCGCGGGCAACTCGCTGAGCTGCGGCGCAACAGGCGCATCAGGTCGGGTCACCTCGTACTCGGGGGGCTCCTGGCCGAGGACCAGGGCGACCGCCACGGGGTCGACCGTCACGCCGTAGGTGCCGAGGATCACGGCGAGTTCGGCCGGGGGCGCATCAGGTCGCGCAACAGCCGCGAACCGGATCGCCTCGACGGGGTCCATCTGCGCGAGGTGCACCCGCAGTGCCTCCGTCGCGGACGCCGGCCGGACCTCCGTCGACTGCGAGGCAGCGGCGGCCGGGGCCGTCACGCCGTACATGTCGGCGAGGGCCGCATCGGCGCCGTCACGCACCCGGACGCGCTGCACATCGACCAGGCCCGCGCCGAGCTCGGCATCGCCGACACCGACGTACTTCGCGAGCCGCCAGTACCTGCGCACCGCGGCCTTCTTCTTCCAGCCGCCGGGGTGCTTCTCGGCGACGGCCCGGTTGAACGCCAGCTGCCGGGCAGCGTCCGCGTTGCGGCGCATCGCCTCGGCGTCCACACCGGTGCGGTAGACGACGATCGAGCGGGCGATCAGGCCGAGTCCCTCGGCGGCCCCGGACATGGCGAGCGGGGTGACCGCGTACACCGCGGCCTCGCGCACGTCCGAGGCGATGGTGATGCCGATGCAGGCGGCGGACAGCGGGGCCAGCCACATGCCGCCGCGCACCACGAACGGGGACGGCTGGCCGAGCATGGTCCGCCCGAGCATGATCAGGGCCAGGATCAGGGTGAGGCCCTCTCCGGCGGCGACGACACCGGCCGCGGTCGCCTGGCGGTGGAACTCGGCGGCGGCGTTGCTGTAGGTGCCCCACGCGCCGAAGCCGCCGACGACGACCATGGCCACGGCCGCCGCTCGGAGGACGTGGGTCTGTCCCTTGGTGAGTTCTCTGGTGCTGGTCATTCGCCCACCTCCGGGGCGGCGGCCCGCACCACACGGTGCGCGGCCAAGGTGGCGCCCTCGCGGTCGCGGCGCTCGTTCGCGTCGAGCAGCGCGGCCATGAGGGCGGGGACGGGCGGGAGGCGCCGGGGCGACCGGCACACCGCGGCGAGGGCGGCGCGCTCGGTCGGCCGGCGCACGGGTCGGGCGCTCACGGGCCCTCGATCTCTCGCAGGCGGTCGCACTCGTTGGCGAGGACGTCGAGGATGTCGAGGTGCGCCCGGGTGAGCGCGGTGAAGGAGCGGACGGTGTCCGGGTCCAGGGAGTTCGCGTTACCGCCGAACTCAACGGCGACCATGGGCTGCGGCTCGGGGCTCAGCTCGCCGTACGGGGCCTGCGTGATCCACGCGGTGAGGTAGTCGACGGGCCCGTGCCGGGTCTCGAAGCGGGCGGACACCTCCGGCCCGTTGTGCGTGATGTCGGGCACGTAGTTGGCGCCCGGGTGGTCTCCGGCGCACCAGGCCGGTTCGTCGATCTCCAGTGACTTGGAGACGAGGACGGTGACCGTGACGGTGCGGGGCTCGGTGCTCACGCGCGCTCACCCCGCTCGCGGACCTCGGCGCGGGACAGCTGACCGCCGCGGGTGCGCGGCGCGTCCGTCAACCAGGGGAACGGGCGGGTGGCGTCGGCGGCCTTGAAGACGCGGATCGCGGCCCCGTCCGGGGCGTCCGGGAGGGCGTACACGCGGCCACCGTCGAGGGACGCGAGGAGACGGGCGCCGTGGTGCTCGCAGCCGTCCACGCCCGCGTTCTGCGCGTCGAGGACGGTGACGACGACCGGTCCGTTGCAGGGGTCGGGGTCCTCGGAGTGCGCCGCCGGGCAGCGCAGCGCGAGGTTTCCCGCAGTACGGGGGCCGGGCTGCTCGCCGTCCTCGGCGTCGAGGGCGCGCAGCAGGATGCGGAGGCCTTCGGCGAGGCCGCCGTGCGCTTGGGCGTAGGCGAAGACGTCGAAGCCGCTCGCGTCGCCGTAGTGGGCGAGCATGCGCCGGCCGACGCGGATGGCGACGGCGAGGTCGCTGGGTTCGGCGGCCGGGCTGGAGGTGAGGGGCGTCCCGCCGCGGGGGGTGGTGCTCTGCATGGTCTGACTCCTGTCTCGCCCTGCTCCTGGTGGAAGCGGGACGATGGGTCTGCACCGCCCGGGGAGGCCTCCCCGCCTGCCCCGGACGGTGGTCTGTGGGGCGTGCCGGGAGTGGCTACGCGGCGGCCGTGAAGGCGACGAGGCGGGCGGCGGCGGCCTTGTACTCCGGCTTGCGGGGCCGGTAGGCCTCGACCATGCGGGCGACCTGCGCCAGGGTCCAGCGCGTCACGGTGTGGGTGCGGCGGGCGCGGCCACCGGCGACGGTGCGGCGAGTGCGGGCGGTCGCGGCGGGGGCAAGGGCCAGGCGCTTGGCGACGCTGCGCAGGCCGTTGGCGACACCGGCGGCCGTGTCCTTCGCGACGCCCGCGGCGACCGCCACGGTGGCGAGGGAGCGGGGGCGGCGGTGGCAGCTGGAGGCGAGGCGGCCGGCGGCCGTACGGCGGCGCAGCTCGGCGCGCAGCGTACGGCGGTTGGTGCGGCGCTCACGGCGGATGGAAAGATGCGTCACAGCGGGTCTCCCGGTGCAGTCGGGTTGATTCCGTCAGGCCCTCGGTCGGTGTTGGAGCACCGCCGGGGGCCGTTCTGTAGGCGGACTAGAACCTTGTCCGTCTGACATTGACAAAGTTACGGCCCGGCCGGAACCTTGTCAACATCAATGGAGCAAAGTTCGAGGGGTGTCGCCGAGGTCGGAGGTGCATAGACTTTGTCCACATCACGACGACAAGGAGTCACGGCATGGCGGTCGACCCGAAGGCGGACTACTGGACGATCGCGGACGTCGCCGAGTACTGGGGCGTGAGCGAGGCGACGGTCCGTACGTACCGGTCGCGGGGGCGCGGAGAGCTGCCCAAGGAGGATCGGACGTTCGGCCGCTCGCCCGCATGGAAGCCCGCCACGATCATCGGCTTCGACCGCCCCGGCCAAGGGGCGCGCACCGATCTCCAGTGAACGGGGCAGCGAGGGCACATGCCGGGCACAAGACCCCGAATGACAGTGCGCAACGTTGGCAAACACTGTCAGTAGTTTTCGCACGTCAACCGGCCTTTCGCCGATAACGTGCAGGTCAGGCGATCAAGTGGGCAGTACGTGAACTACCGGTGAGCTGCTGATTCGCCGACCGGTGCCGGCACCGGCCCCGGCAGCGATTCGCGAGGAAGGGTGGGCACCTGGCCGGTGCCCACCCTTCTCGCCTGCTGGCTGCGGTTCGGGGGTCAGTCGCGCGAGTTGCCGAACAGGAGACGGTAGGCGATCAGGAGCACGAGGGAGCCGCCGATCGCGGCGGCCCAGGTGGGTCCGTCGTAGAAGCTCTTGGAGACCGGGTGGTCGAGCCAACGGGCCGATATCCAGCCGCCGATGAAGGCGCCCGCGACGCCGATGAGAGTCGTCCCGATCAAGCCGCCCGGGTCACGGCCCGGCAGCAGGAACTTGGCGATGGCTCCGGCCAACAGCCCCAGGATGATCCAGCCGATAATGCTCATGCCCTGAACCTGCCCTTCCACGCTGTGCCCGCACTGTCCGGGAACTGTGATCTACATCCCGGCAGACCGGGCGAGCGCTCAGCACTCATGTGCCTGGGTCGTACGTCCTAGGCGTGCGGCCTGCGTGTCGTGTTCGTCGAGCGGGTGTTCGTGTCTTGTTGCTGAAGAGGACGTCAGGGCCCCGTCCCGCGGTTGCACGGGGTCAGTAGGGTGCGGCTCATGACGCATTCCGGTGCCGAACTGCGGCGCACGCTGGGGGTAGGGGACGCCGTCGTCATCGGTCTCGGGTCGATGATCGGCGCGGGGATCTTCGCCGCCCTCGGTCCCGCGGCGAGCGCGGCCGGATCAGGGCTGCTGGTCGGGCTCGCGGTCGCCGCCGTGGTCGCCTACTGCAACGCCACGTCCTCAGCGCGGCTGGCCGCCCTCTATCCGGCCTCCGGCGGCACCTATGTGTACGGGCGGGAGCGGCTCGGACCGTTCTGGGGTTATCTCGCGGGCTGGTCGTTCGTGGTCGGAAAGACGGCCTCCTGTGCGGCGATGGCGCTGACGGTGGGTGCGTACGTCTGGCCGGAGCAGGCCCATGCCGTGGCCGTCGCGGCCGTGATGGCGCTGACCGCGGTGAACTACGGCGGGATCCAGAAGTCCGCCTGGCTGACCCGGGCGATCGTGGCGGTGGTCCTCGCTGTCCTCGCTTCCGTGGTGGTCGTGTGCCTGGGGTCCGGGGCCTCGGATGCCGGGCGGCTGGACGCCGGTGTCTCCGGCGGTCCGGGCGGGGTCCTGCAGGCGGCCGGTCTGCTGTTCTTCGCGTTCGCGGGGTACGCGCGCATCGCGACCCTCGGTGAGGAGGTTCGGGACCCCGCGCGGACCATCCCCCGCGCGATCCCGCTGGCCCTGGGCATCACGCTGGTGGTGTACGCGGGTGTGGCTGTGGCGGTCCTTTCTGTGCTGGGCGCTGATGCTCTGGGCCGCGCGGACGCGCCGCTTGCCGAGGCGGTGCGGGTTGCAGGCGTGCCTGGGCTCGTGCCGGTGGTGCGGGTGGGTGCCGCCGTGGCCGCGCTCGGCTCGCTGCTCGCGCTGATTCTGGGCGTCTCAAGGACGACGCTGGCTATGGCCCGGGATCGGCATCTGCCGGGCGCGTTGTCCGCGGTGCATCCCCGTTTCCGGGTGCCGCACCGGGCCGAGCTGGCCGTGGGTGCGGTGGTCGCGGTCCTCGCCGCCACGGTGGACGTACGGGGCGCGATCGGTTTCTCCTCCTTCGGTGTGCTCGCGTACTACGCGGTGGCCAACGCGTCCGCGTGGACGCTCGGTTCGGCTCCGGCGGCCCGGGTGGTGCCGGTGGTGGGGCTGCTCGGGTGTGTGGTGCTGGCGTTCGCGCTGCCCGGGGTTTCGGTGGTCGTGGGCGCGGGGGTGCTGGCGGTCGGGGTGGTGGCGTACGGCGCACGGAAGTGGTGGGCGGGGCGGTAGGGCAGCGGGCGGGTGCCTCGGAGGAACGTCAGGTGGTCGGGGGTGCCGTGCGTATCGGGAACTCCGCCCAGGGAGTCATCTCCAGCTCCTCGTTCATCTCCTCGTACCAGCCCGTGCCGTCGACCCAGGCTTGCAGCCAGTCCGTGAGGGCGGGGGCGTCCACGAACCAGGAGTGGTCGCGGTCGCCGGCGTTCGGCTCGAAGAGGAGGACGGTGGCTTCCGGGCTGTGGCAGTCCACGCATGCGTACATCGCACAACCCCAGTGGGAGACCGGCAGGACGCCCTCGGGCCAGGGCCAGTCGGGGTCCTTGCGACCGCTCTTGCAGTTGGCCAGGTATTGCACGACGGCTGCGGGCTCGCCGGCCGGAGCACTGTCGAGCAGGGGCAACAGGCCGTACTCCGGGCCGAATCCACCGTCGCCTATCCGCAGGTAGAGGTCGGCGAGCAGCGGGGGCAGGCGGAAGCCCAACGCGGATTCGGCGCGGGCCAGGGTGGTCGCGTCCACCGGCTCAGGGAGGGAGGTCCATCCCCACGGACGGGTGTTGCGGGCCTTGTCCGCCACCCGTGCCAGCAACTGCTCGCTCTCGGTCATGCATTCATGATGCAGGGTGGCACTGACAGCCGGGCAGGCCTGTGGACAACCTCTGGGTTGTGGAAAACCCTGGGCCGACCTCCGCTCAGGCGAGGTGCTCGGGCGGGGTGGACGTCGACGCGATCGTCCTCGATGAGAGAGGCGAGGAGTTCCTCGAAGGTTGGCGGGCGGTGGGGAGGTCTGCGGGGACGCCACGTCATCTGCGGGTGACCGCTCCCGCTCCCCGGGCCGCCCGTCAGCGAGTCGCGAACGGCTCGTCCGTGGGGACGATTTCGCGGCCCAGTGGGAACAGGGACACGGGAATCAGCTTGAAGTTCGCGATGCCGAACGGGATGCCGATGATCGTGACGCACAGGACGAGACCCGTGGCGATGTGGCCCAGGGCCAGCCACCAGCCGGCGAGGACCAGCCACAGGACGTTGGCGACGCAGGAGGGAGCGCCCGCGTCCCGGCGCTCGATCGTGGTGTACCCGAAGGGCCACAGGGCGTAGACGCCGATACGGAAGGCCGCTATGCCGAACGGGATGCCGATGATCGTGATGCAGAGCAGCGCGCCCGCGGCCAGGTAGGCGAGGAACAGCCAGAAGCCGCTCAGGACGAGCCAAATGACGTTCAGGATCGTTTTCATTGGGGGCGACCTGCCATCTTCTCGAGCCGGGCGATGCGCTCCGCCATCGGCGGGTGTGTCGAGAACATCTTGGACAGTCCCTGACCGGGGCGAAAAGGGTTCGCGATCATCATGTGGCTCGCGGTCTCGAGGCGTGGCTCGGGGGGCAACGGCAGTTGCTTGGTGCCCGTTTCGAGCTTGCGCAGGGCGCTGGCGAGGGCGAGGGGGTCGCCGGTGAGCTGGGCGCCGGACGCGTCCGCCTCGTACTCCCTGGAGCGGCTGATGGCGAGCTGGATGAGGCTGGCCGCCAGCGGTCCGAGGATCATGATCATCAGCATGCCGAGAAGGCCGGGGCCGTCATCGTCGTCGGAGCGGCCGATCGGGATGAGCCAGGCGAAGTTGACCAGGAACATGATCACGGAGGCGAGGGCTCCGGCGACCGACGAGATCAGGATGTCGCGGTTGTAGACATGGCTGAGCTCGTGGCCGATGACGCCGCGCAGTTCGCGCTCGTCCAGCATGCGCAGGATGCCGTCGGTGCAGCACACGGCGGCGTTGCGCGGGTTGCGGCCGGTCGCGAAGGCGTTGGGCGCCTCGGTCGGCGAGATGTACAGGCGCGGCATGGGCTGACGGGCCTGGGTGGAGAGTTCTCGGACCATGCGGTACAGAGCAGGCGCCTCGAACTCGCTCACCGGGCGGGCGCGCATCGCGCGTAGAGCCAGCTTGTCGCTGTTCCAGTACGCGTACGCGTTGGTGCCCAGCGCGATCAGGACGGCCACGACCAACCCCATGCGGCCGAAGAAGCTGCCGATGACGATGATGAGTGCGGACAGTCCCCCGAGGAGGACTGCGGTCCTGAGCCCGTTGTGCCGGCGGTGCACGGTACGCCCTCCAAGTGGTGCAGCAGGGGAACCCTTTGCTTGCTGGTCTCCGATGTCTTCCGATGCCACCGGTCCGTGGTGTCACGTCCAGTGGACCTTCCCGTCTTGCTCAACGCCAGGCGGCGGCCACTAGTTCCCTTGTGCGCACGGAGGCCCAGGTGGGCCGTCCGGGTGACGGTCCAGGAGGGGGCGGTTCAGGTTCGGGAGGGCCGGTTCAGAAGAGACCGGTGTCGGCGAAGCGCAGCACCAGTTGGGGCGCGCCCGAGAGGGCGACGCCGAGGACGCCGGTCAGGGCGAGCACGGCTGTCAGGGGGGCGGGGACACGGTGCGCGGCGGGTTCGCCCTCCGGGGCCCGGAACAGCAGCGTCGTCCACTGGAGGTAGTAGAACAGCGCGATCACGACGTTGACGGCCATGACCACGGCGAGCCAGCCGAGGCCCGCGTCCACGGCCGCCGAGAAGACGGTGACCTTGGCGAACAGGCCGATGATGCCCGGCGGCAGCCCTGCCAGGCAGAGCAGGAAGAAAGCCAGCAGGAGGGCGGCGAGCGGGTTGGTCGCGTAGAGGCCGCGGTAGTCGGTGATGCGGTTCGCGGCCTTCGTACGGCCCACCAGTGCGGCCACCGCGAAGGCGCCGAGGTTCACGGCGCCGTACATGAGGGCGTAGGCGAGGGTGGAGCCGACGGAACGCTCGGCGTCGTCGGAGTACGCGGCGGCGGCGATCGGGACGAGGAGGTAGCCGGCCTGGCCGACGGAGGACCAGGCGAGCAGCCGTACGGCGCTGTACACGCGCGTGGCCTGCTGTCGGAGGGCGCCGACGTTGCCGACGGTCATGGTGAGGGCGGCCAGCGCGGCGAGTGCCGGGCCCCAGACGTCGGCGTACGACGGCAGGGCGACGACGGTGACGAGGATCAGGCCGGAGAAGCCGACCGCTTTGCCGACGACCGACAAGTAGGCGGCGATCGGGAGGGGCGCGCCCACGTAGGTGTCGGGCACCCAGAAGTGGAAGGGCACGGCGGCGGTCTTGAAGGCGAAGCCGACGAGGGTGAGGACGACGCCGGTCTGGGCGAGGGTGTGGAGCTGTCCGTCGACGTGCTGGATGCGGTCGGCGACCTGGGTGAGGTAGAGGGTGCCCGTGGAGGCGTACACGAAGCTGATGCCCATGAGGCTGACCGCGGTCGCGGTGACCGAGGACAGGAAGAACTTCAGGGCCGCTTCGGAGGACTTCCGGTCGCCGTGCCGGATGCCGACGAGGGCGAAGGCGGGCAGGGAGGCGACTTCCAGGGCGACGATCAGGGTGGCCAGGTCGCGGGAGGCCGGCAGGAGGGCGGCGCCGGCGGCTGAGGAGAGCAGCAGGAACCAGTACTCCCCTTCGGGGAGTTTCTTGTCGGCGTCCTTGAGGGCGGTGACCGACAGGAGGGCGGTCAGGAGGGCGCCGCCGAGGACGAGGAACTGGATGACGAGCGTGAAGCGGTCGGCCGTGTAGCTGCAGACGCCGCCTTCGCCGGTCAGGCAGAAGGTGCTGCGGTCGCCGTCCAGGAGGGGCAGCAGCAGGAGCGCGGAGGCGGCCAGGCCCGCGACCGAGATCCAGCCGAGCAGGGCCTTCTTGTGCTCGCCGACGAACAGGTCGGCGACGAGGACGACGAGTCCGACGATCGCCGCGACGGTCGGCGGGGCGATGGTGAGCCAGTCGACGGACTGGACGAGGTTCGCGGCCGTCGCGGTGAGCGGCTCGGCCGAAGAAGCCAACGGCTGGGTCGTGGCGGCCAGGGTGCTCATCGGTTGCCTCCTGCGAGGAGCTGCTGGACGGCCGGGTCGGTGAGGCCGAGGAGGGCCTTCGGCCACAGACCCGCCACGACGGTGAGGGCGACGAGCGGCGTCCAGGCCGCGAACTCGTATGCGTGGACGTCGGCGAGCCGGGGGGCGTCGTGGGGTACGGCGCCCATGCAGACGCGGCGAACCACGACGAGCATGTACGCGGCCGTCAGCAGGGTGCCGAACGCACCGATCGCCATGAAGGTGAGGAAGGCCGGGCGGCTGAGGTCGTCGGCGGGTTTGAAGGCACCGAACAGCGCCAGCATCTCGCCCCAGAATCCGGCGAGACCGGGCAGTCCGAGCGAGGCGACCGCACCGAAGGCCAGCAGGCCGCCGAGGCGGGGGGCCTTGCCGTACAGGGCGGCGCCCGTCTCCTCGGCCAGGGTGTCGAGGTCGGTGGTGCCGGTGCGGTCCTTCAGGGCGCCGACGAGGAAGAACAGGAGGCCGGTGATGAGGCCGTGGGCGACGTTGGCGAACAGGGCGCCGTTCACACCGGTCGGGGTCATGGTGGCGATGCCGAGCAGGACGAAGCCCATGTGGCCGACGGAGGAGTAGGCGATGAGGCGCTTGAGGTCGCCCTTCGCGCCCCGTTTGGCGAGGGCGAGGCAGGCCAGTGATCCGTAGATGATCCCGACCACGGCGAAGGCGGCGAGGTAGGGAGCGAAGTCGCGGAAGCCGTCGGGCGCGATCGGCAGCAGAATCCGCACGAACCCGTACGTGCCCATCTTCAGCAGAACGCCGGCCAGCAGCACCGACCCGACGGTCGGCGCGGCGGTGTGGGCGTCGGGCAACCAGCTGTGCAGGGGCCACATCGGGGTCTTCACCGCGAGCCCGATCCCGATCGCCAGAACGGCGATGACCTGCACGGATGCGGTCAGTGACCGGCCGTTGTCAGTGGCGAGTGCCACCATGTCGAATGTGCCCGCCTTGATTCCGATCAGGAGCAGGCCGAGCAGCATGACGACCGAGCCGAGCAGTGTGTAGAGGATGAAGCGCCAGGCGGCGGCCTGGCGGTCCGCACCGCCCCAGCGGGCGATGAGGAAGTACATCGGGATGAGCACCATCTCGAACGCGAGGAAGAACAGCAGCAGATCGAGGACGGCGAAGGTCGCGAGGGTGCCCGATTCGAGGACGAGCAGCAGCGCGACGAAGGCCTTCGGGCTCGGGCCCGACGGCATTTTGAAGTAGGAGTAGAGCGCGCAGAGGAAGGTCAGCAGCGCGGTCAGGACCAGAAGGGGGAGGGAGATGCCGTCGATGCCGAGGTGGATGCGCACGTCGAGTGCGGGGATCCAGCTGATGTCGGTCGTGGCCTGCATCTTCGACGGATGGTCGTGGTCGAAGCCGAGTGCGAGGACGATCGCGGCGATGAGGATCACGCCGGTGACGGTCACGCCGTGCCGCAGTACCGCCTGGTCGGGTGACTTTCCCTTCAGCCCGGGCGGGGCAGGCAGCACAGCCGTGACGGCGCCGAGGAGCGGGCCGGCCACGACGAACGCCAGAAGGAACTGCATCACGGACTCGTTGATATCGATCACGCCTGCTCACGCTCCCGTGGCGACGAGGACGACGGCGACCGCGAGGACGACGGTGCCGGCGAGCAGCGCGCTCACATAGGTCTGGAGATTGCCGGTCTGGGCGCGTCGTACGGCGCTGCCGAGCCAGCGGGGCAGCGCTCCGGCACCGCGTACGTAGGTTTCGACGACCTCGCGGTCCAGGAACCGGACAAGGTCGGCTCCGGCTTGGACCGGGCGGACGAAGAGGGCCGTGTACAGGGCGTCCAGGTGGAAGCCGACGGCCGCGTGGCGGTGCAGCGGGCCGAGCAGCAGCCGTCCGGGGTCCGCGGGGTCGGGCGCGTAGGCCACGTCTCCGTAGGCGGGCTCGTGGGTGGCGATGGCCTCGGCCTCGACCAGTCCGGCGTCGCCCTCGGGGTGGGCGGCGACCGCACCGAGCGGGACGCGGGCCGCGACCGCTCTGGTGTGCCGCCATGCCGCGTAGGTGACGATGCCGCCGACCAGGGCCGCGCCCGTGCCGACGACGGACGTGGTGAGGGTCGGGGTGAGGTCACGGCCGTCGAACCAGTCGGGCAGCACGCGGTAGGCGAACGCGCCGAGAGCGAGGGAGGGGGCCGCGAGGACCCACAGGACCACGTTCATCGTCAGCGGCTGACGGCCGTGGTCGGGGGCCTCGGCGCCTTGTCCGTGGAAGGCCAGCAGCCACAGGCGGGTCGCGTACGCGGCGGTGAGCACGGCCGTGAGGAGGCCGGCCACCAGGGTGATCCAGCCCGCGGCGCCGGGAGCGTGTTCGGTGTGGCCGGTGGCGACGTGCTCGGCGGCGCCGAGGACGGACTCCTTGGAGAAGAAGCCGCTGAAGGGCGGGATCGCGGCGAGTGCGAGGAGCGCCACGGTCATCGTCCAGAAGGCGTCGGGGACGCGGGCGCTCAGGTCCTTCATGCGGGACATCGCGGCCAGTGAGTTGGTGCCGGCGGCGTGGATGATCACGCCGGCAGCGAGGAACAGCAGCGCCTTGAAGGCGCCGTGGGAAAGAAGGTGGAAGACGGCGGCACCGCGGTCGCCGACGGCGAGGGCACCGGTCATGTAACCGAGCTGCCCGATCGTCGAGTAGGCGAGGACGCGCTTGATGTCGTCCTGGGCGAGCGCGGCGAGCCCCGAGCCGAGCATCGTGACTGCGGCCATGACGGCGAGGACCACCATCGCGGCCTGTGAGGCCTCGAAGACCGGGAGGAGACGGGCGATGAAGTAGACACCGGCGGCGACCATCGTCGCGGCGTGGATCAGCGCGGAGACAGGCGTGGGGCCCGCCATCGCGTCGGGGAGCCAGGTGTGCAGCGGGAACTGCGCCGACTTGCCCGCCACGCCTGCGAGGAGGAGCAGGGCGATCAGGGTCGGGTGGTCGAGTCCGCCGTGCGCGACGGCGTCGAGGACCTTCGTGATCCGGAACGAGCCGGCGTCGGTCGCCAACGCGAACAGGCCGATCAGGAAGGGGACGTCACCGAGCTTGGTCACCAGGAAGGCCTTGAGGGAGGCGGCGCGGGCCTCCGGGGTCTCCCAGTAGTGGCCGACCAGGAAGTACGAGCAGATGCCCATGATCTCCCAGCCGACCAGCAGCACGATCAGGTCGCCGGAGTAGACGACGAGCAGCATCGCGGAGGTGAAGAGGGAGACGAGAGCGGCGTACGAGGGGTAGCGCGGGTCGTCGCGCAGGTAGCCCGTCGAGTAGATCTGCACACAGGTGGCGACGAAGGCGACGAGGACGGCGACGAGGGCGGCGAAGCCGTCGATGTGCAGGGCGAGTTCGATCGGGACCGAACCGGTGGGGGTGAGTTCGGTGGCGGCGTCCACCGCCTGGTCGCCGCCCTGGCGTACGGCGACCACCGCGGCGAGCGCGAGGGCGGCCAGGGGAGGCACGACGGCGAGCGGACGGACGAAGCCTGGGGCCGTGCGGCCCAGGAGCAGGCCGACCGCGGCGCCCAGGAAGGGAAGGAGGGGAACGAGGACGGCGAGGGTGGTCGTGGTCACGCGGTGGCCTCAGCCTTCCCGGTCCGCCCGGATCGTGCGGCCTGCTCGGCCGGACGGGCTTCGCTGTCGGAGTCGTCGGGGTCGTCGGGGTTGTGGCCCTCGGCCGAGTCGCGGAGTTTGTCGATGTCGGCGGTGCCGCGGTTGCGGTGCACGGCGAGGACGATCGCGAGGCCGATGCCGATCTCGGCGGCGGCGATGGCGATGGTGAACAGGGTGAGGGCCTGGCCGGAGTGCAGGGTCTCCTCGGCGGTCTTGCTGAGCCAGACGTCGAAGGCGACCAGGTTCAGGTTGACGGCGTTGAGCATCAGCTCGACCGACATCAGGACGAGGATCGCGTTGCGGCGGGCGAGGACGCCGTAGAGGCCGGTACAGAAGAGGAGGGCGGAGAGCACGGCGGGATAGGCGAGATGCATCAGCGGGCGCCTTCCTGCTCGGCCGACTCGGTTCCCTTGGCCAACTCGGTTACCTGCGCCGGTTTCGTTCTCTGGGTCGGCTCGGCTTCCCCGGCCGACGCGGCTCCCTTGACGGGACCAGTTCCCTTGGGTGACACATTTCGCCCGATCAGGTGATTGCGGGAATCCGGGGCGGATGGGGAACTACCGGTCATGGCCCGGGAGTTCACTGGGGGAGAGCTCGACTCCGCCTTCGCCTTGCGGGACAGGACGATCGCGCCGACCAGTGCCGCGAGGAGAAGGACGGAGAGGGCCTCGAAGGGGAGGACCCAGTTCTGGAAGAGGCTCGCGCCGGTGGCCTCGGTGGAGCCGGCGGCGGGGCCGTCCAGGTCGATCCAGGTGGTGCGGAAGGCGTCGACGACCACCCAGACCAGAGCGGCCGCTGCGGCGAGGGCCACGACGAGGGCGGCCCACCGGTTGCCGGAGTCGGCGTCCGGGGAGCGGCCGATGGGGGCCCTGGTGAGCATCAGACCGAACAGAAGGAGGACGACGACGGAGCCCACATAGATGAGGACCTGCACCCAGGCGATGAACTCGGCGGTGAGCAGAAGGTATTCGACGGCGAGGCCACCGAGGGCCACCACCAGCCACAAAGCGGCGTGCACCAGCTGCTTGGTGGTGACGGTGACGATCGCGGCGCCCAAGGTGACCAGGCCGACGAGGAGGAAGGCGATCTCGACGCCGGTCGGGGAGAGGAAGCCGTGCGCCTCCTGAGCGAGGGTCACGACTCTTCCCCCTGGGGATCGGCCGGAGCGGTCGGCTCGGCTTGGGCCGCCGCAAGCTTCTCGGCGGTCTTGCGGGCGGTGGCGATCTCCTTCGGTTCCTCGGCGCAGGGGTCGAGCGCGGGTGGGGCCGGGACGGTCCACATCCACTCCCGGAGCTTGTCCCGCTCGTGGGTCAGGTCGCGGATGTCGGTCTCGGCGTACTCGAACTCCGGGGACCAGAAAAGGGCGTCGAAAGGACACACCTCGATGCAGATACCGCAGTACATGCAGAGGGAGAAGTCGATGGCGAAGCGGTCGAGGACGTTGCGGCTGCGTTCACGGCCGCCGGGGGTCGCCGCCGGGACCGTCTCCTTGTGGGAGTCGATGTAGATGCACCAGTCGGGGCACTCACGGGCGCAGAGCATGCAGACCGTGCAGTTCTCCTCGAACAGGCCGATCACCCCGCGAGTGCGGGGCGGGAGGTCGGGCTGGGCGTCGGGGTACTGCTCGGTGACGGTCTTCTTCGTCATCGTGCGCAGGGTGACGGCCAGGCCCTTGGCCAGACCCGAGCCAGGAATCGGGGCCATGGTTACTGGATCACCACCTTGACGATGCCGGTGAGGGCGATCTGGGCGAGGGAGAGGGGGACGAGGAGGGTCCAGGAGAGTCTCTGGAGCTGGTCCTCGCGGAGGCGGGGGTAGGTCACGCGGAGCCAAATGACGACGAAGGCGAGCACGGCCGCCTTGAGGAGGGTCCAGACCCAGCCGAGACCGTCGGCGCCCCAGGGGCCGTGCCAGCCGCCCAGGAAGAGGACGGTGGTCAGGCCGCACAGGACGACGATGCCGGCGTATTCGGCGAGGAGGAACAGGGCGAAGCGGAGGCCGGTGTACTCGGTGTAGGCGCCGAAGATGATCTCCGAGTCGGCGACCGGCATGTCGAAGGGAGGCCGCTGGAGTTCGGCGAGGCCGGCGACGAAGAAGACGATCGCGCCGACGATCTGCCAGGGCAGCCACCACCACTCGAAGGCGTCGAGGATGCCGGGGAGGGAGACGGTTCCGGCCGCCATCGCCACCGAGGCGGCGGTGAGGAGCATCGGGAGCTCGTAGGCGAGGAGCTGTGCGGCGGTGCGCAGGCCGCCGAGGAGGGAGAACTTGTTGGCGGAGGCCCAGCCGGCCATGAGGGAGCCGAGGACGCCCACGCCCATCACGGCGAGTACGAAGAACACGCCGGCGTCGACGACCTCGCCGACGGCGCCCTCGCCGGGGCCGATCGGGATGGCGAGGAGGACGAGGAGGTAGGGCAGGAGGGCGACGGCGGGGGCGAGTTGGAAGACACGGCGGTCCGCGCCCGCCGGGACGACGTCTTCCTTCTGGGCGAACTTCACGCCGTCCGCGACGAGTTGGGCCCAGCCGTGGAAGCCGCCGGCGTACATGGGGCCCAGGCGGCCCTGCATGTGGGCCATCACCTTGTGCTCGGTCTGACCGATGATCAGGGGGAAGGTGAGGAAGACGACGAAGACGATCAGGAGTCGCAGGGCGACGTCGAGAGCGTCGTTCACTGCGGGCCTCCTGCGGGCTTGTCGGTGGTGGGGGGTTCGGGGGTGGAGGGCTCGTCCCGGTTCGGGTCCTCCTGCGACGGGTTCTCGGGGGCCGGGTTCCCGGGGGCCGGGGCGGCGGGGTCCGGGCTCGGTCCGGTGCCGTCGGGATGTTCGGGAGTCTGGGAGTCCTCGAGATCCTTAGGAACGTTGGAATTCTGGGACCGTTCAGAAGTCTTGGGCCGCTCGGGGGCCTTGGACTCCTCTGGGGCCGCGGAGCCCCCAGGGGTCGTGGGCTTCTCGGAGGCCGGCTTCCCGGAAGCCGCCGGTTGCTCTCGAACCTCGGGGCCTTCGGAAGCTGCCGGGTCTCCGTCGGAGGCCGTGCGTTCTTCCGAAGCCGCAGGGTCTTCCGGGACCGTGGAGGCTCCCGTTGCCCGGGGCTCCTCGGAGGTCGTGTGCACCTCGGGCTGCTCAGGACGTTCGGAGACTCCGCTGTCCTTGGATGTGGAAGGGCGTTCGGAGACGCCGGTCTTCTCGGAAGTGGCGGACCGCTTCTGTTCGGGGGTGTCGAAGGCCGGGCGGGCGTGGTGCCATGGTGCGTCCGGGCTGCGTGGCGCTGTGGCCGGCTTCGGCGGCACGGGGTTCGGGCTCGCGTCGCCGGCCGACGGCTCTGAGCCGGCCGCGGTGGCCCTCTGGCTCGCAGAACCGTCCGAGGCGGTACGTGCCCGACGGGGTCCGGTCGGGACAGGGCCCGCCGCCGTTCCCGGAGGCTGATGTGCGGGCGCGTCCGTCGCCGGGGTCTCCGACGCAGGGGCGGCCGCATCGGACACCGGAGTTCCCGACGCAGGGGCGGGCGCATCAGGCACCGGGATCCCCGACGCAGGTGCAGGTGATCCCTTAACCGGGGCATCCGACGAGGACACGGACAAGTCTGTTGCTGGAGTCTCCGACACGGGCGTGCCACCGGCCGAGGCTGCCGAAGCGGCGCCGCCGACGTCATCGGTGCCGCCAGTGCCGCCGGCGTCATCGGTGCCGCCAGTGCCATCGGTGCCGTCGGCTCCTGGTGCCGTCTGGCTGGCCGAGCCCTGCGCAGCGGTGCGTGTGCGGCGGGGCACACCCGTCGGCGAGGCCGCGGCAACGTCCTCCGTTGCCCCGGGCGCGGTCTGACTCACCGAGCCCTCAGCAGCCGAACGCGCCCGACGCGGACCAGCCCCGGACGCGCCCACCGCGCCAGACGCCTCCGCCTCGCTCACCGAGCCCTCCGTAGCCGAACGCACCGGACGCCCTCCAGCCCCCGACGCGCCCACCGCACCCGGCGCCCCAGACCCCTCCGCCTGACTCGCCGACCCCTCCGCAGCCGAACGCGCCCGCCGCGGACCACCCGCCGCGACCCCAGAGGCACCCTCAGCCCCAGAGGTACCTTCCGTCCCAGCCGCCCCAGACCCCTCCGCCTGACTCGCCGACCCCTCCGCAGCCGAACGCGCCCGCCGCGGACCACCCGCCGCGACCCCAGAGGCACCCTCAGCCCC